>NZ_JAGSTV010000013.1:0-187541 GCF_018148075.1 Burkholderia sp. AU19243
CGGTGGTCGCGGTGGTCGCGGTGGTCGCGGTGGTCGCGGTGGTCGCGGTGGTCGCGGTGGTCGCGGTGGTCGCGGTGGTCGCGGTGGTCGCGGTGGTCGCGGTGGTCGCGGTGGTCGCGGTGGTCGCCGAGATGCGTCCACGGAGGAGGCCACATTCGCCGGCGATTTATGCGCATAAACTGACGACGCCATCGGCTGCAGCCGGATCGCGCGGGCCAAGCTCCATTACCACCACCGCGACCACATTCGGAACAGCAACGCAGTTGCCGGATCGCCGCCCACGCGAATCCTCGCGCCCGAGCTTCACACCGCTCCAAACTCGGTCCCACGTCAGCGCTCCGGCAGAGCGTGACTTTATGCGCACAAACCAATAGCCCAAACGGCCAACGCGTAGTTGGCGAACCACAATTTCATTGAAATATAAATATCGTCCTGTAGAATTTCAACGACCAAAAACAGGAGTGAAAATTGGCCGCGGAAATCATTGCAGTCACTCAACAAAAAGGCGGCGTCGGCAAGAGCACGATCGCCATGCACCTGGGTGCCGCATTCCATGAAAAAGGGAAGCGCGTCCTCGTCATTGACGCAGACGGTCAAAACACGCTGGTTCACTGGTCCAGCGCATCCGGTGACAGCGACGCCGGTATCCCTTTCCCGGTAGTCAATCTCGCTGAAGCCGGCGGCCAGATCCACCGCGAGATCAAGAAGTTCATCAACGACTACGACATCATCGTCGTCGATTGCCCGCCGTCGATTACCGAGAAAGTATCCGGCGTCGTGTTGCTGGCCGCATCGATCGCCGTGATTCCGACTTCGTCGTCGCCGGCCGATTACTGGTCGAGCGTCGGGCTGGTCAAGCTGATCCAGCAGGCGCAGGTAATGAACGAAGACCTTCGCGCCGTTTTCCTGCTGAACAAGACCGAAGAGAAGCGCATGCTGACCCGCGAGCTCAAGCGCGCGCTCGAGGAGCTCGGTTTCCCGTTGCTTAAGACGCAAATTCCGACCCGGGAAGCCTACAAGCAGGCGATGGCGCTCGGTCAGACCGTGCTGCAAATGAACGATCGCGGCGCCAAGCTGGCCGCCGCGGAAATTCGCGCATGCGCCGACGAAATCGTCGCCATGCTGCCCTGACTTTATGCGCATAAAGGAGTCACATGAAGCCCTCCCAATTTGCAAAAGGATTCCAAGCGCGCCCGGATATCACGACGAGCGAGAAGCGGACCGCGCTTGATCGGCTGAATGCCATCGACGGCATCGTCAAGTCCGAGACTGCTACGACAGCACCGACGAAATCCGCCAGAAAGGACGTCGCGCCACCTGCCGTTGCCGACGTCCTGCTCGATCCGTCGACGGACGAGTCGCCGCAATATCGCGCGTGGCGCCTCGAGAACCGCTATGCCCCCGGTCAGGTGATCGAGCTGCCGCTGAAGGCGATCAAACATAGTCCGTTCAACCCGCGGCATTTCTATCTGAAGTCGTCGATTGCAGAGCTTGCGGTCAACCTCGCGAAGCAGGGGCAACAGCAGGCGATTCACGTGATTCCCGATTACGAGAATCCGGGTTCCTATTTCGTCAGCGACGGCGGCCGCCGCGTGCGCGCGTTGAAGGAAGCGAACAAGGAAACCGTGAAGGCGATCGTGATCGACGTGCCGATCGGAATCGAGAGCTACAAGCTCGGCTACGACTTGAACGTGCAACGCGATTCGCAGACGGTATTCGACAATGCCGTCGTATGGCGCCGCTTCCTGGACGACAAACATTTCCAGAGTCAGAAGGAACTGTCCGAACATCTCGGCCTTGATGAGTCGACGGTCGCAGTTGCGCTGTCGATCGGCAAGCTGCCGGAAGCCGTAATGCAGGAGATGGTCGCACGCCCCGATCGTTTCGGTTCGAACATGGCGTATCAGGTCGGCCGTTATCACAATGCGCGCGGCACCGAGGCAACGCTACGGCTGATCAACAAGATCGTGTCCGACGACCTCAGCACGCGCCAGGTGTCGGACATCGTAAAGGGTCGCGTGGCAGCGCAGGAAACGCCTAAGCCGGCCGGCCGCCAGCGCTACGCGCAGCGGCTCGAGATCAAGCTTGGCGGCAAGTCGGTCGGCGACCTGAAGTCGTACGGCGAGGACCGGATCGAATTGCGCCTGCGCGGCTTGCCGAAGGACAAACGCGACGCGATCCTCGAGCAACTCGAGCGGATGCTGCTGTCGGAGTGACGGTAAGAGCGGGATGGGCCTGGCGATGTGCCGGGCCCGCTCAGATTGGACGAGACGAGCCGGCGGCTCAGAGGGAGGCCTGAACGGCCTCAGGCCGCCCGCGATTGATTCAGCGTGAATGCAAGCAGATCGCCATCGGTCGGCTCTCCCCAGGTCTTTTGCGCAAGCCAGTCGAAAAACGCCGTTTCTGCCAGCTTGGATTCGAGCCCGCGCTTGCGCCAGTCGTCACGCAGATGCGAGCCCATTGTCGGCAACACTTCCGACTCGAACGACTCGCGCGCCACTTCGCGCTCCGCGTCGCCCTGCTCCTCGTACAGCACCTTCGCTTCCTTGCGGCGGAACGCAGCGAATTCGCTCAACAACCGTGCCTTCAGATCGTCCGGCTGCGCCGACACCGCCTTTGCCGACGGCGTGGAAGGCAGCGCATCGACGGACTCGACCGGCGGCGCATATCCCTTCTTCAGCGCATCCTTGAACAACGCGGGCGCGCTGCGCACCGGCGGCAGCGTCGTGCTACGCATCCGCTGCTCGGTCATCTGCAGCGCCGCGCGAATCCGGTTTTCCTCGCTGTCCGCGTAGAGCGTCTGCGCTTCCTTGAGCGGAATCCCGAGCTTCACCATCCGGTCGACCAACGTACTGTCAAACACGTTCGGATGCTCGTCGAGCGCGAGCATCGGCTGCTTGCGTTCGGTCACACGGAACTGGATCTCCGCGACTCGCCGCCCTTCGCGATGCTCGATCAACTCGACGAAGATGTTCGTGACCGCGTTCACCTCGGCGATCGCCGGGCGCAGATAGTCGCGCTTGAAATACTTGTACTCGCGCTTCGCCTCGTCGCCCGCTTCAGTATCGGGCGTGCCCGACAGGATCGGCCGCCACCATTCCCACGGCTCGCGCATCGTCAGGTGGCTCGGGTTCGTCAGATAGCGCACGCAGATCTCGTACAGCGCGAGGCCGGCGCTGCTGCGCAGCTGGCTCTGAAACTGCAAGCTCAGACGCGCGTATTGAACCGGATCGAGTAGCTTCTTCTTGATCTTCGGCGCGAACGAGAATTCAACCCACACCCGACGAGTAGCCGGGTCCTCGAGAATTTCCGCATCGGCGATCAACGTCGAGATCCCCCACTTGCGGCCAGGCTTCTGGCTCGACGTGCCGGTGCTCCATTCGACCTGCACCGACACCATGCGGCGCAGGTGTTCCTTCACCAGTGCAGTGTCATTCGAATCGAACGCGGAATTGGCGACGATGTCCGACAGCAGCGCGCGATAGGTGTCGCCCGAGTCGTCGGCCTGCTGCGCGACGGCGAGCAGCACGTTGAACAGCTTGCGGGTCAGCAGCGTGATCTTGCCGCTCTTCGGCTGAATTGCGATCGCCTCGACGGCCTTCCGCAATTCGGCTGAACTGGCACTCACCACATCCACATCGGTCTTCTTGGCGCGCTTCGTGGCCATGCGTCGGGTCGGAGGAGAAGTTTCACGGAAGGATAGCGCCTGTGGTGATGTGCGTCCAGAACGACATGCTCACCGTTGCCGGTGAAGTGCGCGTGCGAAACAGCGCTCACCCCAACCCACTCCCGAAAATCCTCACCGGTCCGGATTGACGGCGTTTCCGACGCATCCCGACGTGTCGCGGGATGCGCGGATTCACAGATTTTCGCCTGTGCCGGACCCGTGCGGAACTTGCTCCCGTATCAGCTCACCTTTCGATTTGTCGTAATTTTGCGACTGTACGGCGACACGCCGGCCATGGCATGCCGTCACTCGTCTGTGCCGTCCTGTATGCATGTACAGGCAGGACGGTGCCCGCGATTGCGGCCAGGTTTGCCGTGTACGAACACAGGCTCAAAAAGCCGTTGGCCGTAGGGACGACAGCGATTTCGCGCGCCGGCGCGCATTGTACAGCGCCTAGCAAGCAGCCAATCCCGAAAATTCTCACCTTACCGGCTCGATAAGCTGTGACGCGAGCACCCGGAATCCCGCGCCGCACGCGGTGCCGGCACAGCTGGCCTCCCGAAAAAGCTCACCTTATTGGAAAAAACGGCGCCGTAGCAGCCCGAGAACCGACTCCCGAAAAATCTCACCGTAACCGGCGCGGTATCAAAAATGTCAATCGCATCCGATACTTATGCGCGAATGGCCGCGACGCGGGCCCGGCGCTTCTCTCCCCGAAAAGCCTCACCTTTGCGGCATCCACAGCGACGCAACACCTGTGCGAGGATTCCCGAAAATCCTCACCTGCGCCCAAGAGTGGCACAGCGGAAATTGGATTTCTGCCCCTTCCGGCGGGCTTTTCAGCGAATTCGACTGGTCGGTGCCCCCGTAAAGCCTCACCTGTGCACAATTTTTGCGCACAGAGGTCCCCCGAAAACCCTCACCTTTCAACCGAACGGCGCGCTGTGATCTACCTCCCGAAAAAGCTCACCCTAGTGAAACCCGCCTCGGCGAACGGGCAATTTATCTCCCGAAAACCCTCACCTTCCTGCCGTCGATGGACCTCCACTGCACTTTTACTGTGCAAAATGGCGGTCCGTTCCCGGAAATCCTCACAGCAAATCCTGGTCCAGTCCCGCGAAACCTCACCTTTGGCCTAAAGTGCCCAAAAGATAGGCAGAATCGGGGCACGAAGAAGGTCCCGCAAATTCTCACCTATGTCTGCACAGGCAGAAAACTGTGCGCGTAGGCACAGCGCGGGTTGTACGGCTGTGGTGTCCCGTAAACCCTCACCGTTCGGGAATCTCGTGTTTTACTGTGATCCCGAATCCGCTCACGACCTTTCCTGTATCGGCTCACGCAACTTCCCGAACCCCATCACTTCAGCTCCCGCAGAAGATCACCTTGGTTCCCGTAAAACTTCACCTTATCGGCTGGAAACCCTTGATACGTAAGGCTGTGCCGTGGCGTTAACGTTTTTAACTAAGGGTTCAAGGGTGTTTACTTCTAATACTCTCAAGACCTCGGTCACCGAGTTTTCCACAGATACCCCAACGCCTGAACACCGATCGGCTACGATGACGATCGCGATGTGAAACAAATGCCCTTTTTTCGTGCTTGCCAAAAAATCCTTTGGGAACAATGGATTAGGCAACTTTCTTCGCTTTGTTTCACGAAATCCGGCCACGGGATCGCCGAGATCGGCTCACGCATGCGGTTTCCGGCCACAGCGACGTAAATGCGCCACAGTCGACGGCAATCGGTATCAAAAAATACGTATTTCGTTATGATCTCAACATCTCAATGTCTGTGAGTGTTGTCATGACGCTGGATGAAATGCGGGAAGCTATCCGTGGTGAGCTCGAATCCCTGCGCGCAAGCGGCGCGCGCCGCCAGGAGTTGTCACTCCATGCGTGCAAGCGCCTGTTTTTCGACCTCGGTATCCGGCCGTCGGCCGCCAGCGTTCGAGATCTCACGCAGACGGGCAGTGCGAGCGACATCCCGAAAGATATCGATCACTTCTGGGAGCGGATTCGTTCCGCGTCCAAAGTCCGGCTCGACGGCGCGGCCATCCCGAAAGCGGTAGAGGAAAAGGCGGGAGCATTGCTCGGCGCGTTATATGAAGAAGCATTGAAAGCGGCACGGGAAAGTCTCGATGTCGACCGGGAGCAGGTCCGCGCGGGCATAGCCGATGCGGAACAGCGGTTGCGCGACGCCACGGTCCGCCAGGAAACCCTTGAAGCGGCGCTGGCTCGCAGTGAAAGCCGCAACGATCAACTGCAGGCCCGCGTGACCGAACTCGAAGTGCAGCTTGCGTCGCAATCGACCCACGGTTCGGCAAACGAAGCAACGCTGCTCACCACGGTCGCCCGGCTCGAAAAGGAACTGGCCGCGATGGCAGGCCGCGTCGACGTCGAACAGACACAGAATGCCGCGCTGCGCGAGCGAATCGATACGCTGCAAGCCGAATTGCAACAGCGAACCGAGCACTACGCGCAGCAAATCAAGGATGCGGTGGCCGAAGCCGAACGCCGCGTGAAGCCGATGCTTGTCGAACTGGACTCGCTGCGCAGCATGGCGTCGACTTACCAAAGCGGGTTACGCGACGTGCAACGCAAGGAATTCGATTTTCTTCAGCAATTGAGTGCAGCCAAGACACGTGCCGACCGGCTCGAGGAACAGTTGCGCGCGCAGAGCGACGAACTCGAACGCGCGACGCGCGATCTGCATGCGCTGCAGGCCAGCCGCGGCATGAATCCGGAAATTTCGGCGCTGATTCGGCGTCTGGCCGACGCCGGTCAACTCGACGCAGCAGCGTTTGCAGCGATCGGTACGTCGATGGACCACGACACGCCGGTACCGAACCAATGTCCACGTTGTGACGGCGAACCAGAACTTTCGCATGGCGCTGACGGGTTCGAAGTGTCTTGCCCCGAATGCGAACATGCGTCGGGACCTTGGCCGTCCCGATTCGAAGCGGTCGCGCGCTTTACTCGCGACTGACGCGTTGACGCGCACAGCGATCACACAGGTGAGACTTTCCGGGAAGCTTGAGGTGAGGTTTTTCGGGAGCTGTGAAACGGTGAGGCCACATCGCACAAGGCTGCTCACGGATCATGTCGTCGTGAGCAGCCGACGCCGCATCAGTGAGTTTCGTCCAGATCCGGTGCGTCACCGTTCGTGAGACTTTCCCGCCAGTTTTTCCATGCGCGGTGCAGGCGGTTCGACGAGATCGGCCGCATGAAGCCGAGCCATTTGCCGACGCGTTCGGGCGGCACGTCGTGTTCAAACAGTTCGGCTGCATAGGTGTTACGCAGCGTTTGCGGGCTCGCGCGTGCGGTGCGCGACGATGTGAGCCCGGCGGATTCGACGATCGCATCGATCGCGCGCAACATCGTTGCCTTGTGCATTGGCCGCCCTGTGTGGGATGCCGGAAACACGAGTTCTCCCGGAATCTCCTGGCGCTTGCGCTCAACGAGCCACGCTTCAAGCAACGCGATCGCAAATGAAGCAAGATGGGTTTCGCGCGCGAAATCGGGATGCGTCGACGGGATCTGCAGCGACGTTCCACTCGTATTGATGCAACTAATTGTGAGCACGCGCGCTTCGCCGGTTTTCACGCCGGCACCGAGAAACGCGGCGACGAGCGCACGGTCGCGGCGTTCTTTCCAGTACGCGGCGCCGGATACACCGATCGGCGAGAACAAGTAGGCCAGCAATTTCGCGCGCTCGGCCGGCGTGAGGAAGCCGGTCGGCTCGTTGTCTCGCGCCTGACGCCAGTTCGCTTCGCCATCCTGAGCAATGAAGCGCGCAGGGTTGGTGGATGCGAGCTCGGTGCGGCGGATATGGTCGAGAACGCGCTCGATCAAACGGAGATAGCGCATGCGCTGGGTTTTCCGGATCGGAAGCTCGGCGACGAAGTTCGCGATTGACGCGGTGTCGACCGTGGCGAGATTCTTCTGATGCGCGCGCAGCCACGCGAGAAACGCCCCCCATTGGGCGCGGTAGACGTCGGCCGATGAGCGGCGGTAGTCCTGCATCGCGAGCCACGCATCGAATGCGGTTTCCGGCGACAAGATCCAGTCGGAGGCGCCGCGGTCGAACAGATCCTTTTCTTCTGGACGAGCCGGCGTGTCGAGTGACGTAGGAGGGGACATGGTATTTATTCCGTTAGTTGCGTATATGGTAGCCCTTTGCGCAACATCGCGGGCGGCGACACTGCAACGGTCCGCCGCCGGTTTTGGGAATGTCGACGCGCGGCGTCAGTCGCCCCAAGCCTTCGACGGACGATGCGTTCGCTCGCGGGGCGCAGCTTCTTGCGAATCCGCGGCCGCTTCATACGCGAGAACCGCGAACGAGAACACGGCGGGCAGCGCATTCGAACGGCCGAAGTCGATCGGATCGTCCGTTTCGGGGAAAGTCATGTCCGACGGCCGTTCGAACAGCTGGCGCATGCCCGCGTCGTGCCGGCTTGCAAAGCCGAGATCGGCGAGCGCTTCGGCTTCGATCGCGTGCAGCAGACGCCACGACAGCGGCACGCGCTGACGAATGTAGCGCGCGGCAATGTGGCGAACGATCAGTTCGAGGTCGTGCGCGGCAGCCTTGAAGCTGAGCGCGGCCAAATCTTGTTCTTCTGTCATTGCAGGCTCCTGTCGACCGCCGCAGCGCCTCGGTGCGCCGCAGCGGCCAATGCATGGCGGAATGTCCGTATACTGTACAAATATACAGTTATTTCCGCAACTGGCCGTTCGGCCAGCTAGGCGCCGCGTCAACGATGAATCACGATCAGCAGTGCACGCGCCTCGGCTTTGCCGTGGTTGCGGATCGCGTGCGGCGTGTCGGCCGGGTAGCGCGCGGTATCGCCGGCCTTCAGGCGTCGGCTGGCCGCGGCGGCTTCGATTTCCATCGCGCCTTGCAGCACGGTCAGGTGCTCGCGTGTTCCGGGCTCGTGCGCGTTCGATACGAGCGCGCCGCCGCCCGGAAGCGTCAGCTCGTACCACTCGAACTTGCCGGCCAGGTCGATCGGGCCCCATACGCGCAGCTGGTAGCGGCCGTCGTGGCCGGCGAGCGTCGGGATGTCGTGCGGGCCGTCCACGCGGATCGTCTCCGGCGCTTTCGGCTGCGAGAACAGTTCGTCGAGGGTGATGCCGAGCGCGTTCGTGAGCCGCCACGCAACGGCGATCGTGGGGTTTGCCTTGTCGCGCTCGATCTCGGAGAGCATCGACTTCGACACGCCGGCCGCGCGCGACAGGTCGTCGAGCGTCAGCTTGCGCTCGTTGCGCAGGCGCTGGATTTGCTCGCCGACGCGAGGCGGCGTCACGCCCGGCGGCTGCGGTGCGGCGCCGGCGGGCGTGCGCCGCGACGCGGAGGAACTTGCCATTTGGTTTCCGTTCGCTTAGAGTTGTTCGATATTCCGAATTCTAGTTCGGAATATCGGATAAATGCGGTCAATCGAACGACCGACTATAACAGTAGCAGGCCGCCGCGCCGCTGCCACGAGCGGCGCGCGTCGGCATGCGAATCCCTGTCAGGAGCTTTGCGATGCGTGATGCCTTTCTCGCCCAGGTGCGCGGGACGCTCGACCAGATCCGCGCGGACGGTTTTTACAAGACCGAGCGCGAGATTGCGAGTCCCCAGGCGGCGGCCGTGCGGCTCGCCGGCGGTGCCGGCGTGCTGAATTTCTGCGCGAACAACTATCTGGGTCTGGCGAACGATCCGCGCCTGATCGCCGCGGCGCAGGCCGGGCTGGATCAGGACGGCTTCGGCATGGCATCGGTGCGCTTCATCTGCGGCACGCAAACCGTGCACAAGCAGCTCGAAAGCGCGCTCGCGTCGTTTCTGGGCACCGAGGACAGCATTCTCTATTCGAGCTGCTTCGACGCGAACGGCGGCCTGTTCGAGACGCTGCTCGACGAGAACGATGCGGTGATCAGCGACGAGCTGAACCACGCGAGCATCATTGACGGCATCCGCCTTTGCAAGGCGAAGCGCTTCCGCTACAAGAACAACGATTTGTCGGACCTCGAGGCGAAGCTGAAGGAAGCCGACGCCGCCGGCGCGCGCCACAAGCTGATCGCGACCGATGGCGTGTTCTCGATGGACGGCATCATCGCCGATCTGAAAGGCATCTGCGACCTCGCCGATCGTTACGGTGCGCTCGTGATGGTCGACGATTCGCACGCGGTCGGCTTCATCGGCGCGCATGGCCGCGGCACGCCCGAGCACTGCGGCGTCGACGGCCGCGTCGACATCATCACCGGCACGCTCGGCAAGGCGCTCGGCGGCGCATCGGGGGGCTACGTCGCGGCCCGGCGCGAGATCGTCGAACTGCTGCGCCAGCGTTCGCGTCCGTACCTGTTCTCGAACACGCTCACGCCTAGCATTGCCGCTGCGTCGCTGAAGGTGCTGGAACTGCTCGGCAGCGACGAAGGCGCGAAGCTTCGCGAACGCGTGCGCGAGAACGGCGTGCGGTTCCGCGAGCAGATGACCGCTGCGGGCTTCACGCTCGTACCGGGCGCGCATCCGATCATTCCGGTGATGCTGGGCGACGCGCAGCTCGCGACGAACATGGCCGACAAGCTGCTCGCCGAAGGCGTCTACGTGATCGGCTTCTCGTTCCCGGTCGTGCCGCGCGGCCGCGCGCGGATCCGCACGCAAATGAGCGCCGCGCATACGCCCGAACAGATCGATCAGGCGGTCGCCGCGTTCGTGCGCGTCGGCAAGTCGCTCGGCATCGTCTGACGGAGGCGCGAACATGAAAGCACTGGCAAAGCTCGAACGCGGCCCGGGGCTCACGCTTACGCGCGTGAAGCGCCCGGAAGTCGGACACAACGACGTGCTGATCAAGATTCGTCGCACGGCGATCTGCGGCACCGACATCCACATCTGGAAGTGGGACGACTGGGCGCAGAAGACGATTCCCGTGCCGATGCACGTCGGTCACGAATACGTCGGCGAGATCGTCGAGATGGGGCAGGAGGTGCGCGGTTTCGAAATCGGCGATCGCGTGTCCGGCGAAGGCCACATCACGTGCGGTTTCTGCCGCAATTGCCGCGCCGGGCGGCGGCATTTGTGCCGTAATACGGTCGGCGTCGGCGTGAACCGCGAGGGTGCGTTCGCCGAATATCTGGCGATTCCCGCGTTCAATGCGTTCAAGATTCCGCCCGAGATTTCCGACGATCTGGCGTCGATCTTCGATCCGTTCGGCAACGCGACGCACACGGCGCTGTCGTTCAACCTCGTCGGCGAGGACGTGCTGATCACCGGCGCCGGCCCGATCGGGATCATGGCGGTCGCCATCGCGAAGCACGTCGGCGCGCGCAACGTCGTGATCACGGACGTCAATGACTACCGGCTCGAACTTGCGCGGAAGATGGGCGCGACACGCGCGGTCAACGTGGCGCGCGAATCGCTGCGCGACGTGATGGCCGATCTGCGGATGACGGAAGGCTTCGACGTCGGCCTGGAAATGTCGGGTGTGCCGAGCGCGTTCACGAGCCTGCTCGAGGCGATGAACCACGGCGGCAAGGTCGCGCTGCTCGGCATTCCGCCCGCGCAGACGGCGATCGACTGGAACCAGGTGATCTTCAAGGGGCTCGAGATCAAGGGCATCTACGGACGCGAGATGTTCGAGACCTGGTACAAGATGGTCGCGATGCTGCAAAGCGGCCTCGATCTGTCGCCGATCATCACGCATCGCTTCGCGGCCGACGATTACGAGAAGGGCTTCGCCGCGATGCTGTCCGGCGAAAGCGGCAAAGTGATTCTCGACTGGACGGTCTGAGTGTCGAAGGAGCGGCCCGGCGTTCTTTGCCGGCCGTTCCGCTCGCATCGGCTCGTGTGTTTGCCGGAGCTGTCAGCTGCGGCAAGCGCTTGAGGTGAGGATATTCGGGAGCCGTGATTGCGCGCCCGACGAAGGCTCGATCTCGCTGTCGCGACGTGCTTCGGCGGCACTCAATCGGCGGCGAACGGTTACGCGTTGACTGTACGCGCGCGATCGAGCCAAAGCGGCCCGCACCCATCGGTGACATCACATCGCGCACGCAGCTCACCTGTCAGCGGGGCTCCGCCGATGCTTCGCTCGCGTCCTTTGACGCGGGTCTTTCTTCTCATCCTTCCGTATCCGCTCGCCACGTTCGACTGGCAAGCGCGTGCCGCGTGATCGGAGGCTCGCGTGACGGACGTACACGTGTTTCCGCGACAACACAGCGACGGATGATGCATATCGCATTGCACCCTCCGACGTGAGGCTATCGATCACTCGCGATCTCACCTTTCCATCATGCATGTACCCCGGTCGGTGCGGTGTCGGCGATCGAAGCCGCTCACCATTCAGCTCGTATCGTCCGGGCTCCCGATGCACTGACGCGCCGGGGTTGCGGGCATCTCGAGCCGATCTTGACCGGTTTGCCGCAGAGACACGCAACCGTCGCGAGTCCGTGCCGTGCCGCATCCCGTTATGTGCCGCACGCGCCCCCGCGGCCGCAACGTGAGGTGACGAAGCGCCCCGGCCTTCACGTCACCGCTTCGGGCATGAGGCCGCCGCCCGACATTCGCCCTCCATCCGACAGGGCTTTTACACATCCGCGTTGACGAGGGAGAACGATCGTTCTACCGTAAACGCATGAACTCACACGACGATCCCTCAACCGAACCGGTCGTTCGCGACCGGCTGCTCGACGCGGCGGAAGCGCTGATCTACTCCGGCGGTATTCATGCGACCGGTGTCGATGCGATCGTGAAACGCTCCGGCGCCGCGCGAAAGAGCTTTTATTCGCATTTCGAATCGAAGGAAGCGCTGGTCTTGGCCGCGCTCGAGCGGCGCGACGAACGCTGGATGCGCTGGTTCGTCGACGCGACGCTTGCGCGGGGCAAGTCGCCGCGTGCGCAATTGCTCGGCATGTTCGACGTGCTGCGCGACTGGTTCGTGCAACCGGACTTTCACGGTTGCGCGTTCCTGAACGCGTCCGGCGAGATTGCCCGCGCCGACGATCCGGTGCGCGTCGTCGCGCGCATGCACAAGGCGCGCTTGCTGGCGTTCGTGCGCGAGCGGTTCGACGCGTATGCCGACGCAGTCGCGCTCGAGCGCCGCGGGCTGGCTCGCATTGCGCGTCAATGGCTGGTGTTGATCGATGGCGCGATCGGCGTCGCGCTCGTCAGCGGCGACGCAACCGCCGCGCGCGATGCGCGCGCGACCGCCGAACTGTTGCTCGATGCGGTGTCTCGAGCGCAGAAGAAGTAACACGTCCCAACCGGTTGCGCGCGTGCGCGGCCGGAACCTTGCTCAGGAGCATTCCATGTCCGCTTCCCCGGAAGTTCGCCCGCCCGTTCCGCCCTTCACGCTCGAAACGGCACGCCAGAAAGTGCGCGCCGCCGAAGACGCATGGAATACGCGCGACCCGCAGCGTGTGTCGCTGGCCTACACGCCGCAGAGCCGCTGGCGCAATCGCGCGGAGTTCGTGACGGGCCGCGACGAGATCGTCGGCCTGCTGCAGCGGAAATGGACGCGCGAGCTTGACTATCGATTGATCAAGGAGCTGTGGGCATTCGGCGGCAATCGCATCGCGGTGCGGTTCGCATACGAATGGCACGATGACGCCGGCAACTGGTTTCGCTCATATGGAAACGAGAACTGGGAGTTCGACGAAAACGGGTTGATGGCGCATCGCCACGCGAGCATCAACGACCTGCCGATTCGCGAAGCGGATCGCCTGTACCACTGGCCGCTCGGTCGTCGTCCGGACGACCATCCGGGCTTGTCCGATCTCGGCCTCTGACGCGCGCGATGACGACGCCCGACCGCGCTCGATGTCACACCGTGCGCGGGGGCAGCGTTCAATGGTGAGGAAATACGGGAGCCGCGTGCTGAGGTGAGTGTTTTCGGGAGAACAGCGTTTCGCACGGAACGGTGTGACGCTTCGCGTCCTGCTTCTCACCGATCATTCTTCGCAGGAAACGGCGCGATTGCGCTGATGAAAGCACCGCGCATTGCCGTGGGCGCTGTCGCGTCGCGAACATGCGCGTACGAACCCGCATCGAAGGCGACACGGTGGCGTCGCTGCCGAATGACGATGAAGTCCAACCGGTGTGTGTCGACGCGCGATGCAACTCACCGCTCGGCGTCGACGTGATGCCTTTCACATCGATGCATCACCGTGACGAAACCTGACGTGCCGCGTCGCCGAACGACATGACATGCAGAACCGGCATCGCGCGGCGCATCGAATTCGACAAAGGTGTGCGGCGCTCCGTCGTGTTCACACTACTGAACACAACGTGCATCGATGCCGTCTCCGCCGCGCACCCTTCCCGTTCGAGTGTCAGCCGGCGATCCGCGCAGCGATCGCTTCGCCCACTTCTTGCGTTCCGGCCTGACCGCCGAGATCGCGCGTGCGCGGGCCGGCTCGCAGTACGTCCTCGATCGCGGCGACGATCGCGTCGTGCGCTTCGCGTTCCGGCCCCGCGCCGTTGCCGAGGAAGTCGAGCATCATCGCCGCCGACCAGATCATCGCGATCGGGTTTGCGATGAACTGCCCCGCGATGTCCGGTGCGGAGCCATGCACCGGCTCGAACAAGGACGGAAACGTACGATCCGGGTTCAGGTTCGCCGACGGCGCGATGCCGATCGTGCCCGTGCATGCCGGGCCGAGGTCGGACAGGATGTCGCCGAACAGGTTCGACGCGACGACGACGTCGAAGCGGTCCGGCTGCAGCACGAAGCGCGCGCACAGGATGTCGATGTGCTGCTTGTCGACGGCGATCTCCGGATAGCGCTCGGCCATTTCGGCTGCGCGGGCATCCCACCACGGCATGCTGATCGCGATGCCGTTGCTCTTCGTCGCGACGGTCAGGCGCTTCGCGCGGCGCTGCGCGAGCTCGAACGCGAACTTCAGCACGCGTTCGGTGCCGTGCCGCGTGAAGATCGACTGCTGCATCACGACTTCGCGCTCGGTGCCTTCGAACATCGTGCCGCCGACCGACGAATATTCGCCCTCGGTGTTTTCGCGCACGATCATGAAGTCGATGTCGCCGGCGCGGCGGCCGGCGAGCGGCGACGGCACCCCGTCGAACAGGCGCGCGGGCCGCAGGTTGATGTACTGATCGAACTCGCGACGGAATTTCAGCAGCGAGCCCCACAGCGAAATGTGATCGGGCACCGTGGCGGGCCAGCCGACCGCGCCGAACAGGATCGCGTCCATGCCCGACAGCTGCGCCTTCCAGTCGTCCGGCATCATCTTGCCGTGCTGCGCGTAGTAGTCGCAGCTCGCCCACTCGATCTGCTCGAACGCGAACCGGATGCCGAAGCGCGCGGTGACGGCGTCAAGCGCGCGCAGGCCCTCGGGCATCACTTCACGGCCGATGCCGTCACCGGGGATGACGGCAATCTTGTACGTCTTGTCGCTCATGCGAGTCTCCTTGGCTGGTTGGGCCGCTGGCGGCGTGCGCAGCGGAACATGACGTCATTCTATTTATTTCCATTCGGATTAAAATCGCGGAAAAGGTTAATCAACTTTCCACGAATCGTGAATAAATCGCCGAATCTCGACGACCTGCGTGTGTTCAGCCTTGTCGTCCGCTTGGCGAGCTTCAGCGCGGCCGCCGAGCAGCTCGCGGTGTCGCCCGCGTACGTGAGCAAGCGCATCGCGTTGCTCGAGGCGCAGCTCGGCACGCGGCTGCTGCATCGCTCCACGCGCCGCGTGACGGTCACGGAAGCCGGCGAACGCGTATTCGCGCGCGCCGAGAAGATTCTCGACGACGTCGATCATCTCGTCGAGGACGTGTCGACCACGCGCACGGTGCCGCGCGGCACGCTGCGCATCTCGACCAGCTTCGGCTTCGGCCGGCATGTGATCGCGCCGGCGCTGCTGGACTTTTCCGCTCGCTATCCGCAGCTGAACGTGCGGCTCGATCTGTTCGACCGGCTCGTCGACGTCGCGGGCGAAGGCTACGACGTCGACGTGCGCATTGGCGACGAAATCGCCGACCATCTGATCGCGCGTCGCCTCGCCGCTAACTACCGCGTGCTGTGCGCGTCGCCAGGCTATCTCGCACGCCGCGGCACGCCGCGCACGCTCGCCGATCTCGCATCGCACGACTGCCTCGCGATCAAGGAGCGCGATCATCCATTCGGTGTATGGCGGCTGAACGTGCGCGGAGAAACGGCGACGGTGAAGGTCGGCGGCGCGTTGTCCACGAACCATGGCGAAGTGGCTGTGCAATGGGCGCTCGCCGGACGCGGGATCGTGTTGCGTTCGATCTGGGAAGCGGGGCCGCTGATCGAACGCGGCGAGCTGCGTCGCGTGCTGCCGGATGCGATTCAGCCGGCGAACATATGGGCGGTGTATCCGGAGCGCGTCGCGGCGTCGGCGAAAGTGCGCGTATGCGTCGACTATCTGGCGGAGACGCTCGCCGGTCTAAACGCCGCAGCAAGCGACGACGCGGGCTGACATCGGGGAAAGGTGAGCTTTTACGGGGGCACGTGATTGGCATCGGCGCATGCCCGTTTTTTTGCGACTTGCCGCCGCGTTGCCGGTGCAACGGCCTGCGGCGGGCAGGGATGCACTGCCCGCCGCGAAGCGCCTTTCAAGTTGACGATGGTATCGGCCGGGCACCCTGCGCGCAGCTCCACGCTGCGCGCCCACTGCCCGCGACGCAAAGTTCAACACCGCACATTAACGCCCCTTACGCCACGCTCTGCACGCCCAGCATCAGGTCGAGATTCTGCACGGCCGCACCGGACGCCCCCTTGCCGAGATTGTCGAACACGGCGGACAGCAGCACCTGACCGTGCTCTTCATTGACGAACACGCCGAGCTGCAGGTCGTTCGTCCCGTTCAGTGCTTGGGGATCGAGATGCGTGATCGCGCGGGTGTCCGCGAGCGGCATGACGTCAACGTGGCGCGCGCCCGCGTAATGGTGCGCGAGACACGCATGCAGCATCTCACCGGTCACGCCAGCGGACAAAAGCCGCAGCTCGATCGGCACGGTCAGCACAATGCCCTGCCGATAGGCGCCGTAAGCCGGCACGAACAGCGGCCGATGGGCGAGCCCGACATGCTGCCGGATTTCCGGCACATGCTTGTGTGCAAGCGCGAGGCCGTAGACCTGCAGCGGTTTCGCGCGGGCAGCGTCGCTCGATTCCAACGCGTCGACGGCGGCCCGGCCGCCGCCCGAGTAACCCGACACCGCGTGAATGCTCACCGGATAGTCGCGCGGCAACAGGCCGGCTTCCCGCAGCGGCCGCAACAGGCCGATCGCGCCGGTCGGATAGCAGCCCGGATTGCTCACGCGCCGCGCGCCGGCGATGGTCTGCGCGTGTCCGGCGGCCATCTCCGGAAAGCCGTACACCCATTCGGCGTCGGTGCGATGGGCGGAACTCGCGTCGATCACGCGTACCGCGGGATTGCGGATGAAGCCGACCGCTTCGCGTGCGGCGGCGTCGGGCAGGCACAGGATCGCGATATCCGCCGCGTTGATCGCTTCGGCGCGCGGCGCGGGATTCTTGCGAGCGGCATCGGGCAGTGTGACGAGCCGCAGATCGGTGCGATCGCGCAGGCGCTCGTGAATCTGCAAACCGGTCGTGCCCTGGTCGCCGTCGATATAGACAGTGGCGTGGCTCATGATCGTCGCGTTCCTCGTGTCGGAGATCGGGAAAGCCGTATCGTCCACCGGACGCATAGAATAGGAAAAGTTGAATTTCCTGATTACAGGATTCAGCTTTTCTGAACGAGAGGTGGGAATGCGCGAGATCAGTCTGGATCGGCTGCGTACGCTGGTCGCGATCGCCGATCGGGGCTCGTTCGTCGCCGCCGCGCAACTGTTGCATCTTGCGCCGCCGACGGTCAGCCTTCATGTTGCCGAACTCGAAAGCCGCATCGGCGCGCCGTTGCTGTCGCGCACGCGCGGCAACGTGCGGCCGTCGGCAATCGGCGCGGTGCTGGTGGAGCGCGCGCGCCGTCTGCTCGCCGAAGTCGAAGCGACGCTCGACGACGTGGAGCGGCAAGTGCAGGGGCTGACGGGGCGCGTACGCCTCGGCGCATCGACCGGCGCGATCGCGCATCTGTTGCCGCAGGCAGTGGCCCGGCTTCGCGAACGGCATCCGGACATCGACGTGCAGATCGCGGTGCTCACGTCACACGACACGCTCGCGCGCGTTGCACAGGGCACGCTTGACGTCGGGCTCGTCGCGCTGCCGCAGCCGGCGGTCGCGGGCTTGTCGATCCGCGCGTGGCGGCGCGATCCGGTGCTGGCCTTTCTGCCGGCGGACTGGAAACTGCCGGCCCGGGTGACACCGGCGTATCTGGCTGCGCGTCCGCTGATTCTCAACGATGCGACCACCCGCCTGTCGAGGCTGACGACGGAATGGTTCGCGCTGGGCGGCCACCGGCCCGAGCCGCGCATCGAACTCAACTATAACGATGCGATCAAGAGCCTGGTTGCCGCGGGCTACGGCGCGACGTTGTTGCCGCACGAAGCCGGCGCGCCGCTGCCCGATGCGCGCATTGTCACGCGGCCGCTGCGCCCGGCGCTGTGGCGGGAACTCGGTATCGCGCATCGGGCCGGCCCGGTCGAGCGGTCGACGCAGCACGTGCTCGACGCGTTGTGGGCGCTCGGCGTGCGATAGAAAATCGCGCCGGAAAGCGACGCATCGGACGCGCCGCCGTGGCCGGCCGTTACAGCCGGTTGTCCTTCGCAAGCATCAGCACGCGGGCCCAGCGCTGCGCGTCGCGCTTGTCCATCATCGGCAGTTTCCATTCGCCGCGCTCCGTGTCGCGCACACGCACGACCAGATGCCAGCGGCCATCGATCGGCGCGGCTTCGCAGCCATCGAGCTGCGACAGCGTATAGCGGCCGTCCGCGCCGTCGTGCGACATCCACAGCAGGCCTTGTGTCGCGGACACGCGCAGCTCTCCCCATGCGCGATGGACGATATGCGTCCAGCCTTGTTCCTTCGTGTTCGGGGCGATGTCGCGGCGGCGCTTGATCCACCACGCGGCCAGTGCGAGCACGATCGCGGCCGCGAGCACGGCGGCCGCGATCGCCACCGGTTGGCCGAACTGCGCGGCGATGACGTGAAACAGATGAACGGCGCCCCATCCAAGTGCGATGAGCGCAAACAGCGCAATGAAAATCGGCATGTCGAATCGGAAAAGAGAACGGACCGGCGCTGCGAGCGTCCCGGCCCGTTGCATGCGGCGTTACCGGTGGCGATGAATGTCGTGCGTGACGAAGCCCGCGTCATTGGTGGGGAGCGCGAGGCCGTCCTTGACGGCGAGCGTCTTGCGGATGTCGTCGAGACCGGCGCTCCAGTGGTCGCGCATCGTCGACAAACCGAACTGGTAGTCCTTGTAGTGGTGCTCGTACGCCTTCTGCTGATAGATCAGGTGCTGGATGTTGTACTTCTTCCCGCTCGACATCGCTTCTGCCTCGATGCACCAAGGGTCGTTCTTGCGCTGCTCTTCCGGCACCTGCTCGAGTACGTGGCGCAGCACGTTGCGGTAGCGCTGTTCGCGCTGCAGCGTGTCGGTGACGAAACGCGTGCGGCTCGAATACTGCACGTCCTTCGTGCGTTCCGCGACGTCGGCCATCGTGCGCGGCAGCGGGCCGCGCGCGCTCCACAGGTCGACCTGGAACGCGAGCGTGTCGCGGCGCGGCCGCGCGCGCAGCACTTCCATCAGCGGCGTGTTCGATACGACGCCGCCGTCCCAGTAATACTCGCCGTCGATCTCGACGGGCGGGAACGCGGGCGGCAGCGCGCCCGACGCCATGAAGTGCTCGGGCAGCAGGCGGATCCGCGAGTTGTCGAAGTACACGAAGTTGCCCGTGCCGACGTTGACTGCGCCGACCGACACACGCGTCTCGCCCGAGTTGATCCGGTCGAAATCGCAGAGCTTGAGCAGCGTCGCGCGCAGCGCGGACGTGTCGTACCAGCTGATTTTTTGCGGATGATCGGACACGCCCGGCAGCGGCGGCGGGAAGCGCGGCACGAAGAAACCCTGCTGGCCCTGCATCATCGCGCTCGCGGCCTGCGACGCGGTGAAGAATGTGCGAATCTGGTCAATGCTGTTGAACAGCGCGAATTCGAAGGCGGCCGGGATCGCGGGAAAGAACGCCGGCTGGCAGATCGTTTCCCAGAATTCGCGCAGCCGCTCGACGCGATGCTCGGGCGCATTGCCGGCGATCAGCGCGGTATTGAGCGCGCCGATCGAGATGCCGGCGATCCAGTCGAGCGGAATGCCTGCTTCGTGCAGCCCTTCGAATACGCCGGCCTGATACGCGCCGAGCGCGCCGCCGCCTTGCAGGACGAGCGCGATCGTTTCGTACGGCAGCGATCGCGCAGAGGCCGGTGCGCCGGCTTCGTGGTGCAGGTCCGCCGCATCGACGGCCTGCTTTTCTGTACGCGCGTGCGGTTTCATCAGTTGCTCCGAGAAATCCCGCCGTGGAGGGCGGAGACGCCGGGAGCAACGTCGGCCGACGGCGCTCCCGCGTGGAAATGAGCGAGGCCGCGGGAATTGCTTCCCGCGACGGACGCGGCGACGTTACTGCATGAACCAGCCG
This sequence comes from Burkholderia sp. AU19243, assembly GCF_018148075.1. Taxonomy (NCBI): domain Bacteria; kingdom Pseudomonadati; phylum Pseudomonadota; class Betaproteobacteria; order Burkholderiales; family Burkholderiaceae; genus Burkholderia; species Burkholderia sp. AU19243. Next base: position 20,204 of record NZ_JAGSTV010000013.1, read on the forward strand.
TGGCTGACGACGAACGACTGCCCCGTGAGCGCGGCACTCGGGAATGCCGACAGAAACAGCACCGTCTGCGCGACGTCCTGCACCGTCGTGAACACGCCGTCGACCGTGTTGCCCAGCATCACCTTCTTCACCACTTCCTCTTCGCTGATCCCGAGTTCCTTCGCCTGCTCCGGAATCTGCTTGTCCACCAGCGGCGTGCGCACGAAACCCGGACACACGACGTGCGAGCGCACGTTGTGCTTCGCGCCTTCCTTCGCCAGCACGCGCGCGAGGCCCAGCAGCCCGTGCTTGGCCGTCACGTATGCCGACTTCAGCGGCGATGCTTCGTGCGAGTGCACCGAACCCATGTAGATCACGACGCCGCCGCGGTCGTCCTTGTACATATGCTTGAGCGCGGCCTTCGTCGTCAGGAACGCGCCGTCGACGTGGATCGCCTGCATTTTCTTCCAGTCGGCGAACGAATAGTTCTCGATCGGATTGACGATCTGAATGCCGGCGTTCGACACGAGGATGTCGACCGAGCCGAACGTCTCGGCGACCTTGTCGATGCCGCTGTTCACCGCGTCTTCGCTGGTCACGTCCATCGCGACGCCGATCGCCTTGCCGCCTGCCTTGTTGATCTCGTCGGCCACCGCATTCGCGCCGTCCTGGTTCAGGTCGGCGATCGCGACTGCCGCGCCCGCCTTCGCCAGCTCCAGTGCGATTTCCTTGCCGATGCCGCTTGCGGCGCCCGTGACGACTGCGGTCTTGCCATTCAGGTTGCTCATTTTGGATTTCCCGTGGTGAAAGGATTGACAGGGAGAAAGGACTGCCGACGTATCAGTATGGTTACTGGGCGAGGTAATCGTAGACGACTTCGCCGAGGCCCAGCGTGAGATCGGCGATGATGTGGCGCGCTTCGACGATCTCGAGCACCGGCAGGTCGGCTACCGGCGCGAGCGCATGCGGCGCCAGTTCCAGCGATGCGAGGCCGGTCCACGCGCCCTTCATCTTGATGTCCTGCATGTAGTAGCGCACCAGTTCGCATACGCGCGCGGTACCGTCGACGTGCGGGATGATCTTCAGCAGGAAGTTCGGGCCGGCGAGGCGCTTCGTCTGCTCGTCGATGTCGAGTTCCTTGTGCTTGTAACCCATCGTGCCGGTCGCGACGCGCACCTTCCCGTAGTCGAGCGTGCCGAGCAGGTGATCGGTGTTCACGTGCAGCGTCGGCGACGCGAGCTTCTTCGGGAAGCCCCACAACTCGCGGCCGCCGGCAATCGGCGGGTGATCGTCGAGATACATCGCGAGCGTATAGCCGCCGGCCTGGCCGTTGTATTCGACGGGGATCACCTGGCCGCTTTCGGTGTAGTCGCCGAAGCCGGTCGAATCGGCCATGCGAATGAATTCGTAATGGACGAGCGGCTCGGTGATCTGCAGCGGCTCCGGGACGATTTCGCGCAGACGGTCCGGATCGGTGCGATACGTGATGATCAGAAATTCACGATCGACGAAACGGTACGGCCCCATTGGAAATGCCGGGCTGGTCAACGGCATCGCAAACGCTTTCGATCGGACATCGCTCGTTTTCATGCGGACTCCTTTGTTGATCGCTTCGTGGATGAATGCTCGCAAGCTCGTAATCCTATGCCTGTGCGATGCCGTTGTGCGATGCCGCATATGGAATTAATTGTTGCCGATTTCGAATTATTTACCGGGCAATGTTGAGGCGATCGGTACGAAGGACACGGATGGCCGGGGAGCGCCCGATCCTCGCACGCTTCGATGACGCGATGATGTGAAGAAGGTGAGCCTTTACGGGACGCTTGGTGAGCTTTTACGGGAGACGGCTACGCGCCAGTGTGACAATTGTGTGAACTTGTGTTGCAGTGCGGGATCTAAGTGCGCTCGCGCGCAAGTCGGAGTCCACATCGCCGATCGGGCTGCGCATTAAGCGGCGCTTAAGCGAGTGAGCACTAGCATCGTTCGCGTCCGACCGGCCCGCCCGGTCTTGTCCCATCCTTACGCCCCACGCAACCTGATTCATGCAAAACCTCAATCTCATCCTGTTTTCCGCGATCAATGCCGGCAACGCGCCGCACCAGGGCATCGCCCGCGTCGCGATCTTCGCCGCCGACTGGCTCGTCTATGCGTTGCCCGCGATGTTGCTGTCGACCTGGATCTTCGGTGAGCGGCCGACGCGGCGCCAGGCGATCGAAGCCGGCCTCGGCACGTGCGTCGCGCTCGTACTCGCGCAGGTGATCGGGCATTTCTGGTTCTCGCCGCGGCCGTTCATGGCCGGCGTCGGCACGCAACTGATCCCGCATGCGCCTGACAGCTCGTTTCCGAGCGATCACATGACGTTCGCGTGGAGTCTTGCGATCGGCATGCTGTTCGCCGGCACCACGCGGCTCACCGGATACGTGATGATCGCGATGGCCATCGCGATTGCATGGGGGCGCGTGTACGCGGGCGTGCATTGGCCGTTCGACATGGTCGGCGGCGTGCTGGTCGGCACGGCCGGTGCGCTCGGCGCACACGTGTATGGGCAACGGGTCGTCGAACTGCTCGAACGGATCGGCGACGTCGTGCACGCGGTGATGATGGGGCGCGAACGTATGCCCTGAGCGCGGGAACGACGCGGGAGCGGATGCGCCGGACGCCGTCAGCCGGGCGTCTTGGCAGACTCCGCCGATGCCGAAGTGCCGCCGCCCGCATCGTGCAGTTCGGGCGTTTCGCCCGGCTGCCTTGCGGCGTCGCGCTCGAGAGAACTTTCCTTCAGGATCGCGCACATCGCGACGAATAGCGCGAGCACGACCGCTGCCAGGCCGCAATAGCCGGCGATTTTCAGGTTGCGAAGGAACGGCGAAGCGTGGCTTTCTTTTGTCATGACCTGGCGCTCCTGGGGGCTGCGGCGGCTGTCGCCCGACAGCGGCGTCGCAGACATACATATATACCAGCCGCCCCGCGGATGCCAAGCCCGCCGATGCACGGGGGGCCCTGTCCGCTCAGTCGTCCAGCGTTTCGTGCACGGCCGTTGCGCCCCGTTTCCAGTAGGCTGCCGCGCGGATCCGCGACTTGTCGATGCCGCGCTCGCCTGTCAGGTGCTGGCGCACCGCGCGCATCGACTGCGCTTCACCCGCCGCCCACACGTACCCGTCGCCGGACGACGGCAGCGGCAGTTCGCGCACGGCGCTCAGCAGCGCGTCGCCGTCGGCGGTATCGGCTTCGGCTCGAAAACGCCAGATCTCGTGCACGTCGGCGCGCGTGTCGAACGCAATCTGCGCGGTGCGATCCGCGACTTCCAGCACGACGGCCACACGCGCATTGGCCGGCAGCTGCTCGAGACGCCGCGCGATAGCCGGCAGCGCCGTATCGTCGCCGATCAGCAGGTGCCAGTCGAAATCGGTCGGCACGACAAACGAACCGCGCGGGCCGCCGATACCGAGCCATTGCCCCGCGCGCGCCTGTGCTGCCCATTGCGATGCGGGGCCGGGATGGTTCAACACGAATTCCAGATCGAGTTCGCACGCGGCGCGATCGAAGCGGCGCGGCGTGAAATCGCGGGCAACCGGTTTCGGCTGGCCTTCCGGAAACTCGGGGCCGTTCGCACCGAGCGTCGGCATCGTCGGCCGTTCCGCACCGGGCGCCGGGAAAAACACCTTCACGTGATCGTCGAACGACGACGATTCGAAATCCGCGAGGTCGGGGCCGCTCAGCGTGACGCGCAGCAGATGCGGCGTGACCGCATGCACGCGCACGACCTGCAGCAGGCGGAACTTCAGCGTATGGCGCACGCGGGTAACGGTGCGTTCGGGTGGGTTCTGCATGAATCCGTTCTCCTTGAGTGTGGACGGGCGCGCGCGTTACGCGCCGGTGCCGCCTTCGATTTCGGCCGTCGCGCGGCGCATGATCGCCGCGATGCGCCGTTGTTCGTCGGCCCCTGCAGCGCTCTTGTGGAGCAGTGCACGCTTCAGCGCGAGACGGGCCTCGACGAACTCCGGCAGCCAGCCGGACTGCGCGTCGTCCTGCGTGTCGCCGCCGGTCGATTCCCCGGCGAATGCGCGACGCATGAATTCCATCTTGCGCGCGAGATGCGTGAGGCGCGCGAACAGGGTGTCGACGCGCTCGCGCTGCGCGTCGAGATGCGCGCGGCCGGCGTCGGTCAGCGCGTAACGCTTGCGGTTGCCTTCCGCCTGCGACACGACAAAGCCGACTTCCTCGAGATAGGTCAGCGCCGGATACACCATGCCCGGGCTCGGGCTGTAGAAACCGCTGGAGCGCGTGTCGAGCGCCTTGATCAATTCGTACCCATGGCTGGGCTGCTCGGCGACCAGCGCGAGCAGCAGCAGCTGGAGATCGTCGGAGCTGAACTGGCGGCCGCGCGGCATGCCATCGTCGCCGAAATCTCCAAAGCCGCCGCGTCCGCCGCGGCCCCCGAACGGGCCGCCGCCGAATGGGTCGTGACCGCGGCGGTGGCGGCCGATCGCGTGCCAGAGACCGACGAACCAGTCGGCGCGCGTATGCGCGCCATGTCCGTCGCATCGGACATGGCCGCGGGAGGGGATGTGTCGCATGATCGAGTCCTATATATCGGAAAACATATCTAAAGATATATATCGAAAGATAGGGTGTCAAGGACGTTTATTGGGGCTCGATGGGGCGTGCATGCGACGTCCCGACGCTTTCGAAATACTCCGATTCATTATTGCGGGCACGCAGTCGAAAACTCATTACCGGCGTCACCCATATACGGGTATTACCCTACTACCGGGTTTTGAGTTCAATTAATTTTTTATGAAGGAGAGGATATCGGAATGCAAAATCCTATACTTCGGCCGTAGCTTAATTTTGAGAATTGGCCTTCGATATTCCGATATGGATGACGGAATGTTCGTTCGTGAATAACTTAAATGACGAGTTCGTAATATTTCTCTGCGACGACACGTCGTGAGCGCGGGACCAAATAACTGTGGGACATTAGCGGCCTGATTTCCGTGGGCGCAGTGCCAGCCGTCGATCGTTCCGCCGGGCCGTCGAGCGGCTCGCCGTGTTCGACCGGGCGCAGGCTGTGCGTTGCGTCCGCAAGGCGCAGCGCCATGCATGGTCCCGCACGTCGCGCCGTTGCAGGCAAAACAATGAGACCAACATCTGATCCGGGGGCGTCGTGTCGATTCGTTTCGTCATTCGCCATTCTGCGCGCCACTATTTCGAAAAAGTGGCCGCGATGCGAATTCATGTCGGGGAAATGGCGTCAGCCGACTTCCGCGCTATCGGGAAATCATATTTCGCGGAAAAGCACGGAACATCGTGGAAATCGATTTCATTTAATTTAATCGAAAGGCGCTGCACGTTCGGAGGCGATTTTCCGGCCGGGCGGCTACGCGTGCCGGCATTCATCGTGTGCGATTCCAAGCAAACGGAATCGTGCCGCACGACGCGGGAAGTCCGCACGGGCCGCCCCGGGGCCGCGCTGCCACGACGCGTCCGGTCCGTGAGCGCGCTTGCACTGCCGCGCCTCCCCCGATGAATTCGACCTCGTTCGTCCCGTTCGTCCCGGACAAGGACGATCAGCGCACGTTCATCGGAGCGTCGCCGCCGTTTCGCCAGCTGATGCAGATGATCGACCGGGTCGCGCCGACCGACCATGCGCTGTTGATCGTCGGCCCCACCGGCTCGGGCAAGGAACTGGTCGCGCGGCGAGTACACGCACGCAGCCTGCATCACGATCAGCCATTCGTGGACGTGAACTGCGGCGCGATCCCCGAGCATCTCGTCGAAGCGGAGCTGTTCGGGCACGTGAAAGGCGCGTTCACCGGCGCCGGCGAGAATCGGTCCGGTCTGTTCCAGGCGGTCGGCAAAGGTACGCTGCTCCTCGACGAGATCGGCGAACTTCCGCTGGCGCTGCAGCCGAAGCTCCTGCGCGTGCTCGAAACGCGCACATTCCGTCCGATCGGCGCGTCGGCCAGCCTGCGCTTCGAGGGGCGTGTCGTCGCGGCCACGCATCGCGATCTGCGTGAACTGGCCCGCGACGGCCGATTTCGCGAAGACCTGTTCTACCGCCTGGCGGTATTCGTGCTCACGGTGCCCGGTCTCGATCAGCGCGTCGACGACATCCCGGCGCTCGTCGCGCACTTTGCCGCGCAGCAGCCGCGGCATCTCGAATTTTCGCCAGCCGCCATCCGGCGTTTGTGCCAGCACGCATGGCCGGGCCACATCCGGCAATTGCGCAACCTGGTCAGTCAACTGAGCGTGCTCGCCGAGCGCACGCACGTCGACGTCGAAACGCTCGAGCCGTTCCTCGCGAACGAGACGGCCGGCTCGGTGTCGCGCTCGAGTCTTGCGGACATGCTGCTGCAGCTGGACGGGCGGGACAAGCTCGCGGCCGCCGAGAACCTGATGATCGATCGTGCGCTGGAACGCACGGGACACAACAAGAGCGCGGCGGCGGTTCTGCTCGGAGTGGGGCGCAAGACGATCGAGCGGCGTCTGAAAGCGCGTGAGGAGCACGGGCGCGAGGCGCGCAAATGTCTGGAGCGCGCGAGCGCACTGATCGATGCTTCGCGCTTTACCGATGCGATCGCGCCGCTGCGCCGCTGCCTCGACGTGCTGCAGGCCAACCACGAGCAGGACGATGTGCGCCGGCTGCAGTTTGACGCGTACCGGCTGCTCGCCCTGTGCCTGCGCAGCGTGCATGGCTGGCTGTATGCGGAGGCGACCGCATGTTATGCCGCGGCGCTTGCGATCGGCGAAGGCGTGTGCGATGCGGCGGAAATTGCGTCGATCCAGTTCGGAGTGTGGACGACTCAACTGACGTCGTTGCAACTCAAGCAGGCGCGCGCGACGGCGCAGGACATGCTGCAGCGCGCGCAGGCTACGGGCTCGCGAAACGCGCTCGACGAAGCGAACGTCGCGATGAGCAATACGCTGTTCTGGCTCGGCGACAGCGAGGAAGCGCTGGCATGCCTCGCGCGCGGCAACCTTCTCGGCATCGCGCGCGACGACACGCGCACCGGTTCGCAGGGGCTGGATCTGGCCAGTCTCGCGCTGACGTTCGAAGGGCTCGCGGCATATCAGGTCGGTGCGTTCGACCAGGCACGGCGCGCGATGGAGATGCTGATCGAGCGCGCATGGGCGCAGGAGTCGCATGTATTCGCTCGCGCGGTCAACCTGCAAGGGGCGGCGTGGCTCGCCTGCCTGTTCGGAGACATGGAGCGGCTCGGGCCGCTGGCAGGCCAGCTCGAATCGATCTCGATGGCAAACGGCTTCGCGTTCTATCGCGGGGTCGGTCAGGTGTTTCGCGCCTGTCACATCGAATCGCTGGGCCGGTTCGGCGAAGCCGAGGAGATGATGCTGGACGGTTACGACAATCATGTCGTCTGCAACGGCGGCGCGTTGTTCCATTCGTTCAAGGCATGGCGACATGGCGAGCTGCTGCTTCGCGCCGGCCGGCCCGACGCATGCGACGTGGTTACGGCGATCGCGCTCGATGAGGTGCTGGCCCGACAGGAGCGCGTCTACCTTGGCGAACTGCTGATCGTACGCGCGCGCGCGCAATGGGCGCTCGGCAATCCGGTCGTGGCCGAACAGGGTCTGCGCACCGCGTTGTCGACAGCGCTCGCGCTAGGGTCGGTACCCGCGCGCGTGGACGCTGCCCGTTATCTCGCCGAGCTGCTGCGGCACACCGACCGCCGTGCGGAAGCGGCGGATACGCTGGAGCGCGCATTGCGCGCGCTTGCGCCCGATCCGCTGCCGCGCTTTGCGGACGCGCGCGCTCTGCTTGCCGAACTCCACCGCGACATGTTCCCTACCCCGTCCAGAAAAGGACTCGCAAATGAGCTATGAACTGCGTCAGGAAGACCTCTCCTCGCTGCTGCTCGGCGCAGCGTTTTTCGGAAGCGGTGGTGGCGGAACCACTATTTCCGCCAGCCATCTTGCCAGCCAGTTTCGCCGCGGCGACTACTACGCGGTCGATACGGTCACGGTGGTGCCGGTCGACGAGGCGACTGAAGGCGAAGCCGTGATGGTCGCCTATCTCGGCGCGCCCGAGGCGATCAATTCGGCGCTGTATCCGACCGGGCCCGTGATGGCAGTGCAGAACGTCCAGGCGCGGCTTGCATCGCAGGGCCGCAAGCTCGCGTACGTCATGCCGCCCGAGAGCGGTGCGCTCGGCTTCACCGTGGCCGCACTGGTTGCCGCGAAGCTCGGCCTCGCGGTGATCGACGCGGATGGCGCCGGGCGCGCCGTGCCGTCGCTGCCGATGCTGACGTTCGCCGCCGCCGAAATCGATCCGCGCCCAGCCTTCCTCGTCAGCCAAGGCGGTTTGTGCGTCGAGCTCGACGTGACGCCGCGCAACGGCGATGGCGGCAACGCGACACACCAGCGCGACGTGTCGGCGATCGTCGAGCAGATGTTGCGCCCGGTGGTTGCCGATCCGGAATTCGGCCAGTTCGGCGGCCTCGCGATGTGGGTGATGACGCCGCCGGAGATTCGTCGCGCGACGCCGATCCGCGCCACGCTGTCGCGTGCGCTGGCACTCGGCCGTGCGGTGAAGAGCGGGGACGTGCGCAGCGCGTCGCAGATGATCGCGTATCTGGCCGCAGAATGCGGGATCGCCGCACGCGCGGTGTCCGAGCCGGGAGAGCTGGTGTCGGCCCAGGTCGACACCACCGGCGGCTTCGACGTTGGCAGGATCTGCATTCGTGCGGGCGAGCACATGTACACGGTGCTTTACCAGAACGAGTCGCTGCTTGCATGGGATAGTTGCCGTCCTGAACCCATCGTGCTGTCGCCGGACAGCATCGCCTATTTCGTCGGCGGCGACGGCCAGTCGATCTTCACCAACGGCGATCTGCTGATGGACGACGGCTCGTTGAACCCGGCCGTCGGCAAGCGTCCCGTGACACTGCTCGCGTGGCGCGCGGACCCCGAGCTGTCCCGTCCTGGCGGGCTGATTCTCGACAGCTTCATGCAATTGCTCGCGTCGCTCGGGTATCTCGGGCCGTACGTTCCTGTGGAATCGCTGGCGGCCAACCGCCACGGAGATGCATCATGACGAAGCCGCTTCGGATCTGCGTACTGGTGCCGGTCGCGACTGCCCGGTTCAACGAACGAATCATGAAGGCGGTCGCTCCGGTCGTGCCGCCCGACGTGGAGGTCGACATCCGCAACATCGCGGCCGGCCATCCCGACATCGAGAACCGCACCGACTGGCTCGAGAACGGCATGCCCGTCGTCGAGCTCGCACGGGCAATCGAGCGCGACGGCTTCGACGGCATCTGGCTGACCGATTTCGACATGTGCGGCGTGGAGGCCGCGCGCGAAGCGATCGACATCCCGATCATCGGCGGCTTTCCGACGTCGGCGTTTTCGGCGCTGATGCTGAGCCAGCGCTTCTCGATCATCACGATCCTGCCGAGTACGCTCGCGATGCAACGCGGGCATCCGCAAAGCTACGGCCTGCAGGACACGTTCGCGTCGATTCGCGCGATCGACTGCCCGGTGGACCAGCTGGGCAACGTCGACGTGGTGGTCGCGCGAACCTTCGAGCAGGCCATGAAGGCGATCTCCGACGATGGCGCGCAATCGATCCTGCTCGGCTGCACGGGTTTCGTCGACGTGGCGGCGCGTGTGTCGGTACTGATCGAGGAAGCGATCGGCACGTACGTGCCGGTGATCGATCCCAATCATGCGGGCTTCTCGTTGCTCGTCTCTCTGGTGCGCATGCGCGTGCGGCCAAGCCGGCTTACGTACAGCAAAGTCGCTGCCGGCGGCTGACCGGCCCGCGGGCGCCCTTCCGGTGCGACACCGTGCATCGCACCGGATTTCCCGACGCGCCGCCGTTTTACTCCCCGTTTATTCGAATCCGAGCGTGCGTCATCACGTGCACGCCGGATATGCTCGCGCGCGTCGTGCGTGCCGTCATCGGCCGTGCCGCGAGCGCATCCGCATGCGACTGGACGAAATCGTCCACGGTGCGTGCGCGCCGCGGACGCCGCCGTCCGCTTCTCGGCCCCGCATCGGTTTCCAATACCGTACGCATGCGTGAATGCGTCGTTGGCACAGGCGTTGCTTGATGTTTCAGCGGGCGGCCAGGCGACGGTGAGGCGAGGGGACCACCGACACCATCGATTCGGTTGCCGGCGGCGTGTGGCGGGATGATCGACGGCGTGTCGGATGCCAGATGGTTAGGCATGCAAATCGATGCGTCACGATGCGATCAAGTGGATTACCCGACGGACGTCATGGTGCGCGGATTACGGATCCGTTCGTGCACGTCGATTACGGATCCACACTGAGAGGAAGTCATCATGTCAGGCTGCTCATGTCAGGAAAACGGCACGAACGAACACGTGCCGAATTTTGCCGCAACGGGTTTCGACGGGGATGTTTCCCGGCAAGGCAATGTCCAGCTCGAGGGCGTCGAAGCGCTCAAGCTGTCGGTATGCGTTGGAGCGACCTACGATCCCGCGACCCGCAAGTTGTGTTTCACGATTCCGATCTACGGAAACTACTGCATCACGCTGCCAATTCCGGTTCCGGTCGGCGGGCAACTGAAGGTCTGCGCGCAAACGTGCGGCACCCTCATTCCGACCGGACTGAAGGCAACCGTCTATCTCAACGGCACCGCGGTCTACACGATCGTGCTGTGGGGCAAGTGCTGACAGTCGTCACGCCATTCGCCGCCGATGGCGGGGCCCACACGCGCTCCGCCACCGGAGGCGACAGGGCGACGACGCAGCCGACGCCGCGAACGGCGCGTTCTGCGCGTCTCTGGACAATCTGCTGTAATCGATACGGAGCTTCATCATGGGTACGCAAAACTGGAACGGCGGCAATCGCCTGGTGGTGAGCCAAGGCAATCCGCTGCAGGCCGTGAATTCGATCGTGAACCCGATCAACGTCGCATTTCTGTACAACACGACGCAGGCGGCGCAGGACGTGCCGATCGATCTGGTCGGCGCGAACCAGTACTACGTTCAGGTCAAGATCGCGCAAACGACCGGCAATCAGGGGTCGGCCGCGTTGCTGACGTTCTCCGGGCCGGGCAACGGCGGCTCGGCCAGCCTGACGGCGACGCTCGACCCGCAGGCCGGCAACGGCGCGCAGGCCGAAGCGTGGCTGGGCAGCCAGGCGATGCCGACCAATACGTCGGGCCTGAACAACACCAACCTGCAGGCCAACGGCGAGCGCTATGCGTTCAACAAGTACAGCCGCTACTACTTCGTGCCGAGTGCGCAGCGGTATGTATTGAACGTATCGTCGGGCATCAATTCGTTCTACTTCGCTGTGTTCAATTCGTCAGGACAGGTGGCCGTCTACGTACTGAACGCGCCGGATGACCAATATCCGGCCAACGTGTCGCAGTTCCCCGGCGATACCTATGCGATCACGAACACGAAGGTCCAAGTCACGACCGAGTCGTCGATCTCGATTCCGCTGTTCGGCGCGAATCAGCAGTGGGTCGTGATGAACGCGGACAGCGTGTCCGATTCGACGAACGCAAGTATTTCGTTGACGCCGCTCGGCTGATGTGTTGCGTCGCGCCGGCGTTGCGGCGCGGGCGCATGACCGGCATTCGCGGCCATACGCTCGCGTCTCGTGAGGCTGAAGGATCGCGGCATGCGAACCAATGTGTGTGCGGATGCCGGAAATTTGCGCTGCCGAGCCGGGCTGCGGACCGTGCAATATTGACGCTCTTTAACAGAAATCGTACTCGTCTTATAGATCCTGCGAGCCCCGGTGCAGACAATCCAGTTTTTGACCACGGGGTGCCGCATGAGCTTGATAAAGGCGACATTGATCACTGTTATGTGTTTGATCGGGCCGCTGGATGCGCATGCGCTGTCGTGCTGGCAGGGCAAGGAGAATGGCCCTGTAACCGCCGTTACGACGTTGCCCGGCGATCTTTACGTGCTTGCATCAATGGAAGAAGGCGGGGTCATTTGGGAATCCGGGGCGATCAGTCAGCACATATACTGTTCGTCCAACATCAAGGAGCCCATTTCCTTCTGGGTGAATCCGCGCAATGCGGTGGTGGGAGAGGGGGTAGAGGTCGCCATTCGATACAAGGGGAAACTGTATCGTCAGAGCGATGGATCGATTCCGACCGGGCTGACAATTGACCGGCCGATGTGGTTCTGGTACGAGCAGGAGTTCGACATTAGCTATTCACTGGTCCTTTTGAGAAAAGGGGCCGCGCCTGCCACCGGCGAAACTTCGATAAACAACTATTCGGTGTTCCAACTAGATGGCCGTTACGGAGTCAATCCGCAACCCGCCATGAATTTCAATCATCTGATCAACGGGCGGATCCGTTTCTCGCCCGGTACATGTGATCTTCGGGTAGGCGATCGAAACAGGGTGGTCCCGCTGCCGAGCGTCTCGACCAGCAGGTTGTCCGCGGTCGGTAGTACGGCCGGCCGCCAGACGTTTTCGGTAGCGATGGAGAACTGTGCGGTTGGCGTCAAGCAAGTGAGCTTCTCGTTCACCGGCGATCCGGATGCGGATATGCCGAGCGCTTTTCGGAATACCGGCACTGCGAAGGGCGTGGCAATCCGGTTGTCGAAAGCCGACGACAATACAACGCTCGGCGCGAACGGCATCGGAAACTCGGCATCGATGCCGGTGACGGACAACTCCGTGATGCTGAACCTTGCGGCCGAGTACATTGCGACAAACGGGCGTCCGGGCGGTGGCACCGTGAATTCATTGGCGACAATGACGATCAACTATCAGTAGTGTGCCGTTCGAGGTCGCTTGCCATCGGGAGTTCATGGCTGATCGACCGACACGCTCGTAGTTCGCGCGCTGGCCGATGGGCGGTTGCGCACGACGAGCAACGGCGAAATCGCGTTTCGCGGGGTTTTTCGAGTCGGGCGCAATTCAGCCGCGCGAGGTGCGAACTACGGTGCATCGTCGATGGCGCTGCGCAACGCCCGTTGAAGCTGCGAACCGATGCCGAAGCGGCGCGTGACCCGGGCCGACGGTTGGAACCGCGCATCGTCGCGAGTCAAGCCACCGGTCCGTAGCCGAACGGCGTCACACCGCGCTGGCCGCGTCGATCTTGCGGATATCGTCGTCGTCCAGCCGCACGCGGACTGCTTCGCCGAGCAGCGCGAGTTGCTCGAGCGACGTCGCGCTCGCGATCGGTGCCGTGATCGTCGGCCGGGCGATCTGCCACGCGAGTGCGATCGCGGCTGGTTGCGTGCCGTGCTTCGCCGACACGTCGTCGAGCGCCGCGAGGATGCGCAGGCCGCGCGCATCGAGATAGCGGGCGACACGGTCGCCGCGCACGCTCTTCTTCAGGTCGGCTTCGCTGCGGTACTTGCCCGACAAAAAGCCGCTCGCGAGCGCGTAATAGTTGACGACGCCGAGCTTCAGGTCGCGCACGACCGGTTCGAGGTCGCGTTCGTATTCGGCGCGGTCGACCAGGTTGTATTCAGGCTGAATCACCTGGTACGCGGGCAGGCCGTTGCGCCGGCTGATGTCGGCGGCTTCGCGCAGACGCGCGCCGCTGTAGTTCGACGCGCCGATGATGCGCACCTTGCCCGCGTCGATCAGCGTCTGGTACGCGCCGAGCGTTTCTTCGAGCGGCGCGGTGTCGGCGAGATCGCGATGCGAGAAATACAGGTCGATGTAGTCGGTCTGCAGCCGCCGCAGCGAATCGTCGGCGGCTTTCAGAATGTTCTCCCTCGTCAGGCCCGCGCGCGCCTGCAGCATCCCGACCTTGGTCGCGATCACCACCTGTTCGCGCTTGCCGGAGCGCTTGAGCCACTTGCCGATGATCGTTTCGGATTCGCCGCCGTTGTTGCCCGGCGCCCAGGCCGAATAGACGTCGGCGGTGTCGATGAAGTTGATGCCCGTATCTGCAAGGGCGTCGAGCAGCGCAAACGATGCATGCTCGTCGACGGTCCAGCCGAAGACGTTGCCGCCGAATGCGAGGGGTGAAACCCGGATGTCTGACGTGCCGAGAGTGCGTAGTGCCATGTTTCGCTCCGATGTCTGCGAGGAGAAGGAATCGAACGACGTGATGGGTCGAGACGAATGCGACGGGACGGCGGTTCGGCCAAGCACGTGCGCCGTTGTCGCGGGACGCCGGATCATTCTCGCGCATCGCCCGGAATCGTGCAGGCGGCGTGCGGCCGCGAACGCTGAAAGATGGCACCGCATAGCAGATGCGGCGCTCGTTACATAGGCAGGCCGTGCGGTTCGGTTGGATCTGGAGCCGAATTTCGCGTCGCCGGTGCGCGACAGCCGGCACGGTGCCGACCGGCGCGCATGTAGGTTTCAACGCCGGGCCGAAGCGAAAAACGGGCGGCACGCGGCCGCCCGTGATCGATCGGTAGCGCAACGCGCTATCGCAACTGCACGGCCGCGAGAAACAGCACCATGCTGCCGATCGCGCCATCCAGTACGCGCCAGGCGATGGCCTTGCGGAACCACGGCGCGAGCAGTCGCGCGCCGTACCCGAGCCCGAGGAACCACACGACGCTGACCGACATCGCGCCGATCGCGAACGCGACGCGCGCGCCTTGCGGTTCGCGCGCACCGGCCGTACCGATCAGCAGGAACGTATCGAGATACACGTGCGGGTTGAGCCACGTGAACGCGAGCGTCATCAGCACGATCGCGATCGCGCTCTGCGGCGGCGGCGCGACTACGTCGCCGTGCACGTCGAGTGTTTCGTGCGCGGATTTGAACGCGCGGCGCAGTGCGTTGAAACCGAACCACGCGAGATACGCGAGGCCGACGTACAGCACCACGTGCACGAAAGTCGGATAGCGTTCGACGAGCACCGACGCGCCGCCGACCCCCGCGCCGATCAGGATCATGTCGGACAGTGCGCAAAGCAGCACGATCTTGCCGACATGCGAGCGCATGATGCCCTGGCGGAGGACGAACGCGTTCTGTGCGCCGATGGTGACGATGAGCGAACCGCACAGGGCGGCTCCGTGGGAAAAGGCGATCCAGTTCATGATGGGGAGCGTGGCAGCAGTAGACGAAGCAAACGGTTAGCGCTAGTCTGCGGGCAGAGTGGACATAAGAGAAGCTAATTCGTCTAATGTAGATTAAGGAAATCTAATGCTCGACTATGCGTTGCTCGATGCCCTCGCGGCCGTGATCCGGCACGGTTCGTTCGAGCGGGCGGCCAAGGAGTTGAACGTCACGCCGTCGGCGGTATCGCAGCGCGTGAAACTGCTGGAGGAGCGTGTCGGCAGCGTGCTCGTCAAGCGCGGGCAGCCGTGCGTCGCGACGACGTCGGGCGCGCTGCTGTGCCGGCACACCGAGCGCGTGCAGTTGCTCGAGGCGGAACTCGGCGGCCGGATGCCGGCGTTGCCGGGCCAGATCGCGAGTGCGTGGCCGACGTTGCGCGTGGCCGTCAACGACGACAGCGTCGCGACCTGGTTCATCGATGCGGTCGGACCGTTCTGCACCGAGCGCGAAACGCTGCTCGACCTCGTGATCGACGACCAGGACTACACGGCCGCCCGAATTCGCGACGGCAGCGTGCAAGGTGCGGTGACCGCGCAGGCCGAGCCGATCCAGGGATGCCGGTCGACGCGGCTTGGGCGCATTCGCTATCGCGCGGTGTGTTCGCCTGCGTTTTATGAGCGCTATTTCGGTACGGGCATCACGCGCGATGCGCTGCGCCGGGCGCCGTGTGTGATGTTCAATCCGAAGGACGGCCTGCAGGCGCGGTTCATCCGGCGGGTGACGCGCGCGGATCTCGATCCGCCGCAACACTGGATTCCGCACGTCGCGGGCTACCTGCGCGCATGCGAAACGGGGCTCGGGTGGGGAATGTGTCCGGACCGGATGGTCGATCGCCAGCTGGCGGCCGGCGAATTGGTCGACATGTCGCGCGGACGGACCGTCGATATCGAGCTTTACTGGCAGAGCTGGCGTCTGTCGATCGGCTGGCTCGACGATTTCAGCGCGGCGCTGAAGGCGCGCGCCGCGCTATTTCTCGACTGATCGAGCGGACGGGGTGGGGACACGGGGGGCGCCGAGGTATGCGCCGCGGCGTCACACGTGATGCAGGCCGTCGAAGTCCACGATCTGCACGAGGCGGCCGTGCATCTCGATCAGGCCGCGCTTCTGGAACTTCGACAGCGTGCGGCTGACCGTTTCGAGCGTCATGCCGAGGTAGCTGCCGATGTCTTCGCGTGTCATCCGGAGGTTGAATTCCGACGGCGAGTAGCCGCGCTTCAGGTAGCGCGACGAAACGTCGAGCAGGAACGCGGCGACGCGCTCTTCGGCGTTCAGCGAGCCGAGCAGCATGGTCTGCGTCGTTTCTCGCACGATTTGCTCGCTCATCAGCTTGTGCATGCGCAGCTGCATCGAGCCGGCTTCCGAGCACAGCGCCTTGAGCGCACTGTACGGAATCACGCAGACGGAACTGTCCTCCAGCGCGACTGCGGTACGCGGATGCGTGTCGTCGCAGATGCCGTCGAGACCGAGCGCTTCGCCCGCGAGATGCAAGCCCGTGACCTGCTCGCGGCCGTCGTGACGCGTGGCGACGGTTTTCAGCGAACCGGAGCGCACTGCGTACAGGTTGTCGAACGCGTCCCCTTCGCGGAACAGCGCTTCGCCGCGCTTGACCGGGCGCGCCGCGCAGATCACCGATTCGAGGCGGCTGAGCGCTTCGGGTGCGAGGCCCTGCGGCATGCACAGATGCCGCATCGCGCACGACGAGCAGTGCGGCGCCTGGCGGGGAGCCCAGTTGCCTGCATGGGACGAGACGGCGGGACGTGTGGCGACGGGCGTCAGCATGATGAGTTACTCCGGCGTTGAATCGACGGAATCATTGTCCCACCGCAAGTTGCGACTGTCGGGTGACAAAACGTCGCGACCGCGCGTACATGCCGCGGCAGGCGCAGCGGCGTGCAGGCAGGGCGAGCGCGCGTGCGCGCCGCATTGCACGGCACCGCGTCGCGGCGCGCCACCACCGCTGCCGCTCAGCCTTCCTGCTCGTCCGTATGCGCGGCGGCCGGAATCAGCAGCACGGGCAGCGTCGCATGCCGCACGCACTGCTCGGCGATGCTGCCGAGGACGAGCCGACGGAACCCGCGGCGCCCATGCGTGCCGAGCACCAGCAGATCGGCTCCGAATGCCTTCGCGCCATCGAGGATCAGCGTCGACACGTCGTGGAGCGACGATGCCTCGCTGATCAACGTCTTGCCTTTCACGCCGGCCGCCTGCATCAGTGCCGTGAAATCGGCCGCCAGCGCATTGCCCTGTTCGACGAGCTGGTCGCGCAGCACGGACGGATCGTAGCCCGGCACGTTGTAATAGATCGCGGCGTTCTCGACGACATAGAACGGCTGCAGCTCCGCACCGTGCTCCTTCGCGAGCGCGAGTGCGGCGTCGAACGCGTGGCGCGACGTGTCGCTGCCGTCGATGGCAACCAGAATGCGCTTGTACATAGTGTCTCCGTGTGGCGGGTTGAACGAAAGCCGGCCGAATGGCCGCAGGCCAAGCATTGCTGCGAGGCAGAGTAAACCAACGGCCGGGACTTTGCAGCGACGCCCCGGTTGCCGGGCCGCTGCACCTCGGCCGTTCCGACTGCGCGGCGCATGGCGATCGCCCGGCCAGGCGCGCGCTGCATGCTGAGCTGAGCGATCGCCACGCCGGATCGCGACGCATGCGATGTTCGCGCCGGCCGTCGACACGGCTGATCCCACCCGTCGCCGCGCGCGACGGGTGGATATCTCGAATCATCGTCGGTTACTGCGCTTGCGGATTCGGGCGGCGGCCCGGCTCGCGACCGCGCACCACCCGAGCACGCGCCGCATGGAAGGCTGGCGACGAATGCGTGCCGCGCCGCGCCGTCGCGTCCATTGAATCGCAATTGCATCGCGACGACGTGACGTCGATCAATCCTCGCGCATCGATGCCGTGCGGAATGCGGTGCTCGTCGCTGTATCGCGTCATGGTGCCGAACGGGAACCGACGCCGTTATCGAGGGCCGCGCCGCTACGACGGATCACCCGCATCCGGACCGGCCACGCAACGCGCGCCCGCGCCGGCCGGTTTGCACGCGTCACCGCGGGCTACGTTCGAACCCGGCCAAGCAATCGAACGCCCGATTCAAACGCCGCGGAAGCTATCTCGGCACCGTCGTGATTTCGATCACGCGTTCCGGGCGCCGTCCGTGAACGGGCCAGTACGCGCTGCCGTGCATCCGGTGAACGGGGCCGAACAGCTCGTCGGCCACCTGCGGCGGCGCGTCGAATCCCTTCTCGATCACCACGTAGCCGGCCCGCAGCGCGAACGCCGGATGATTCCCCCCGGGGCGGCTGTCGAAACCGGCAAAGCCGTCGCCGGCCTCGGGCATCGCGTTGACCAGCGACGCGTTGCTGCGCGTGATCTGGTCGGGCGAGAACGCATGGCCGCTCGCGAGACGCGCCGCCTCGCGATGCTTGCCGTCGGTGTCGACGGTGCTGTCGTGCGTGTCTTCGTTATCCAGTTCGATGCTGCGCGGGTGCATGGCGCGCGCATGAGCTGACGTTTCCATCACGGCTCTCCTGGCGGCGAAGCGCTCCGGATTCAAGCAAGTCCCGTTCCGGGCACGGCGGGAAACGGCGCGCGGGGCGATCGCCGCGGTCGCGCGGCGCGCGCTGATTTGTCCTGATTTATTTCAGCTAGAACACCCGTTTTCTACAGAGTATGATTCTTTTCCTGCGAAGCGGCGACAGGGGACGCAGTCTCGCCGCCTCTGCCCGCGCCGGGGCGCCGCAGCACCCTTAAAGACGGGTAGCGAACAACAAAGCAAGGGACTAAAGGTGGCGGACTCATGCAAGCGACTACTGCCTTCACGCACCGCGGATATCTATTGAATTGCGCGCCCGCGCGCGCCAGTGACGGTTCGTTCAAGCCCTACGTCGTGATCTCGCGATCGAGCGACGGGGAACTCGTCGCGAACCGGTTTTTTCCGACCGAGCTCCAGTTCAACGACGAAGGCGATGCGATCGCGCACGCGCGCGATTGGGCCGTGCGCTGGATCGATGCAAGCAGCATCACGATCTGACGCCGGCGCGCACGGACAAGATCGGCCGTCCGGCCGATCCTCCGGTGTGCCGCTGCCGCACGAAAACGCGGTAATCTTGCGGAACCCGTCACTTTATTAGCGGCCGTGCGAACGCGCGCGGCTGCCTGCATTGGCATATGTCGACATCACCCGCCCGTCAGTGGGGCCTCGAAGAAATCGTCGCCGGCTTGCGCGAATCGCGCGAGGAACTTCATCGGACGCGTCATCCGCGCGGCATCCGCGAATTGCCGTCGCGCGACGCGATCTGCAAGATCGTCACCGGCCTGCGCGCGTCGATGTTTCCGACGCACTACGGCGCGCCGGATCTGACCGACGAAAGCGTCGACTATTACGTCGGCCATACGCTCGAAAGCACGCTTCGAATCCTGTCCGAACAAATTCGCCGGGCGCTGCCGTTCCTGCCGGAGCACGCGGACACGCCGTTCGCGGAACTCGACGAACGCGCATTCGAGATC
This sequence comes from Burkholderia sp. AU19243, assembly GCF_018148075.1. NCBI lineage: Bacteria > Pseudomonadati > Pseudomonadota > Betaproteobacteria > Burkholderiales > Burkholderiaceae > Burkholderia > Burkholderia sp. AU19243. The sequence continues at coordinate 39,689 of NZ_JAGSTV010000013.1, forward strand.
GCGCGCGAATTCGGACGGCAGTTGCCGGCGATTCGCGCGCTGCTGGTCAGCGACATCCAGGCAGCTTATGCCGGCGATCCCGCCGCGCAGCACATCACCGAGATCCTGCTGTGCTATCCGGGCGTGTTCGCGATGATGCACCATCGGCTCGCGCACGCGTTGCACCGGCTCGGCGTGCCGCTGCTTGCGCGCTTCATCAACGAGATCGCGCACTCGGCCACCGGCATCGACATCCACCCGGGCGCACAGATCGGCCCGAGTTTCTTCATCGACCACGGCACCGGCGTCGTGATCGGGGAGACCGCGATCATCGGCGAGCGCGTGCGCGTGTACCAGGCCGTCACGCTCGGCGCGAAGAGCTTCCCGGCCGATGGCGACGGCGCGCTGGTCAAGGGCAATGCGCGCCATCCGATCGTCGAGGACGACGTCGTGATTTATGCGGGCGCGACGATCCTCGGCCGGGTGACGATCGGGCGCGGCTCGGTGATCGGCGGCAATGTGTGGCTCACGCACAGCGTGCCGCCCGGCACGAGCGTCGCGCAAGGGAAGGTTCGCGAAGGCGGCAGTGCGGACAAGCCGTAACGCGGCCTGCGCGTGGCGGGCGGCGTAACGGCGGCGCGCAAACGGCTCGAATGCCGTTGGCGCCGAGCGATTGAAGACGGAGGCGGAGCGCGTCGTGCTGCTTCACGTGCGACGCGATTCCGACCGGCGCGCGGCCGGCGACGCAAGATGGGGCGGCTGCTGCGCGGCCGGCGCCGTCCGTCGTGTGCGACGCGATCGCGCCACACGGCACACCGACGCACCGCACACCGACGCACGAAAGCGACCGCGCGGGCGGGCCTTTCGACGCCCGATCGGTCAGTGCTTGCCGTCCGGCGAACGATGCTTGTACAGCACGTCCTGGTCGACACGAATCAGATTCTGCCCCGCATCGACAACGAAATCGACGCCGTTGTACGCGCTGCCCGTCAGCAGCAGGATCGCGCTCGCGACGTCGTCGGGCCCGGCGATGCGCGCGAGCGGCGTCGAGGCGCGGCTCGCGTGTTCGAAGTCGGCCTGCGTCTGGTCGTCGCTTGGCAGCATCAGCCCGGGGAACACCGCATTCACGCGCAATACCGGTGCGGACGACAGTGCCAGCATCTGCGTGAGGTTGCCGAGCGCGGCCTTTGCGACCGTGTAGCTGAAGTGGTCGCGGTGGAAGTTTTCCTTGATCTTCTGGTCGACCACGTTGACGACGACACCCTGCGTGCCGGCCGCGCGCGCCCGTTCGTAGAATGCACGCGTGAGCAGGATCGGCGCGCGGCAGTTGACTGCCCACGCCTGGTCGAACGCTGCCAGATCGAAGCTCGGGAAATGGTCCTGCCAGAACACCGACGCATTGTTGACCAGTACGTCGAGACGGCCGAAGCGCGCATAGACTTCATCGATCAGCGCGGTGATTTGCGCGGCGTCGGACAGGTCGGCCCGCAGTGCGGCCGAATCGGGCCCGCGCTCGGCAATCGCGTGTGCCGCCGCGTGCGCGGCATCGGCCGAGCGATCGTAGTGCACCGCGGTGCGATAGCCGTGCGCGGCGAAATACTCGGCGAACGCGCGCCCGGCCCGGCGCGCGGCGCCGGTCACGAGCACGACCGGCGCGTCCGCCGTTTGCTTCGTGGACTGCATTACGTGTTCGTCAGGTTGACTGAAGAAGGATTCGCGACGATCGACAGGAATTCGCGTCGCGTCGACGGATCGGTGCGGAACGTGCCGAGCATGCGCGACGTAACCATCTCGACGCCCGGCTTATGCACGCCGCGCGTCGAAATGCACTGATGCGCAGCCTCGAGGATCACGCCGACACCCTTCGGCTGAAGCACGTCGAACAGGGTGTCAGCGATCTGCACGGTCATCTTTTCCTGAATCTGCAGGCGCTTCGCGAACGCGTCGACCAGGCGCGCGAGCTTGGAGATGCCGACGACCCGATGGTTCGGCAGATACGCGACGTGCGCGCGGCCGATGATCGGCACCATGTGATGCTCGCAGTAGCTCTCGAAGCGGATGTCCTTCAGCACGATCATCTCGTCGTAGCCGTCGACCTCGCTGAACGTGCGGGCGAGGATGTCGCGCGGCTCCAGCGCATAGCCGGCGAAGAACTCTTCATATGCGCGCACGACGCGCGCCGGCGTGTCGAGCAGCCCTTCGCGGTTCGGATCGTCGCCGGCCCAGCGCAGCAGCACGCGAACGGCATCCTCCGCTTCCTCCCGGCTCGGGCGGGATGCGGCCGGCTCCGGCCGCGCGTTTTTTTTACCCATCTAGTCGCTCCATCGAATGCGGCCGCCTGCGGCGGCGCGGATATCCGGCCATTGTTTCATGCTTTCGCGGGTCGTGCGTGCGGACGCCGTTCGCCGGCCATTCAGCCGCATTTACTTCGGCCATTCGTCCTGCTCGTCGTTGAACAGCGACGCGACCACGCCGCGCAGCCATGCGGTGCGCGGATCGTTGTGGAACTTGCGATGCCAGTGCTGCTTCAGGTCGAAGCGCGGCAGCGGCAGCGGCGGTTCGACCGGCACGATGAACGCGTGTTCGGCCGCGTACGCGTAGCCGATCGCATGCGGCACCGTTGCTATGAGGTCGGTGCGGCTCAGGATGAACGGCAAGCTCATGAAGTGCGGCGTCTCGAGCACCGCGCGCCGGTGCATGCGCTGCTTCGCGAGGTATTTTTCGAGCACCTCCTGGCTGCGTCCTTCGGCGCGCACCACCGCGTGCCCGCACGACAGAAACTGCTCGGCCGTGAACGGGCGGGCCTGTTCGAGCGGATGGCCGCGCCGCATCAGGCAGACGAACCGGTGCGTGAACAGACGCTGCTGGAAGAAGTTGTTGCCGTCGAGATCGGGAAAGTAGCCGACCGCAAGATCGATCGAGCCCGCTTCGAGGCCGCGGCCGAGTTCGTCGTGCGCGAGCGATACCGAGCGCAGGTTCGCGTGCGGCGCGTGCGTCGCGAACGCCTGCAGCAGCTTCGGCAGGAACACGATCTCGCCGACGTCCGACAGCGCGATCGAGAACGTGTGCGTGCTTGCCGCAGGCTCGAAGTCGTGCGGCGCGACCAGGCCGCGCTCGATCTGCGCGAGCGCGTCGCGCGCGGCCGGCAGCAGCGCGAGCGCGCGCGGCGTCGGCTCCATCCCGCGCGACGTGCGCACGAACAGCGGATCGCCGAAGTACTCGCGCAGCCGGCCGAGCGCGGTGCTCACGCGCGGCTGGCTCACGCCGAGCAGGTCGCCCGCGCGGCTGACGTTGCGCGTGTCGTCGAGCGCGACGAGGTACGGAATCAGGTTGAGGTCGAGCGGGTTCATCGCAGCAGGCCAATATCCGGAAAACGCATACAACTTATCTCCAAAATCGCGTTGCCGCATAGTCGGGAAAGCGCTCAAATTGTTTCCATTACTCGAACCAAAGTTCTGGAGACGAACAATGCGCACTCAGGTCGCCATCATCGGCGCCGGCCCGTCCGGCCTTTTGCTTTCCCATCTACTGCGCCTCCAAGGCGTGGATTCGATCCTCGTCGAAGCGCGCTCACGTGAATACTGCGAAAACCGGATCCGTGCCGGCGTGCTCGAGCAGGGCACCGTCGATACGCTGAACGAAGCGGGTCTGGGCGACCGGATGCGCCGCGAAGGGCTCGAACATCACGGCATCGAGCTACTGTTCTCCGGCCAGCGGCATCGCATCGACCTGAGCGCGCTCACCGGCGGGCGGGCGATCACGGTCTACAGCCAGCATGAAGTCGTGCGCGACCTGATCGCGGCCGGCGACGCGCACGGCCACCAGATGCACTTCGAAGTCACCGGCGTCGCGCTGCACGATGTCGAAAGCGAGCACCCGTTCGTCACGTTCAAACACGCGGACGGCCGCCCGGACCGCATCGATTGCGATTACATCGCCGGCTGCGACGGCTTCCACGGTATCGCGCGCCAGACGATTCCCGCCGAACGGTTGAACACGTTCGAGCGCGTCTATCCGTTCGCATGGCTCGGCATCCTCGCCGATGCGGCGCCGTCGCTCGACGAACTCGTCTACGCGCATCACGACAACGGCTTCGCGCTGTTCTCGATGCGCTCGCCGACGGTCACGCGTCTCTATCTGCAGTGCAAGCCCGACGAAGACCTCGCCGAATGGTCCGACGCGCGGATCTGGGACGAGCTGCACACCCGCTTCTCGAACGACACCGGCTGGACGCCGACCGAGGGCCGGATCACCCAGAAGAGCGTGACGCCGATGCGCAGCTTCGTGTCGGAAACGATGCAGCATGGCCGCCTGTTCCTGGCGGGCGACGCCGCGCACATCGTGCCGCCGACCGGCGCGAAGGGGATGAATCTCGCGGTGGCCGACGTCCGCGCGCTGTCCCGAGCGCTCGGCGCACGCTATCGCAACGGCGACACGACGCCGCTGGAGCGCTATTCGGCGACCTGCCTCGAACGCGTGTGGCGCGCCGAGCACTTCTCGTACTTCATGACGAACATGCTGCATTCGTCGCCGGAGGACTCGCCGTTCGTCAATCGCCTCAAGTTTGCCGAGCTGAAATACGTGACGCGCTCGCGAGCGGCCGCGCAGTCGCTGGCCGAAAACTACGTCGGTCTGCCGTTCGACGATCAGCCGACCCCCGAAGGATCCCGCCTTGACAACGCGCTCTGCGCGACTCTATGATCGGCCCATCGTTCGCTAATCGAATCTAGGTTCGAATAGCGAACAAACCGAAGGTCGACGCCGGCCTTCCGGCGCGGCACGCGACACGCGCGTGTCCCCTCGACAGGCCGCGCATCGTGCCGCGGGTTCGTATCAGGAAGAGACATGGTCAACAAGATTTTCGAATCGCTTCAATCGGCGGTCGCGGACGTCCACGACGGCGCGACCATCATGATCGGCGGCTTCGGCACGGCAGGGATGCCGTCCGAGCTGATCGACGCGCTGATCGAGCAGGGTGCGCGCAACCTGACGATCGTCAACAACAACGCGGGCAACGGCGAGACCGGCCTCGCGGCGCTGCTCAAGGCGAAGCGGGTGCGCAAGATCATCTGCTCGTTCCCGCGCCAGAGCGACTCGCAGGTGTTCGACGCGCTGTACCGCGCGGGCGAAATCGAGCTGGAACTGGTGCCGCAGGGCAATCTCGCGGAGCGGATTCGCGCGGCCGGCGCCGGCATCGGCGGCTTCTTCACGCCGACGGGCTTCGGCACGAAGCTCGCGGAGGGCAAGGAAACGCGCGTGATCGACGGCAAGTCGTATGTGTTCGAGACGCCGATCCACGCCGATTTCGCGCTGGTGAAGGCATACAAGGGCGATCGCTGGGGCAACCTCGTCTATCGCAAGACCGCGCGCAATTTCGGGCCGATCATGGCCAGCGCCGCGAAGGTCGCGATCGTGCAGGTGTCGGAAGTCGTGCCGCTCGGCGGGCTGAACCCGGAACACATCGTGACGCCGGGCATTTTCGTGCAGCGCGTCGTCGAAGTGCCGCAGGCCGCGCATGCGGCCGAGCTGGCCGCCGAACGTGCATCGCAAGCCGCGTGAACTTGTATCGGACCGGAGCCAAGCGCCGACGCGCCCGCTCCGGTCGACCGGAGACCCGAAATGAAACGATTGACCCGTGATGAAATGGCCAGGCGCGTTGCGCAGGACATCCCCGAAGGCGCTTACGTGAACCTCGGCATCGGTGTGCCGACGCTGGTGGCGAACCACCTCGATCCGAGCAAGGAGATCTTCCTGCACAGCGAGAACGGCCTGCTCGGCATGGGGCCGGCGCCCGCGCCCGGCGACGAGGACGACGAGCTGATCAACGCAGGCAAGCAGCACGTGACGCTGCTGACCGGCGGCGCGTATTTCCATCACGCCGATTCGTTCGCGATGATGCGCGGCGGCCACCTCGATTACTGCGTGCTCGGCGCATTCCAGGTGTCGGCGAACGGCGATCTCGCGAACTGGCATACGGGCGCGCCCGATGCGATTCCGGCGGTGGGCGGTGCGATGGATCTTGCGATCGGCGCGAAGCAGGTGTTCGTGATGATGGAGCACTTGACGAAGCAGGGCGAGAGCAAGATCGTCGCGCAGTGCTCGTATCCGGTCACCGGCGTGCAGTGCGTGAGCCGCATCTATACGGATCTCGCCGTGCTCGACGTGACGTCCGACGGCCTCGCGGTGAGCGAGATTTTCACCGACCTGTCGTTCGACGAACTGCAAAAGCTGACCGGCGTGCCGCTGATCGACGCGACGCGCAGGGCCGCCGCCTGAACGGCAAGCGTGCCGGTGGGTGCAATCGGCCGATCGGTCTGATCGACTGCACACCGGCCCGCTTGGGTAGACAATAGGCGCACGCCGTTTCCCCATTCCGATGCCATGCTCGAAGACAGCGCTCGCCTGACCTCCCTGATCTGCGGCACCGAGCCGCTCAACCGGATCTGGTCGCCTCGCGCGACGATCCAGCGGATGCTCGACGTCGAAGCCGCGCTTGCGCGTGCGCTCGCCGCGCAGCATGTGATTCCGGCCGCCGCGGTCGCCCCGATCGAACGCGCGTGCGACGCTGCCCGGCTCGACGCGGACGCGCTCGCGCAAGGCGCGGCGCTCGGCGGCAATCTCGCGATTCCGCTCGTCAAGCAGCTCACCGCGCAAGTCAAGGCCGACGACCCCGAGGCCGCGAAGTTCGTGCATTGGGGCGCGACGAGCCAGGACATCATCGACACCGCGACCGTGCTGCAGTTGCGCGACACGCTCGACGTATTGGAGCCGCTGCTCGACGAAGCATGCGCGTCGCTTGCGATGCTCGCGCGAACGCATCGCGCGACGCCGATGATCGGGCGCACGTGGCTGCAGCAGGCGCTCCCGATCACACTCGGCCTGAAGTTCGCGCAATGGCTCGATGCGCTGCTGCGTCATCGGGCGCGCTTCGCCGAGCTGCGCGCGCGTGCGCTGGTGCTGCAGTTCGGCGGCGCGGCCGGCACGCTGGCGAGCCTGCGCGAGCACGCGGCCGGCGTGAGCGCCGCGCTCGCGGCCGACCTGAAGCTCGCGTTGCCGGCCGTGCCATGGCATACGCAGCGCGACCGCATCGCGGAAGCCGCGTCGTGCTTCGGGATGTTGACCGGCACGCTCGGCAAGATCGCGCGTGACGTGTCGCTGCAGATGCAGACCGAAGTCGGCGAGCTCGGCGAACCGGCCGCCGCCGGCAAGGGCGGTTCGTCGACGATGCCCCACAAGCGCAACCCGGTCGGCTGCGCCGCCGTGCTGACTGCCGCAGTGCGCGCACCGAACCTTGTCGCGACCGTGTTCGCGGGAATGGTGCAGGAGCACGAGCGCGCGCTCGGCGGCTGGCAGGCCGAATGGGACGCATTGCCCGATCTCGCGCGGCTGACCGGCGGCGCGCTCGCGCAGATCGCGCAGATCGTCGCGGGCCTCGACGTGAACACCGAACGCCTTGCCGCGAACCTCGACCTGACGCACGGGCTGATTCTCGGCGAAGCGGTGATGCTCGCGCTCGGCGACCGGATCGGCAGGCTCGATGCGCATCACGTCGTCGAACATGCGTCGAAGGAGGCCGTGCGCACCGGCGCGACGCTGTTCGACGTGCTCGCCGCCGATGCGACCGTATCGGCCCACCTGTCGCGCGAAGCGCTTGCGCGGCTGCTCGATCCCGCACATTACGTCGGCGAGGCGCAGGCCTACGTCGACGCCGTGCTCGCGCTGCACGCGGGCGCGCATTAACCAGGAGAACCTTGAGATGCCCTTCGCCACTGTCAACGGCGTGAAACTGCATTACCGGATCGACCGTGCCGCGCGCGACGATGCGCCGTGGCTCGTCTTCTCGAACTCGCTCGGCGCGGACCTTCAGATGTGGGCGCCGCAGATTCGCCCGCTCTCGCAGCATTTCAACATCTTGCGCTACGACACGCGCGGTCACGGCCATTCCGAAGCGCCGGCCGGTTCGTACACCATCGATCAGTTGGCGGCCGACGTGATCGGCCTGCTCGATCACGTCGGCATCGGGCGCGCGCATTTCTGCGGGATTTCGATGGGCGGCCTGACCGGCGCCGCGCTCGCCGCACGCTTCCCGTCGCGCATCGTGCGTGCGGTGCTCGCGAACACGTCGGCCAAGATCGGTTCGCCCGAAGTATGGGCGCCGCGTGCGCAGAAGGCCCGCGCCGAAGGGATGAGCGCGCTCGCTGATGCGGTGCTGCCGCGCTGGTTCACCGACGCGTTCGTCGAACGCGAGCCACGCCTGTTCGATGCGATCCGCGACACGTTCGTGCATACCGACAAGGACGGTTATGCCGCGAACTGCGACGCGCTGAACGCCGCCGACCTGCGCGACGAAGTGACGGGCATCGGATTGCCGGTGCTCGTCGTGACCGGCGCGAAGGACATGTCGACGCCGCCCGATCAGGGCCGTGCGCTCGCTGCGGCGATTCCCGGCGCGCGTCACGTCGAATTCGACGCCGCGCATATTTCGAACATCGAGTGCACCGACGGGTTCAACCGTGCGCTGCTCGACTTCCTGACCGCGTGAGGTTTCGAAGATGGACGACCAGCAACGTTACGAAGCAGGGATGAAGGTGCGTCGCGCGGTGCTCGGCGACGCACACGTCGACCGCTCGATCGAGAACCGCACCGAGGTGACGGAGGAATTCCAGAACCTGATCACCCGCTATGCGTGGGGCGAGATCTGGACGCGCGACGGCTTGCCGCGCCATACGCGCAGCCTGCTGACGATCGCGATGATGGTCGCGCTGAACCGCGGCGAGGAACTTGCGCTGCATTTGCGCGCCGCGCGCAACAACGGCGTAACGCGCGACGAGATCAAGGAAGTGCTGCTGCAGACCGCGATCTACTGTGGCGTGCCGGCCGCGAATTCGGCGTTCCACCTCGCGGACAAGATCTTCAAGGAACAGGATGCGGCCGCTTAGATGCAGTCGCCCGGACGGGGCCGCGCAGGCGCGGCCGCCTGAGTACCGGCACTGATCCGGTCAAGCGGTCCGCCAATGCCGGCGGCCCGTGACGATCGACCGCGCACCGGCAGCGAATCGGTGCGCGAACGAAGGAAGGCGCGGCCACGAGGCCGCGCTTGTTGCATATATCAATGTTGGATGCGACCGGAGCCGGCGCCGAAGCGCCCGTTCCGGCCGACAAGGAGACTAGCGATGAACCGCACCCCCGTGGTCGATGTCCAGACCTTCATCAACGAGCAGCCGTTCGGCGGCTTTCAATGGCTCGTATTCCTCATGTGTTTCGTGATCGTCCTGCTCGACGGCTTCGATACGGCCGCGATCGGCTTCATCGCGCCGTCGCTGCTCGGCGAGTGGAACCTCACGAAACCCGATCTCGCGCCCGTGCTCAGTGCCGCGCTGTTCGGCCTTGCGTGCGGCGCGCTCGTGTCGGGCCCGTTGTCCGACCGCCTCGGACGCCGCGCGCTGCTGCTCGGCTCGGTGTTCCTGTTCGGCGTCGCGTGTTTCGTGTCGGCGTTTGCGAACACGATCGGGCACCTGACGGTCCTGCGTTTCATCACCGGCGTCGGGTTGGGCGCAGCGATGCCGAACGCGGTCACGATGATGGGCGAGTTCTGCCCGGACAAGCGCCGCGCGACCGTGATCAACCTGATGTTCTGCGGCTTCCCGCTCGGTGCCGCGTTCGGCGGTTTTCTCGCGGCCTGGATGATTCCGCATTTCGGCTGGCGCAGCGTGCTGATGCTTGGCGGCGTGACGCCGCTGCTGCTCGGGGTGCTGTTGCTGCTGAAGATGCCGGAGTCGGTGCGCTTCATGGTCGCGCACGGCCAGAGCGTCGACCGGATCCGCGGGACGCTGGCACGGATCTCGCGCGACGCGCTGAACGCAGGCTCGTTCGCGATGACCGAAGCCGCGCCGCAGACCGGCGGCAAGGGGCTCGGCGTCGTGTTGTCGCGCTCTTACATCGTCGGCTCGGTGATGCTGTGGATTGCGTACTTCATGGGCCTCGTGATCTTCTACGCATCGATCAACTGGATGCCGATCCTGCTGAAGGATGCCGGGCTCACGCCGAAGAGCGCGACGCTGATCTCCGCGCTGTTCCCGCTCGGCGGCGTCGGTGCAGTGCTGTGCGGCGTGCTGATGGACCGCTTCAACGCGAACCGCGTGATCGCCGTGTGCTATGCGCTGACTGCGATCAGCGTGTATGCGATCGGGCAGGCGGCCGGGAATGTGGGGTTGCTCGTGCTCGTCGTGTTCATCGCCGGCGTGCTGATGAACACCGCGCAATCGTCGATGCCGGCGCTCGCAGCGGCGTTCTATCCGACAGAAGGGCGCGGGACGGGCGTCGCATGGATGCTCGGTGTCGGCCGCTTCGGCGGGATCGCCGGATCGTTCCTCGTTGCCGAGCTGACGCGCCGGCACTTCTCGTTCGCGGGCGTGTTCGCGACGATCGCCGTCGCGGGCCTGCTCGCGTGCGTCGCGTTGCTGATCAAGCAGATGGCGCGGCCGCACGGCGTCGCGCAGCCGGCCGGCAAGATGGAATCGCTCGGGCATTGAGCGAAAGCAGGGCTGGGCGATGCACCGGCCCTGCAAGTGTTGCGATCGTCGCGGTGGCTGCTGCCTGCCAATCCGGTCAATACGCAACGTCGGCACGGGCCGCTTCAGCGGCCCGTTGCCATTGCGGCCGCCGCGCTACGGGCGCCGCTACTCCTCCGTGTCGTGTTCCTTGACGAAGCTGCGCAGGTACGCGCGCAGCGCCGCTTCCTGACTGCGATGATCGTCGTGGTTCGCGGCGCCCAGTTCTTCCTCGTCGCCAAACAGCGTGGGCGGCGCGCAGTACGTACCCACTTCCACGTTTTCGCGCAGCACGCGGATGTCGTGCGTGAGCGGGCGGTACTCGGCGACCCAGTGCATGCCCTCGATGCGTTCGCCGGCTTTCAGCAATGGCTTCATCGGCAATCTCCGTGCAGAGCAGCGGTGCAAGCGCCGAAGCGATTGCACGCGCCCGTCCCGAAAGGGTACGCCTGCATGGGATGAAGCTCAACGGGTACGCTGGTGAGTGCTCACTGCGGCAGCACGTGCGCGACGAGCGGATACAGCGACAGGATCAGCAGCACGGCCATCGTCACGTTGAAGATGCGCAGCGCGCGTCGGTTCGACAGGAAGCGGCGCAGGCCTTGGCCGAACGCGGCCCACAGGCTGATGCAGGGGAAGCCGATCAGGATGAACACGACGGCCATCCACGCGGCGTTCATCCCGTAATCGGCAGACAGGCGGATCGTCGTGGCGGCAGTCAGCACCATCATCCATGCCTTCGGATTGACCCACTGGAACGCGGCGGCTTCGATGAACGTCATCGGTCGCGGCTTGGCGCCGTGTGCCTTCACTTCGCCGGACGTGCCGATGCGCCAGGCCAGGTAAAGCAGGTAGGCGACGCTTGCCACTTCGAGAATCGTGTACAGCACGGGCACGCGGCGGAACGCCTCGCCGAGGCCGAAGCCGACGCACAGCATCAAGATCGCGACGCCGATGCTGATGCCGAACAGGTGCGGCATCGTGCGGCGGAATCCGAAATTGACGCCCGACGCGAGCAGCATCGTGTTGTTGGGGCCGGGCGTGATCGACGTGACGAGCGCGAACAGCATGCCGGCAGGCAATGCGCTGAGGGTGAGGAATTCCATCGCGAGGCTCCATTCGTGTTCTAGACCGGGATGGAGTTCAGTGTAGCGACGGTTTTATGTACAGTACCGGTACAGTTGGATTGACGATTGCCGGTACGGGAGGGGGCGAATAGGGGAAGTGAGGCATTGGCTCCCAGGAAAGTTGTCCGCAGCCTCGATATGTTGTCGTTGAATAAAAACCTGTCCTTCCCGACTCTGGGACGTGTTCCTCGAGCTTTTCAGGAAAGACGCTCGCCGGACGAGGCCGCGCAGCTACTGATTCGGTTGGCCCCACGCAACGTGGATTTCATACTAGTCCAATGTTAATCCGTCCACCGGTCGAATAGGATCGCGCGGGGTACTCCGTAAACGTTCCATAGAGACAGTTCATGTCGGTGAGTACGGTGATTTCCAATGCGACCGCGCGTGCGGGTGTCAACATCCATCAGTTTTACAGTCTGGACCTGATGGGTACACCCGATGCGGCGCTCGCCGACATCTACGCGTTTGACGGCACGCGCGGCATCGGCGAGCCAACCCGGTACACGATTCAATTCACTCATCCTCGGCATGACCTGTCGCGTAATGAGTTCCTGAATCGGATCGGCGCTTTCGTGATCCAGCCGCCGCCGCGTGACCGCTGGAGTCAGCCCGAAGGCGCGCGACGCGTGCAAGGCGTGGTGACGGAGTTTGCGTTGAAGGACACCAACCGAGACCAGTCACTCTACGAGATCGTGCTGGAATCGCGGCTCGCACTGTTGCGCAACGTGCCGAAATGCCGATTTTTTCTGGATATGACCATTCCGGAGATCATCGAGCAGATTCTGCGGGAGCACGAGTTCAACAAGATCTTCGCCGGCTTTGCATTCAAGCTGCACCGGACCTATCGCAAGCGCAGCTTCGTGATGCAATGGGGCGAAGATGACCTGGCGTTTATCACACGGCTGTGCCGTCGTTCCGGTATCTGGTTTGTGTGTGAGGAAGGCGAGCGCTGTGAGTTGGTGCGTTTCGGCGATGACTATGCGCACTATCGTCGCGACCCCGACCGCCTGACGGCCGCATACCGGCCGCACAGCGGACTGGAAACCCGCAGTGTCGAGTCGGTCAGCGTACTCGAAATGCGCGCGAAGACCTTGCCCGCGACCTACACGGTGCGCACGTTCAGCGCCGAGACGGCGGTATCCGAGCCGATCGAGACGGGCAGCCAGATCCACGAGGACCGCACCACGTATGGCGAGGCGTATGCGTGGGGGACGCCGAACCTGAGTGAGGACGAGGCGAAGGAAGAGGCGCAGCTGCGTCGCGAGGCGGCGCTGGCCGAGCAGGTCGAGTATCACGGCGAATGCGACATGCTGGATCTCACGCCCGGCTCGGTGCTGAAGCTGTCGAACCGGGCATTGCCTGACGCGAAGCACGGGCTGGTCGTGGTGCGGGTAACCTGCCGCGCGTCGCGCAAGCAAGCCTATCGCGTCGAATTCGACGCAATCCCATCCGATCGTCAGTACCGGATGCCGTTGAAGGAGGAAACCTGGCCCAGGATCGACGGGGTCATCACCGGAACGATCGCGTCGCCGGGCGGCTGGAAAGATCCCTATCTGGGCAAGGACGGCGATTACGTCGTCGACCTCCATATGGATCGCGACAAACGTGTGCCGGGCCTGCAAAGCTGTCCGATGCGCCTGGCCAAGCCGTTCGCTGGTCCGGGCCAGACCGGCTTTCACTTCGGGCTTGTCGAGGGCACTGTCGTCGGCGTGAGCTTCCTGTGGGGCTGCGTGGACTTGCCGTTCATCAGCCATGTGCTTCACACCGCCCAACATACGGACCCGATCGTCAGTGGCGTCCCCTGGGGCACGCGCAATACGCTTCGCACGCGCTCGAACAACACGCTGGAGATGGATGACCGCCAGGGGCGCGAGCACATCAAGATCGCTACCGAACACGGCAAGACGCAGCTGAACCTGGGTCATACGGTGGACCGGGACCAGCAACCCCGTGGCGAGGGTTTCGAGTTGCGCACGGACGATCGGGGGCACGTGCGCGCTGGCGGCGGCCTACTGGTGTCGTCCGACAAACAGGACAAGGCGATCGGGAAGACGACCGACATGCGGCCGGCAGCGAACCAGTTCGCGCTGACGCAGGCGCAGGCTCAGGGGCTGACCGATGCCGCCGCGGTGGCGCAGGCGGAGATCGCGGACCTGAAGGCGGAAAACGCGTGGCTCAAAGACGAGCTGACTAGCTTGAAGACGGCCGTGATCGCATTGTCCGCGCCGAACGGCATTGGTCTGGCGACGCCGGATCGGGTGATGGTGTCGGCCGGCAAGGATGTGAGCGTCGGTACGTCGTCACGCTTTAACGTGAATGCACTGCGCAACGTCGCGATTGCGGCCGGCGACGTGCTGTCGCTGTTCGCGCACAAGTTCGGCATCAAGATCTTCGCTGCACGTGGCAAGGTCCAGATGCAGGCGCAGTCGGATGCGATGGAACTGGTGGCGCAGAAGGACATGCGTATCACGAGTGCCGACGGCACCACGACGGTCAACGCTGCCAACGGGGTGGTGCTCGGCGGCGGCGGCACGGCGTATGTCAAGGTGCAGGGCGATAACGTCGAGATTGGCGGGGCCGGCTGCCTGATCCTGAGGGTCATCGAAATCCAGAAGCAAGGCCCGGGTGCGCTGTCGCTGCCGCCGCCGAAGTTCAACCAGGTCGATATTGCGCACGACGAGCGATTCATTCTCAGCGATGACATCACCGGCCGGCCGGTCGCGAACCGCCCATACAAGATACAACTGGCCAATGGCCAGATTGTCGAGGGCATCACCAGCGACAAAGGCGAGACCTCGTTGAGCCTGCAGGATGTTGCTCAAGGGATCAAGTTAATACTCCAGAACAATAAAGAAGCCTGACTCATGACCGACCAGTCCAACCCGCCAGACAATGCGACCAACGACGCCGAAGCGCCGAAGCCTTATCGGCACCCGTTTGCGACGCGTATCGTGCCGATGAAACGCGACCATCTGGGGCGACCGTATTGGGAGTCATTTCTTACGCCGACCAGTTTCCAGGTGCGCGCCGAGTGCCGTATTCCGCCGCATATGCCCGGTGTCATTATCTTCGTGCATGGTGTCAACTCCGACGGGGAGTGGTACGACGCAGCGGAAAGAGCGCTGTGCGATGGCCTCAACGATCGGCTGCGGCGCACGGACGAAACGGCTCTTATAGCCAACACATATACCGACGAACCGGCGCAGGATGGCGGGGTCCGGACTCGTCGGATCAAAAAAGCAGGACACTCACCGGTGATCCGCTTCTACTGGGGTTATCGTGCGGAGGACCGCAAGGAGGGCAATTGGCGCATCCCGCTGCGCAACCTGCGCGGCACGGACTTGTCGGCATGGGGCTCTCCTGATTGCACGAAGGAGAAAGGCCCGTGGTTCTGGGGCGGCGGTCCCTTTCAGAACGGCACCAACAACTTGCAGCAGCTGTGGAGTGAAGCGGGCTTCAAACGTCATGTACTCGGCTTCGACATGGAGACGTTGAATACGGAAGCCGATCGCCAGTTGCAGGATGCCCCGCCACGCTCTTACTACGCGCATGCGGCCCAGCGATTGGCCGACCTGATCGACCGCATTCGCGAAGAATGTCCACGCGATACGGTGACGGTAATGTCGCACAGCCAGGGCACCATGATTGCGATGGCCGCGACCGCGTTGTGCAAGACGCGCGCACCGGATGCCCTGTTCCTGATGAACTCTCCGTATGCGCTCGACGACAAGATCACGGACGCCCTGACCTGCGGAGCAGAGCGACCCACAGCCGAAGCACGCGTCAATACCTTCCGGAACATCGCAAACCGGATCAAGGCGGACAAACGCCTCTTTACCGAGGCGCAATTGCAGCAGTTGCAGTGTGGCGCGTCCGAGGAGATGGATTTCTGGCGACCGGACAACCAGCGAAAGTCGGGCGTCCATGAGCGCGACAATCACGGCCGACTGTACGTGTACTTCACGCCACACGATCGTGTCATGGGTGCGGTGCCGCTGCAAAGCATCGGTTGGCAAGGCATCGATGACAAACTGCTCGCCGAATTGGGCGATACCGTCAAGCAGCGCATGCTGGCGCGCAGTACGCCGGTTGGAGACGCCCCAGGCGTGAAGAAGTTCGGTACGTTGCCACCGACCCCGGACGACAAGCTCGTGCCCGGTGCAAAGCCGACGGATTTCTGGAATGGAAACCGGGCTATTTTTACGCCGCTCATGAAACTGTGGGCGGTACCTCATCCCGACAAAACCGTGACGATCAACGCGGAGGAGGTGCCGCAGCCGGTCACGGTGGAAGAAGTGGACGGCTTCGAGGACTCCCGCGCCGAAGCACCTCCCATGGGAAAGTGGGTTCCCGATCCGAACGATCAGAATCAGGGGCGATACGCCGATCCAGAATACCGATACATGCGGTCGATCTATCAACCTGCACGTACCGTGACGACTGCGGACATTTACAGCTCCACGCGCACGACTCGTTTCGAAACGCAAGACGAAATGCTGGAGCGACTCGACGGCTATCTTGCCGAGCCTCCCAATCACAGCACGCTGCCCAAGCATCAGGCGTTCATGCGTCGGGTGGCCGCCTACGATTTGCCAGTCGGTTTTTGTGATGCGTACGAGAGACCGGCGTTCTGGAACCGCCTGATGAAACTGGCCGACTGGACATGGGGCTATGACAATTACTTCGAAAGTGGGGCATCGCAAAGCATCATCAAGCCATCCTATATCGATTGGACGACAGTCGCCGACGAACAAAGCAAGGCCGAAGCAGAACAACTCCGGCAGCAGCAATGGAAAGGAGGAGCGTAATGAAATACGCCATAGGGATAATCGCGCTGGTCGCTTTCGTGCAGGGATGCACGGCGCAACCTCCGAAACGTCCGATCTTCAGACTGAGCGATTTTTGGAGTTCGACGCTCAAGGAATTACCGTATGACTCGCCGCCCCAAGTCATCTATCGGATCGACGGGCACCGCTTTGTAACGCTGGAACATTATCGTGATTGTTATCATGGAGACTCGTACTATAACGATACCCGTGCGGGAGTTCGAAAGTACTTGGGGCGAGGCATGTTCGAAAGTTTCCAGGGGCGTATTGTTAATGCTGACCCGACCGGAAAGAACATTGTTTTGCCGCTTGCATATCCGCCAAGAGCTTTTTGCGGAAACGGCGAAAAAGGTTGCGCAGTACCTCTTTGGTACTCGACGAATGGCGGGAAAACCTTCGCTACGATGATTTACATCAACAACAGCTTCGACACCTTCGAGAATTCGAAAAACTATACGGTGGTGGTCACAAGCGATAGCGTTTTCATTTCAAAAAGAATCAGTGAAACAGTGGCGGCATTTGACACCGACCGCTATCCACTCATTCCTGGATTTGTATATGGAGCAGGACGACTGCCGTTTGGTAAGCGCATTGAGTCTGACGCGAAGATTCCCAGCAACCTTCGAACACCTTCAGGCCAAGACCGCATCACCTGCGATGCATCAATCAAGCCGACTAACCCCGATGCACCGTTGGTACCCCGGTGAGGCGCATGGCCTTCATCGCAATAAAGACCTTCATCATGAAAACACCCGTATGCCTGGGCGACGCAACGACGCATGGCGGCGTCGTGAAACTGGCCGACTGGACATGGGGCTATGACAATTATTTCGAAAGTGGGGCATCCCAAAGCATCATCAAGCCATCCTGTATCGATTGGACGACAGTCGCCGACGAACAAAGCAAGGCCGAAGCAGAACAACTCCGGCAGCAGCAATGGAAAGGAGGAGCGTAGTGAGATACGCCATTGGGATAATCGCGCTGGTCGCTTTCGTGCAGGGGTGCACGGCGCAACCTCCGCAGCGCTCGACCTTCGGGCTCGGAGATTTCATGAGTTCGGCACTCAAGGTATTGCCGTATGACTCGCCGCCCCAGGTCATCTATCGGATCGACGACCACCGCTTTGTAACGTTGGAACGTTACCGGGACTGTCATCACGGTGAATCGTACTATAACGATACCCGTGCGGGAATTCGAAAGTACTTGGGGCGAGGTATGTTCGAAAATTTCCAGGGGCGTATTGTTAATGCTGACCCGACCGGAAAGAACATCGTTTTGCCGCTTGCATATCCGGATGGATTGATTTGCGGAAACGGAGAAAAAGGTTGTGCCGTGCCTCTTTGGTACTCGGCGAATGGCGGGAAAACCTTCGCTACGATGATTTACATCAATAACAGCTTCGATACGTTCGAGAATTCAAAGGATTACTCTGTTTACGTCACTAAGGACCGTCTCTATGTGGCGAATAAATGGGGGGGCGACGATGCCACCGTTGTGGAATATCCGATGGCACCCGGGATCGATTTGGACGAGCCCTATCCCCCTGGTATCAGCGGCGATAGCTTTCCCTTATCAAAGCGGCCCACTGTGTTTTCAAACCTTAAAACGCCGTCCGGCCAAGACCGCATCACCTGCGATGCATCAATCAAGCCGACTAACCCCGATGCACCGCTGGTACCCCGGTGAGGCGCATGGCCTTCATCGCAATAAAGACCTTCATCATGAAAACACCCGTATGCCTGGGCGACGCAACGACGCATGGCGGCGTCGTGAAACTGGCCGACAGGACATGGGGCTATGACAAGTACTTCGAGAGTGGGGCGCCCCAAAGCATCATCAAGCCATCCTGTATCGATTGGACGACAGTCGCCGACGAACAAAGCAAGGCCGAAGCAGAACAACTCCGGCAGCGGCAATGGAAAGGAGGAGCGTAGTGAGATACGCCATTGGGATAATCGCGCTGGTGGCTTTCGTGCAGGGATGCGTGGCACAACCTCCGCAGCGCTCAACCTTCGGGCTCGGAGATTTCATGAGTTCGGCACTCAAGGTATTGCCGTATGACTCGCCGCCCCAGGTCATCTATCGGATCGACGACCACCGCTTTGTAACGTTGGAACGTTACCGGGACTGTCATCATGGTGAATCGTACTATAACGATACCCGTGCGGGAATTCGAAAGTACTTGGGGCGAGGTATGTTCGAAAATTTCCAGGGGCGTATTGTTAATGCTGACCCGACCGGAAAGAACATCGTTTTGCCGCTTGCATATCCGGATGGATTGATTTGCGGAAACGGAGAAAAAGGTTGTGCAGTACCTCTTTGGTACTCGACGAATGGCGGGAAAACCTTCGCTACGATGATATACATCAACAATAGCTTCGACACCTTCGAGGATTCGAAGAACTATACGGTGGTAGTCACAAGCGATAGCGTTTTCATTTCAAAAAGAATCAGTGAAACAGTGGCGGCATTTGACACCGACCGCTATCCACTCATTCCTGGATTTGTATATGGAGCAGGACGACTGCCGTTTGGTAATCGCATTGAGTCTGACGCGAAGATTCCCAGCAACCTTCGAACACCTTCAGGCCAAGACCGCATCACCTGCGATGCATCAATCAAGCCGACTAACCCCGATGCACCGTTGGTACCCCGGTGAGGCGCATGGCCTTCACCACCATAAGGACCTTCATCATGAAAACACCCGTATGCCTGGGCGACGCAACGACGCATGGCGGCGTCGTCAAGACCGCATCGTCGACATTCGACCTCGACGGCCGCAAGGTTGCGCTGCTGCATGACGTCGTCACGTGTCCCGAGCATGGCGACAATCCGATCGTCGAATGCAGCGAGGGTTACAGCGAAGGCGGCCGCAAATGGGTCGTGCATATGTGCCGCACACACTGCGGCAGTCACGTGATCGCCAACAGCACGGGGATGAAAATCGCATGAGCAGGACGTGGGTGATCCCGAGCGTGGAGGAGTACCGGTACGGCAAGCCACCGTCAATCTGGTGGTGCGTGCTCGCTATCGCCGTCATTCAGACCGGGGGCATCGTCATTACGGCACTCACTTGGCCGCAGGGAAAGCCGGTGATGTCCGAGCTGTTCTTCGCGCGTGCCTTGCTGCTGCCGCTGCTGGTGTCGGGAGCCGTGTGCGCGGTGATCTATTCGGGCTACGAGGACTGGATCGAGCGCGTCGACTGGTGGAATTTCCTATGCCGCAGTGAGCGGGCGGCGTGGCGGCAATGGACGCAGGCTCACGTGGTCGTCGTCAACAGCATCACGCTGACACCGGAACCGGAACTGGCCGAGCGTCTGTTGGGACTCGAAGGCAGCGCGCCGATGCATCCCGGCAAGATTCTGGCCTTGCCCGAGACCGAGGATGCGGCGGGTGGGGCGCGGCTCGGGCCGATCCTCGAGCAGCTGGTAACGCCGTTCTCGGCCAGCCTCTCGCGCCATGCGCCGCGCCGGGTCGTCGATGTGATCCTGCAATCGAACGACAAGGATGATCTGACGGAGCTGCGAGCGGTCTGGCGGAAACTGAAGCTGCCTGATCTTGTGCAGTTCGGTTGGGTGCCGTTCGGTGCGCAGCAAACGCAAATTGATGCCTGGTTCGGCAAGAGCTGGCAATGCGATTTCCGGCTGGTGCTGGCCTGTCAACTGCATGCAGACGGTGAGGAGCCGGTTTGGTCGGAGGCGGCCGTGGCGATGCTGCTGACCTTGCCGCACGTGCTCGAGAGCTTCAAGGGAAAGCTGCGTCCGCAAGCGCGGCTGTTTCGCCCGATTGCGATGCCGTCCGATTCCGTGCTGGACGCGGTAGAAACGCTGCTGGCTGCGGAACAGACGCCGCGCGCGCGTATCCGGCATCTGTGGCTGAGTGATCTGCCGCCCCAAGGCCGGCATGCGACGCTCGGTGCGGTCAAGGAAACGGAGTTGGAACTGTCGGCGCACGATGTCGATCGCGCAATCGGCAAGCCGGGGCCGGTGAATGCGCTGTTGCTCCAGGCGCTCGCGGCGCAGATGGTGGCGCACGGACAGGGCGCGCAGATGGTCGCTACGCCGACTGCGCACAAGGTGCGGTTGAATCTGGTCGGTACACAGCCTGCGCCCGTGCCTCGCGTCGAGGCGGAGTATATGCGCTCGCTCAGCCTGTCGGTCACAGTGGGCGGATCCTGCTGCCTTCTCCTGATCATGGTGGCGCTGAATGCTTTGGGCGCTTCCTCTGGATGGTTCTGGGCGTGCCTAGCCGGGTTTGTGTTCCTGTTTCTGATCCAGATTGGCGGTTCGTTTCTGAGGCGGCGCTTGCTGGAGGACGACTTCTACCAGAAATTGTGGCGCGCAGGAGCACGGATATGAGGGGGCACGATGCATGGCTGGGTGATAAGACTGAACATGCCGCTCACTATCGATGGTGCGGAGGCGCGCGGTGTTTGATTGCATCAGGAAAGTCCTGCAATGCGTGCGGCTTCGGCCGCCTCGCTGAATTTGCCCTTCTTTAGCCAAGTAGAAATCGAAAGTATTCCCCGCAGTTGAAGCGCTGCACCGAACACCTGTTCGCAGATCCCACAGTTGGACAAATACGAGAACCGATAGATTTTCGCGGCCTCTGCCTGACCACCGAGGCTGAGTCGTAGAAACGTATACGCTGCGCACATGGCTGGATGCGTGAAGCGGCAATTCGGATCGACACCCTTTCCGAGAGCCCGACAAGTATGGTTGCTCCTCGAAATACCCGTCCCGATTCTCGTTACGTTGTCCGCGTGAATGATCATGCGTGCAACGATCATCGCCACGCAATCCTTGGCGTCACCGCAGCGGAAGCGGCGGCAGAGGCCGAAATGGATCGCGTCGCAGCGCATCCCGGGATCGTGAGTGCGTTGCGCGCTTTCGACTTGCCGGATGCGCAAGCGAATCCCGATCCACCCGCCATCGTGCCGCAATCGCCGAGCAAGGTCCCGGCCGATCCGAGCGTGCCGCGAGGATCCCGGTGGCGCATCGGGATTTCAAACAGGCCCGCGAGGCCCGCTCGCCGTATCTGACAGCCCATGATCGGCGCCTTCGATGATGCGGTACGTCATCGAGCGGGCAGACAGACACGCCTGCAGATAATTGGTGATTGCCGTGTGCGGCACGATCTGGTCGTGCTCCGATTCGACGATCAGGACGTCGCCGGCAAATCGGGCCAACGCGCGCAGCGCGCGGTTGTCGGACGCCGGCACGATCCGTTTGCGATACGCGACGAGGTCGTGTTCCACGTGCAGCGCCCGCTTCGGCGTATTCCAGCCATCGTCGAGATAGAGCGCCGGTACGCGCAGGCCCAGCCAGCGTACGGGGCGCAGCTCCGTCAGGATGGTCGCGAGGTAGCCGCCGTAGCTGCTGCCGACCACGGCGATGGCATCGCGATCGACCATCGGAGTACGGTGATTTTGCTATCAAACTGTAAGAGAGGCTGCCGTGAAATCCTCGACATGGGTATTAATGCAAATTCATCTTGATGACGGGTGTCTTCATAATTTGGGAAGGATTAATTGTTCTAGCGTCGACGGATGCATTTAACCTGACGTTTTTGCGAGGTGCGTAATACTTGAAGTGTCGAATTGATGCCGATTGGTAATTGTAAAAAACGCGAATTCACCCGACGTGTTGTGGATGGCGGGCAAAATTTTTCTTGCGCTACTTAATTTTGTTAACTTAGGATTGAGGCTCGTTGATAGCGGGCGTTTATATCGGGGACGGAAAAGCTTTCAAATCTATTCGGCGAGGCGGTGACGAGAAATGGTTTTGTATGGATGAAATTGTTCCCGGGAATCGCGACTGAGCGTGAGACGGGAACTGCCGTTTCTCGAATTCGGAAAGCATTTTATTTCAATCGATACCCATCTATGTCCGCGAGCAGGGCAGGCAGTGTAACGGCCATATTAAGCTATTGGGTAGCGCCGTGCGTTGCGTCTTCTGCCGCTACCGTATGTATGAATATCCACGACT
Organism: Burkholderia sp. AU19243; assembly: GCF_018148075.1. Classification (NCBI taxonomy): domain Bacteria; kingdom Pseudomonadati; phylum Pseudomonadota; class Betaproteobacteria; order Burkholderiales; family Burkholderiaceae; genus Burkholderia; species Burkholderia sp. AU19243. The sequence goes on from NZ_JAGSTV010000013.1 coordinate 62,158, forward strand.
GAATGGAATTCCGTGTGCATAAATGTGTTCGCGGCGGCTGGCGGAATGATGACGATATGGGCGCTCGACCTTTATTTATGATTAATGTATAGGCCTCATTTCGATTGAATGTGGTGTCGGGTGGATTTCTGATGGCGCTCGGATTATGAGCTGCGTCGAATTCGTGAGCCGAGCGACGCGTTGATCGCATTTCGTTGGTCTAGAGAGGGCCGAGTAAAATGTTGATTGAGATTTCTGATGGCGAAAAAAATATTCGGATAACTATCGGGGTTTCGACGTCGCGTCGGCCGAATGGCGCGACTGGCGCTGGCAGCAACGAAACACCATCCGCGAGGAAGCATCGCTGCGCGAGGCCTGCGGCGGCTGGTCTGACGAACTGAGTTCACACATTCAGAACAATCTGAACGGCCGCAAGCTCCAGATTACCCCCTATTACCTCCGCTTGATTCGCGACTCGCAGGGCGACACGGACATCATCCGGAATCCGCTCTGGCGCCAGGTCGTCCCCTTCTGGAGCGACGAAATTGTCGGCGGTTACGACGGCGAATCGGAAAATTGGGAACTCGCGCATGAAATGAAGACGCCGATCTGTCAGCACAAGTACGACAATCGCGTTATTTTGCGCATGGTCAATACGTGCAACTCGTATTGCCAGTTCTGCTTCGAGGCGCTCCGCACGCTTGAAGTCAATAGCGAAAAGACCAAGGCCAGCCGGGACACGTTCGGCGAAAGCGTGGCCTATATCAAGCAGAATCCGGCGATCGAGGAGGTCATTCTGAGTGGCGGCGATCCGCTGATGCTCTCCGACGCCAAGCTCGACGAGCATCTCTCCGCCCTCCGCGATATCGGACGCGATCTCCTGATCCGGATTCATTCCAGATCGCTCACCTTCAATCCGTACCGGGTCACCGATCAGTTGGTCGCAATGCTCGAACGGTATCGGGTGAACTCGTTCGGCGTTCACGTTTGCCATCCGGACGAACTTAGCCCGGCCTTCACGGACGCAGTGAAGCGGATTCGCTCGGCGGTGCCGATCGTCTTTTCCAACATGCCGTTCCTGCGCGGCATCAACGATGACGAGGAGACGCTGCATCGACTCTTCATCGAACTGTATCGCCGAGGCGTCAAACCGTACTACCTGTATCACTTCATGCCGTTCTCGCCGGGCGCGTCGGTCTACAAGGCCTCGATCCGCGACGCCATTCGCATCATGAACCGACTGAAGCGGCGCGTTTCGAACGTCGCGATGCCGGAGTACGTGCTGCCTCATGCGAAAGGGAAGTTTACGGTGCCGCTGTTCGAAGACGAGGGCGACATCCCGCAGTTTGTGGAAACCGGCGAACAACGCATCTACCGGTTCGTCAACTGGCAGGGCGAAACGTGCGACTGGATCGACAGTTGAACGGGCGCCAGGCGGTGTGCGGACTGACTCCTCATCCAGGTGAAAACATGCGACAAGACGCGGTTTTGTTTGTGCAAATCGAGGGCTCCTTGCTGTCGTTGACCAGCTATCGCGATTATCACTTCGAGGTCGCTCGCAAGATGGGGCTCGCGTGCCTGACGGCTGTCGTGTGCCAGCACGTGCAGGCGGACGGCGATGCAGGCGCGGGGCACGACGACACGTGGCGGCTCGATTCACTTTCCGTCGAATCGCTGCTGAGGTTGCTCGAGCGTCTCGACGCGCACTATGACGTGAAGGCGGTCTTTTGTTATGCCGGGCAGGCGTCGGCCTATGGCGAAGTCGGCGCGGTGGTCGCCGAGGTTTGCAGGATGACCGGCCGAGTCCATTCTCCGCCGGCGGCCGTCGCCGCCTGCAACAACAAATTCCTGATGCGTGCGACGCTGCACGAACGGGGGGTACGGTCGATTCGGCACGCAATGTGCAGCGATATCGACTCATTGCGCGAAGCCGCCGACGCAGTGGGCTATCCGCTGATCGCGAAACCGCCGTACGGCGCGGGCTCGGCCTTTACCGCCAAATGCCGCGACTGGGACGAATTGCGCGATCACTATCAGCGATTCACGGCGCAACATGGTCAGGCAGTGGTCTCGGACTACTACGGCATGCCGCACGACGTCCGCGCCGGTGACGGTGCCCCGGTTCACTATGAGCCGGGCAAGAGCATCTTGCTTGAACAGTACATTGACGGCGTCGAAGGCAGCGTCGAATGCGTGATCGTGGACGATAAGGTTTATCCGGTGCTGATCAACGAAAAGCTGATCCTGACCGAGAAGCTCGGCACTGTGCTGGAAAATCTGCTGATCTCGCCGCCGGTGTCCTTTCCGGCGCCCGCGATCGCCGAGATCAATCGGTATGCGGTCGATTGTCTCGAAGCGATCGGCTTGCGCAACGCGATCGTGCACCTCGAGTTCCGCCTGTCGGCCGCCGGCCCGATTGTCATCGAGATCAATCCGCGGCTCGGCGGACTTTATGTGAACGCGGCGCTTAAGGACATCGCCGGCCTCGATCCGTACGAGCTCTATCTGCTGATGCTGACACAGGCGTCCGGGCTGCACGAACACATGCGCAGCGCTTGCGCGCGCGTGGCGGACGGGCGTCAGCATTACTCGATGTTCGCGCTGTTTCCAGAGGCGAGCGGAACCTTCAACGGAATCCACGGGCTCGATTCCGTAGTCGCCGATCCCGCGATCATCGAATGCAAGGTCGCTTGCCCGGTAGGTAGCCAGGTTCGAGCGGACATCGAGGAAAACTATCTGCTGAAGGGCTGGGCGGCAGTGAATGGACGCGCTCATGCGATCGACCTCTATGATCGGATCGTGCGCGAGCTCGAGCCGGAAATCGTTTCGTGAACGAATGGCTCGACGCACGGAAGACACCATGTCCATCGATACAGTCATCGACGATCTGAATCGCAACGGCTATTGCCATGCGCCGCGCCTCCACGGTGCGATCCTCTACGATGACGACGAGGCCGTCGCGTTCAAGCGTCACTGGGAGCGCCTTGTCGTCGACGAGAACTACAAGCGCTACACGCGACGCGAGCGGCGCTTCCTGCTGTATCGCTTCACGCCGGGCCAGCCGCTGGAAGTTGACCGGAACACGAATTTCGAACCAGCCGCGACCTACGACGTCGACTACGTGCCCGGTGTCAATCGCCTGACCTACGCGGAGGACTCCTTCATCGACAGTGCGATTCTCCACCAGTTGCTGGACGTCGACATCGCCATTCTCGGGGATCGGTTGATTGTCGGGCGGGAATACAAGATCGATGTTCATCTGTTCCGGATCATTGCGGAACGAGGTGAGGTCAGTCCGACCACGTCCGGGATTCACCAGGACGGGCTGGACTGGGTGTTCATGCATTTCATCGACAGTCGCAATATTCGCCCGGTCGTGTCGGAGATCCACGCGTCGAAGGATTCCGCGGTTCCGTTGTTCGCACGGCCGCTGACGGATTTCCTCGATACCGTGGTTGTGAACGACGCCGTGCTGTACCACAGTGCCAATGCCGTTCAGCAAGCCGACCCTGACGAACCCGCATTCCGGGACATGTTGCTGATTTCCTTTTCCTCAGCGAGATAAGCTGTCATGAAATCCGAGCTGGTTCTAGAAAAACGCGCTTCGTCTTCGTTGGCGCAGTTGTATGTGTGGTTGTCGTTCAAGACGATCTCGGACATCAGTTCGACGATGATCAGCATCGTTCTGGCGACCTACGCGCTCGAGGTCACGGGCTCCGCCGCGCTGCTCGGCTTGACGATGGCGTCGCGCCTGCTGGGTGCGGTCGTGGGCGGCGCCGCGGTGCCGCGGCTTAGCCGGTTCTCGCGCCGTACCCTGATCTTCGTCGCGGAAGCGGGCAGTGCGCTGGCGATCGGCATGCTGGCTACGTCCTCGCGGGCTGCCGACGCGTCGCTCATCTATTTCGTGCCTTTCTTCATCGGCCTTTTCCAGGGGATATACCGCGTATCCATCATGTCCGAGGTTCCGGAAATGGTCGGGCAGGCGGGCCGGCATCGTTTCAACGCGATTCTCAGTGCGACCGACGGCGTGTCGGTGGTCGGCGGCAGCCTGCTTGCGTCGGTGATCACGAAGTACCTGACCTACAAGAGCGTCTTCCTGATCGATTCGATCACGTTCGCGATCTCCGCCATCGCGTTTCTGATGCTGGTGGGCAACATGCCGCGCCGACATCGACCGACCGAGGAGACACACGCTGCTGCCGAGGCGGGCGCACTGCCACGCGCGGCACGTTATCTGCCGGTCGTCGTGATGCTGGTGATCGGCGCGCGCTTCGTCGAAGCGTTCGGCTCCGGTACGCACAATGTCGGCTTCCCGATCAAGTCGCAGCTGTTCGACGCGAATCAGCCCGCGTTTCTGTATGGCTGGCTGATGGCGGTGTGGGGCGTCGGACGGCTCGTCTCCGCGGCGGGGACGCCGCGCTTGCTGGAGCGTCTCGAATCGCGTCAACAGCCGCTCGAGCCGTACTTCATCGTATTGCTAATCCTGACCTTCGCATGCTTCCTCGGCGTGTTCGAAGTGGGCGGCATGCCGGGAATGTTGGGCTTCGTCTTGCTGGCAGGCATTTTCGACGCCGCCACGGAGACAATCTACTATTCGCTCCTGCAATCGACACCGGCCGCGTCGCGCGATCGCGTAATCGGCATCTCGTACGTTGCCGAGCGCACCGGCCTCGGATTGGGCATGCTGGTGGTCGGGTTCGTGTTCTCGCGCCTCGGAACGGACGTTACGGCGCTGCTGTTCTATTGTGGATCCATCGCTCTGGCCGGCTTGGCGTTCGCGGGCGTCAAAAGACGACTGGCACAGGGGGCAGCGGTCCGGCAGATCGACTAATTTCGGATGTTTTCCTTGATGCGAATGGTGATGGTATTCGGCGCAGGCGGCATGTGACGGCGCCGGAGCCGTCACGTCTTGCAGGCGCAGGAACGACCAGAAATTGGGTTTCGTAACTGAATTTCGAACGAAGCTGACAATTACGCTGATCGAGCCGATGGAACGTCCTTACCCCCCCACCGGCCCAGCCTCAGCCGCACCGCGTACCCCCGCCCGCCGCCCGCCGATCATCTCGGCCAGCCACTTCTCCACGAGCGCCGTATACGCGTGCTGACTCGCCGTATCCGACAGCCCATGATCGGCGCCTTCGATGATGCGGTACGTCATCGAGCGGGCAGACAGACACGCCTGCAAATAACTGGCGATCGCCGTGTGCGGCACGATCTGGTCATGCTCGGATTCGACGAGCAGGACGTCGCCGGCAAATCGGGCCAACGCGCGCAGCGCGCGGTTGTCCGACGCCGGCACGATGCGTTTGCGATATGCGACGAGGTCGTGTTCCACGTGCAGCGCCCGCTTCGGCGTATTCCAGCCGTCGTCGAGATAGAGCGCCGGTACGCGCAGCCCCAGCCATCGTACGGGACGCAGTTCCGTCAGGATGGTCGCGAGGTAGCCGCCGTAGCTGCTGCCGACCACGGCGACGGCGTCGCGATCGACCAGCGGATGATCGACCAGCGTGTCGTAAGCGGCGAGCAGGTCGCGAAGATGGGTCTCGCGCGTGACGTTTTGCTGTTGCTCGAACGTGCGCCCGTGCCCGGTGAGATCGAACGTCAAACAGACGCAACCGAGCGCCGCCGCCTGCCGCGCTCGCTCGAGATACTGTTCCTGGCTGCCGCCCCAACCGTGCACGAACAGAACGCCGGCCACGGTGGTCTTCGGCGCGAGCACGGTACCGTCGAGGTAGCCGTTCTGGACTTTGATCTGCACGCGATAGTGCTCCGCTGTCATGTCTTGCTGCTCCTTCGTATCGGATGGCGGTCGACCGTGTAGTACTTGGTGATCGCGCCCGCCCGGGGATCTACTCCGCGATAGACGACGCGCGCGCCAGCCGGTATCGCCGGATTGTCGCCGTAGATCTCGCGGGTCGATGCAGCCACGGCGTCGACCTGCGGATCCGCCCTGAACATGCGCAGCGCGCCGATCTCCGCACCGGTTGCGCCGCCGATCCGCCACGATTGCTCGAGCACGCCGCAGTGCCGCACGCCGTGCACATCGTTGCCGAACGCGACATCGTAGTTGCGCCTCGACGCGAAAAATCCCGCGTAATCGCGCTGCACCGCGGCGTCGAATGCGCATGCTCGCCCGATCGCGTCGCGCACGTCGGGCGTGACGTCGAGCTGTGCCAGCACGTCGAAGCCGCCGCGCGCGACGACGAGATCGGTGCCGCCGTAGACGTGATGCCCGTGGTTGTTCACGGTCAGATGCTGCACGCCCCAGTAACTCGCCACCAGATCGTCCAGCATGACTTGCCCGACGCTCAGCGTCTCGATCGCGTCGAGATTGCGCTCGACGACAACGCCGCCTGTACGCAGCGCGCGGTCGTCGAGCGCGGCAAGCTGGGTTTCCGCTTCAGCCATGTCGGTCACGAGCGCCTGGCCCGTTCCGCCGATCCCATCGGGCCGCTTGATCCGTACACGCCCGTCGTTCAGCAGCAGCCGTACGGCGGTGCGCGCATCGTCGCGCGAAAACGCCGAGTAACCCGGCAGCGTCAGCGACGCAGTGCTTTTGGCGAATGCAGCGGACCAGCCGGGGGGCTTCGCTTGCGCGCCTTCGACGAGACGATGCGCGATGACCTTGGTCGCGACGAACGGAAACGGGACGACGCCCCCGAACAAATCGCGTACCGATTTCACCCCGAGCGTGTGCGCCTGGGCCAGTGTGAGCGTATCGTCCGGGATCATGTATCGGTGTGCAGGGTAACGCTGCGTCGGACGGAACACGCCCGCAAGCCGCGTTCCCTTGAGTTCGGCGATCTGCGCACCGAGTTGCCGCAGCGTGTCGGCCACATGGCCGACATGGTCGGCCTCGTCGTCGCGAAAATGAACGAGGACGACCGGGAGTGCCGGCATGACCGGCACACGATGGCTGAGCGGCTTCAAATTGCCCCCTTTTCGCGCGGAGCGCGCGATCGTCGCGGCCGCACGCCGAGGCCGTTCGTGGCAGTGACGGAGCAAGTTTCGTTCGCGGGTGTTCCCGTTCGGGTGTGCTGGCGCGGGCGCCGTGTTCGGGGACAGTCAGCACGGCGCCGCGCGGAACGGCGCGGACGTGAACGTTCGTCAGCGGAAAGTACAACGGGTGCGCGTCCGGGCCGAATGCCACGACGCAAGCGCCGGGCGTTTGGCTGCGCGCAAGGCGTCCGCGGCCAAGACGCAGCAAACTGATGCGCACCGCGATCGGCCGGGCAGCCGGTCACGCCGACGCGATCCGGGCGAACTCGGCCCGCTCACGCGCAATCCGTTCTTCGCACATCTCATCGCCGCGGGTCACCACGTGCGCGCCGAGCGACGGGTTGACCGCGATACCGCGCCCGCCCGGAAGCCGCTGTCCGCGCTCTCCGCCGAACGCACGGCGTCCGGCACCGGCGAACATCGCCGCCGATGCAGATCAGTGATGCAGCAACGGATATGCGACGAGCCCGAACAGCGCGGCCGCCGTGACGATGACCGGCTCCTGCAGCTTCTTGAAGCGCCACAACAGCAACACGGTTGCGATGGCCACGACGGCAGTAGGCACGTCGACGATCGAGCGTTTCGCGATGACCAGCACGGAGCCCGTGATTGCGCCGACGGCCGCCGCCGTGATGCCGTCGACGAACGCCTTGACGCCGGGCAAGTGCCCGTACTTCTTCACGTACGGTGCGGGGATCACGGTAAACAGGTAGCACGGCAGGAACGTGCCGAGCGCCGCGACGATCGCGCCGGGCAGGCCCGCGACCAGATAGCCGATGAAGCCGACGGTAATCACGACCGGCCCCGGCGTGATCATTGCAACGGCGACCGCATCGACGAACTGCTTGTCGTTGAGCCAGTGATGCTCGGTGACGACGCCGCCGTACAGGAACGGCACGATCGCGAGCCCCGACCCGAACACGAACGCGCCGGCCTTCATGAAGAACGCGCCGATCTGCACGAGCTGCGGCACGTCGATGCCGGCCAGCAGGCCGCTGGCTGCGGGCAGGTTCGCGGCGGCGACCGCATTCAAACCGCCCTTGTTCAGCCATTTGGGCGGCGCGCGCCACAGCCAGCCGACGAGCCCGGCGACGATGAACAGCCACGCGATTTCCGATTCCGTGATGAAGGTCACGGCGGCAAGCGTCAGGAAAATCGTCCACAGCAGTTTGTCGCGGCCGACGGTTTTGGTAGTGAGCTTGTACGCGCTCATCGCGATGATTCCGACCACCGCCGCGCCGACACCGTAGAAGACGGCCTGCATCCACGACAGACCGCCGAAGTGCGAGTATGCAAATCCGAGCGCGAGCACCATCAGGAACGACGGCAGCACGAACGCGAAACCGACCAGCGTCGCACCGAGCACCCGATAGTGGACGAACCCGAGGTAGATCGCGAGTTGGGCGGCCATCGGCCCCGGTGCGAGCTGCGCGAGCGTGAGGCCTTCCTTGTAGTCCGCTTCGGTAATCCATCGGCGCTGCTCGACGAGATCCCGCCGCATGTAGCCGGCCAGCGCGACGGGGCCGCCAAAGCCGAGCGCACCGAGCCGCAACATGTATCTGACCAGTTGGCCCAGCGAGTAACCGGGCGCCTGTGCCGTTACCGTCGTGGTCATGACCGTCCTCCGGTTTCGCTTTTTGCGCTCGCTGCGAAATGCGCGTGAAGCGCATCGAGCACCGCGCTCATCTGGTCGAGCAGTTGATCGTCGTTGTCCGTGCGTTGACGCGTGCCGGCCATCACGGCCTCGAAGCCGTCCGCTTCGGGCACGGCCGGGCCGCCTACGTCGAGCGAATGCACGAGTTGTCCGATTCTGAGCAGGGCTGGATCCCGGGCAAGCCCGAAGCTCGCGAGCAGAACCTCGAACGTCACGCGCTCGCCGACATGGGTGAACGCCGCGCCGTCGAAATCGAAGCCAAGCGCGTCGGCCGGACAGTCCGCCGGCGATGCGAGCCAGACGAACCGTGCTTGCGCGTCGATAAAGCGGCGAATCAGCCACGCGCTGGCCACGCGATCGACCCACATGCGCTGGCGCGTCGCCCACGTGCGCCCCTGGTAGTCCGCGATCGCCAGCGGACGGATCGCGCGCTCGGCGGCGTGCGGTTCGCCCGGCGACAGCACGGTGTCGACGAGCGCGGCGAAATCCTGCAGAGCGACTTCCGCGCGGGTGGACGCATCGTTGGGGAAGTAGTCGATTGCGCGGAGCGTGTCGAAATTCTTGCGTACGCGGCGCAGCAGCCGGGCAAGCTCGGGCGCGGACTGTCCCGCGAGCGTCTTGCGGGCGTCTGCAAGCGCCTGCGTGAAGGCGGCGTAGTCGTCGCCGCGATCGAACAGTGTGCGGAATTCCCGCTCCTGCGACGCGTCCAGGCTCGGTGCATGCAACAGATGCGCGGCGCCGCCGCTCTCGGCAATCGCGGCGGCCAGCTCGCGAAGCGTGTCGTCGTGCGTTTCGGTGCACGGCAGCAGATACACGCCATCGCGCAGCACCGCGCAGCCCTTCGACTTCAGCGCACGCCAGAACCGCATCCGCGCCGTGGCGTTTTCGGTCGGAAGGGTCAGCACGAGGAGCGACCAGGTCGTCAGTGTATTCATGTAGCAAATGCTACTCATGAGTGATGACTTCTACAAGATTGCGTTGATCGTGCGTGCGACGTGGACCCAGCCGCCCCCGCGGACTGCACGCGACTCGCATTCGTCCGATGTACGCGGATATACCCCTCCCCCCTATACGGAAGCGCAAATTGCGATATAGTCCCCCCCGGTATATGAAGGGATCCCCATGAGCCACACCATCAAGGAAAAGCAGAAGCTGCTGAATCGTGTCCGCCGCATCAAGGGACAGGTCGAAGCGATCGAACGCGCGCTCGAGGACGAGCGCGGTTGCAACGAAATCCTCCGTCTGATCACGAGTGGCCGCGGCGCGATGAACGGCCTGCTCGCGGTCGTGCTGGAGGATCACATCCGCAGCCATCTGGTCGATGCCGAACATCACGAAGACGAAGGCAGCGCGACCGAGCAGCTGATCGAAGTCGTTCACAGCTATTTCAAGTAACCGAGGGCGGAATGAGCAATTTCAGCGACGACGCCTTCGGCGCGGGGCACGATCACATCTTTCTCGGCGCCGCGCACGAGCAGAACGAACGCAGGACCTGGATGGTGATTGCGCTGTGTGCGGCGATGATGGTGGCCGAGATCGTCGGCGGGTCGATTTTCGGCTCGCTGGCGCTGATCGCCGACGGTTTGCACATGTCGACCCATGCCGGCGCGATGCTGATCGCCGCGCTCGCCTATACCTATGCGCGCAAGCATGCGAACGACCCGCGCTTCGTGTTCGGCACCGGCAAACTCGGCGATCTGGCAGGCTTCACGAGCGCAATCGTGCTCGCGATGATCGCGCTGCTGATCGGCTACGAGGCCGTCGCGCGCCTGCTCGCGCCGGTGCCGATCCACTTCGGCGAGGCGATTCCGCTCGCGATTGCCGGGCTGCTCGTCAACATCGCCAGCGTGTGGCTGCTGAGCGGCGACCATCACGGCCATAGCCATAGCCACGGCCATGATCATCACCACGGGCACGCGCATGAAAATCATCACGACCACGACGATGAAGCCGAGACGCATCGGATCTTCGATCGGCACGGTGCGTTCGTCGTATCGGTGTTCGAGGATGGCGTGCCGCCCGTATTTCGCATCGCGCCCGCGACGCACGACACGAAGCCTGTCGATGCGAGCGCTGTGTCGGTGACGACGATCCGTGCCGACGGCACGCGCCGGACGTTCGCGATGCGCGATCGCGGCGGCTACCTGGAATCGATGGAAGCGATTCCCGAGCCGCACGCATTCAATGCGATCGTCCGCGTGAACGGCCGCGAGCATGAGCTGGCGTTCGACGAACACGACCATGACCACGGCGCGACCGCGGCGGCAGCACGCGATCACAACATCCGCTCGGCCTACGTCCACGTGATCGCCGATGCGGCCGTGTCCGTGCTGACGATCGTCGGGCTGCTGCTCGCGCGCGCGTTCGGCTGGGTGTGGATGGATCCGCTCGCCGGCATCATCGGCGCGCTCGTGATTGCAAACTGGTCGTACGGGCTGATGCGCGACACGGGCGCCATCCTGCTCGACATGAACCCGGACCGGCGTCTCGCCGACAACGTGCGCGGCGCAATTGAAGGCCACGGCGACCGCGTCGGCGACCTGCACGTGTGGCGGCTCGGACCGGGACACATGAGTGCGGTGGTGTCCGTGACGACGGACGATCCGGCGCGGGACGCGCGCTTTTATCACGGCGTGCTGCAGCGATTCCGGAACCTGTCGCACGTCACTGTCGAAGTCGTGCGAACGGCGCGGGAGCGATGAGCATGGCGGTCAAGTCTCCTTGCGTCGACGTCTGTTCGTTCGACGGCCGCACCGGTTACTGCGTCGCGTGCCTGCGAACGCGCGAAGAAGCGCGCGGCTGGAAGAAGATGACGGATCACAAGCGCCATCAGATCGTGAACGACCGCGCGCGGCGGCATGCAAAGCTCGCGCGGGACACGACGGACTGACTCCATCATGAGCACACCGTCGCGGAGTGCCGGAAAGCCGCCGATTCCACGAACCGTATGGGCGCTGGGGCTGGTGAGCCTGTTCATGGACCTGTCGTCCGAGCTGGCCCATGCGCTGTTGCCGATCTATCTGGTGACGACGATGGGCATGAGCGTCGCCGCCCTCGGCGTGCTTGAGGGCGCGGCCGAAGCTACTGCGATGATCGTCAAGGTATTCTCCGGCGCGATCAGCGACTGGCTCGGGCGCCGCAAGGGGCTGCTGCTGCTCGGCTACGGGCTCGCGGCGTTGACGAAGCCGTTGTTTCCGCTGGCCTCCACGCCGGGCGTCGTCGTGACGGCTCGCCTGCTCGATCGTGTCGGCAAGGGAATTCGCGGCGCGCCGCGCGACGCGCTGGTGGCCGACGTCGCCCCGCCTGAAATCCGCGGCGCGTGCTTCGGGCTGCGCCAGTCGATGGATACCGTCGGCGCGTTTCTCGGCCCGCTGCTCGCGATCGGGCTGATGCTGTGGTTCGGCGACCGCATCCGGACGGTGCTGTGGTTCGCCGCGGTGCCCGCGTTCATCGCGATCGCGCTGATTGTCTTCGGCGTGCGCGAACCCGACCGCGACACGCCGGCGCGCGGATTCCGCTCGCCGCTGCGCTGGCGCGCGTTGACCGGGTTTCCGCGCAACTACTGGTTCGTCGTCGCGGCCGGCGCGACCTTTACGCTTGCGCGCTTCAGCGAGGCGTTCCTGGTGCTGCGCGCGCAGCAGACTGGGCTCGATGCCGCATGGATCCCGGCCGTGATGGTTGCGATGAGCGTCGCGTATTCGTTGTCCGCATGGCCGGTCGGCATCCTGTCGGACCGGCTCGATCGCCGCGTGCTGCTCGCCGTCGGCATGCTGCTGCTGATCGTGGCCGACCTGCTGCTCGGTATCGGCGCGTCTACGCTGTCGATGTTCGCGGGCGTGGCAGTGTGGGGCCTGCACATGGGCTTTACGCAAGGCATTCTCGCCGCGATGGTGTCGGAAACGTCGCCCGCCGCCTTGCGCGGCGCCGCATTCGGCGTGTTCAATCTGATCGGCGGCATCTGCATGCTGCTTGCGAGCAGCATCGCCGGCACGCTATGGGTGCGCTACGGTGCATCGGCCACGTTCATCGCCGGTGCCGCGCTGGTCGTGGTGCCGCTGTGCCTGTGCCGGTTCATGCCGCGAACGGGCTCGCCTGCGGCGTGACGCGTCGCCGCCCGGTGTCGCGGGCAGCCTCCTGCCGTCGCGCTTGACCTCTTTCCGGGGCCACTCCCCACTTGTCGCTTTCATGTCTGAAAGATTGTGCGGCGTTTGCGATAGAATGCCGACCCTGTTCGCGTTGGCGCTGCCCACCGACGAGCTCCGGTACTTGACGCGGCCCGCGCCGCGCGCGGCATTCCGCCCAATTCAATACCGGCGATTGACCTGCCGTTGGAAACACACGTTCTGTAATCTGGATTGCTAATGAAGAAGAAGCACAACATCACCCGGTACATCGTCATCGCGATGGTGCTGGGTATCGCCGTGGGCTACGCCTGTCATAGCGCGTTTCCCGACCCGAAAATGGCCAAGGAAGTCGCCGGCTACGTGTCGCTGCTGTCCGACGTGTTCCTGCGCCTGATCAAGATGATCATCGCGCCGCTGGTGTTCGCGACGCTGACGGTCGGCATCGCGCAGATGGGCGACAGCGGGTCGGTCGGCCGCGTGGGCGTGAAGGCGTTCGGCTGGTTTTTCATCGCATCGGCCACGTCGCTGGTGCTCGGGCTCGTGACCGCGACGGTCCTGCAGCCGGGCAGCCACCTGAGCCTGCCGCTGCCGGCCGCCGATGCCACGCTCAACCTGAAGACGAGCGCATTCACGCTGAAGGACTTCGTCGTCCATCTGGTGCCGAAGTCGATCGCCGAGGCGATGGCGAACAACGAGATCCTGCAGATCGTCGTGTTCTCGATCTTCTTCGGTACCGCGCTGTCGGCGCTCGGCGAAGCCGGCAAGCGGCTGACTGCCGTGATCGACGATCTCGCGCAGGTCATGCTGAAAGTGACCGGCGCGGTGATGGGCTTCGCGCCGGTCGCGGTGTTCGCCGCGCTGGCGTCCACGGTCACGACGGAAGGGCTCGGCATCCTGCTCACGTTCGCGAAGTTCATGGCGAGCTTCTATCTCGCACTCGCGCTGCTGTGGGGCGTGCTGACGCTCGCCGGCGTGACGTTCCTCGGCAAGCGCGCGTTCACGCTGATCCGGTTGATTCGCGAGCCGTTCCTGCTGTCGTTCGCGACGGCGAGCTCCGAGGCCGCGTATCCGAAGCTGCTCGACGCGCTCGACCGGTTCGGCGTGAATCGCAAGATCTCGAGCTTCGTGCTGCCGATCGGCTATTCGTTCAACCTCGACGGCTCGATGATGTACTGCACGTTCGCGGTGCTGTTCATTTCCCAGGTGTACGGGATCGACCTGCCGCTCGGCACGCAAATCACGATGCTGCTGATGCTGATGGTCACGTCGAAAGGGATGGCCGGCGTGCCGCGCGCGTCGCTCGTCGTGATCGCGGCGACGCTCAACCAGTTCCATCTGCCGGAAGCCGGGCTGCTGCTGATCATGGGCGTCGACATGTTCCTCGACATGGGCCGCTCTGCGACCAACGCGGTTGGCAACTCGATCGCGGCGGCCGTGGTTGCGAAGTGGGAAGGCCAGCTCGGCGATTCGCGCGACGACGCGGACGCGGGCGGCGGCGGGATCAAGCAGGTGGAGGTGCGCGACACGGCGACGTCCGCGTGATTTTCGCGTGTAAATGATGTTTGCCGGCCTGAATTCGACAGCGATTCAGGCCGGCGCGATATTTTCACGTGGGTATTTCGTTACCCTTTTCCGGCGATTTTCCGCTTCGCCGACATCTCCTCCGCCCTTCCAGTCGCACCGCATTTGAGCCGGTGGCATCAATCCCCGCGCTAAAGCCCGGTCTTCCCGATATCGGCCGATATGCGTGAGTGAACATTCACTGTCGTGTCGCGGCACTCGCTGCTACGCGAGCACTCCGCAATTTTTTTCGATTTATATGAAGTTATTGTCGGCCGTGCGGTTACCGGACTAACGCGCGATGTCGATGTAATACCGACCGCACCGCATGATCGACCGGAAGTATTTGCGTATCGCCGATTGCCGGATCGTGCGGACGCGTCTCGTGTGAATGACTTCACCATTCAGGAGAGTCTCAGCCATGGTCGTCAGAAAAGCGCTTCAGGCGGTGCTGCTGGCCGCGGCGATTGCGGTGATCGCGCCGGCCGGAAACGCCGGCAACACGACCGACTGGATCGCGAACACCTACGGCACGCTCGCCGCGCACGTCGGCAACGTCGCGCGCTCGATGTGGGTCGCGCCCGAAGGCGTGATCTACACCGCGTCGATGTGGGACGAGTTTGAAGGCGGCGTTGCGATCTACCAGAACGGCAAGAGCGCCGGCTCGATCGGCACGCACTCCGAATTCCAGGGCAGCGCGATCACCGGCAATGCGACGTCGCTGTTCGTCGCGCTGCAGCCCGGCAGCGGTTACGGCAGCGGTGCGGTCGGGCGCTACAACCGCGCGACCCATTACCGCGACAAGCTCATTCAGATCACCGCGGCGACCAACCAGCCGCGCATCGATGTCGTCACCGGGCTCGCGACGGCTGGCTCGTTGCTTTATGCAAGCGATTTCTACGGCAATCGCGTGCGGGTGTTCACGACCGATGGCGTGTGGCAGCGCGACATCGGCGTGTCGTCGCCGGGCGCGTTGGCCGTCGACGGCGCGGGCAACGTGTGGGTCGCACAGAAGAGCACGGGTTCGATCGTCGAGTTCAGCCCTTCCGGTGCGCTGCTGAACACGATCCGGCTGGCCGCCGGGGCGCGGCCGTCGGCGCTCTTCTACGATGCGGCGGCCGCGCAGTTGTTGATCGGCGACGAAGGCCCCGACATGAACATCAAGCGCTATACGGTGTCGGGCCGGCCGGCACTTGCCGGCACGTTCGGCGTGCGCGGCGGCTATCTCGACACGACGACGGGCGCCAAGGGGCAGGTCGGCGCGCAGCGCTTCACGCGGATTGCCGGCATCGGCAAGGACACCGGCGGCAACCTGTACGTGCTCAACAACCCGTGGGGCGGAAGCTGGGATCTCGGCCGCAACGGCGCAACCGACATTCACGCATACAGCAGCACCGGAAACCTGCGCTGGACGCTGCAGTCGCTCAACTTCGAAGGGATCGCCGCGCCGGATCCGGTCACCGACGGCGCGCTGTTCTACAGCGGCACGCACATATATGGCGGCGCCGCGGGAGGCACATTCGTCGCGAACACCGTCGATCCGTTCACGTATCCGTCGGACCCGCGCATCAACATGAGGGACACGCAGCGCGACGAGCACTTCGGGCTGCTGACGGCGGTCGGCGCGAACCGGATTCTTGTTGCGGCCGGCCAGAATCCGCCCGTCTACTACTTCTTCCACTTCAACGCGGCCAACGGCTACGTCGCGATTCCGGATGGATCGATCCCCGGCGCCGCGTTCAATACGACGCGGCGCGTGTCGGCCGGTTTCAGCGTCGACAGCAAGGGAGGTGTATGGGCCGGCCTCGACAAGACCGGCGCCATTTACCACTATCCGCTGACCGGCTTCGATGCGAGCGGCAAGCCGTCGTGGGGGCCCGGCGTGCCGACGCCGATTCCGGCGAGCATCCAGCCGCTGACGCGGATCGTCTATCTCGCGGACAGCGACACGATGGTGCTCGCGCAGGGCGTCGTCGGGAGTACGGACTGGACGTCGATCGGCACGCGCATCGAGGTGTATCACGGCTGGCTCGCGGGCAACACGACGAAGCCGAATCCGGTGATCACGCTGCCGCACGGCGGCGCGAAAGCGATCGACGCGGCCGGCAATCATCTGTTCGTCGGCTACTGGTTCAGCAGCAGCGGGCCGCTGTGGCCGAACATCGATGCGTTCAATCTGGATACAGGCAATCTCGATACGACGCTCGTCAACACGAGTCCCGCGACCGTCGATACGAGCAGCGCGATCGACGCGATGTACAGCGTGCGGGCGTATCGGCGTGCGAACGGCGAATACGTGGTGACGAAGAACAATGTGAAGGGGAACAGCATCACCGTTTATCGGTGGACGCCGTGACGGGGCGGAGCGCGTCGGCGCATGCGACGGCGCGGCGTCGAAACACAGAACGGCTTCACGGACGCCAGATCATGCTTGCGCTCGCTTCCGTTTCCGATACGACGGTGAAGCCGACGCGCGCGTAAAGCCGCCGTGCGGATTGCCGCGCAGTACGGCGAGCGATACGGGTACGTGCGCGCGTGCGGCGTCGGTCATCAGGTGGCGCAGCACGGCTTCGCCGATGTCATGGCCCTGTCGCACGGCCGCGCTCGCGATCGGGAAACCACTGGCTGACCATCGTCAGCACGACGGGCAGCATTCCGCCTTCGGCGACGCCGACATGAACCGGAGCGTCAGGAGTTGCCACGTATGGGTGACGAGGCCGGTCAGCACCGACAGCACGGCCCAGCTTGCGCGCAACCATGCGATGAACGTCGCGCCGCTGCCGCGCCCCTGCCGCCAGCGCGCGGCGAACAGCAGCGCGAGGCTGTGCACGAGCCCTGTCATGAACGTCGATGCGACCCAGATCAGCCCGCAGCCGATCAGTGTGATGCGCGAGCCGGAGCGGTCGGCGATCCATCCGCCGAAGATCTGGCAGATCGCATATGAATACGCGAACGCGGAGAACGCGATGCCGAGCTCGGTGTTGGACAGCCCAAGTTCTGCCTTGATCGCGCCGGCTGCGGTTGCGAGGTTGACGCGGTCGACGTAGAGGATGAACGACAGCGCGCACAGTAGCCAAAGCGTGTGGCGTCGTTGACGGTGATCGGTAGGCATGTGTCTCGCTCCAGGTTCGTGCGCGGCGTTGCAATGACGCCGCGTTCACGGGCCGGCCCAGCATCGCGCGCCGGACGACACATCGTCTATTGAATCTTTTCGATCAATTGATAACCGGAGGTGTTCGGTTTAATGGGTTCGGCGGCCCAAAGCGTGCGCGGTGCGGCTTTACGGCAGCCGATCGCGGATGGCAGGAGTGCCATCCTCGCGTCGCGCGCCGACGAGCGGCAAGCCGCGCGCCCGGGCGGAACACCGCCCCGGCGCGCGGCGCACGACGTCAGTTCCCCACCTCCTTCAGCAACGCGGCGGCGGCGAGCTTGCCGACACCGTTGGACGCGAGCGGACTGTCGCCCGTGATCAGTTTGCGGTCCTGATGGCAGCGCCCGGTCATGTCCTTGTTCAGCACGTTGGCGCCGAGCTTCTGCAGACGGTCTGCGACGAGCCACGGCAGCGGGCCCGGCATGTAGCCGATGTCGAGATTCGGACCGGTGTCGAGCGCATCGGGAAACACGCACATCTCGTAGTCCTTGAACGGGTAGTGATCCGGCGCCTCGTCGATTGCGGCGGACAACAGGCACGCGGGACCGTGGCACAGCGTGACGATGTACCGGTCGTTGTCGAGCGCCCAATTGAGCGTGCGCTTGACGTCCTTGCTGTACGGAATGCCGGCGAGCACGCCGTGGCCGCCGGGAATGAACACCGCGATATACGGCGAATCCTTGCCGAGGTTCTTCTCGAGCACGTCGGACAGCTTCAGCGGTGTCTTGAGCTTCTGCAGGTACTTCCGGTACGTGCTTTGGACGGCTTCGTCGTCGTTCGGCATCGCCCACAGTTCCAGCTTCGCCGGATTGCCCGAGAGCGTCGCGACATCGACTTCGAAACCGGCCTGGTCCATGTGATGCATCGGCAGCAGCATCTCGACCGGATGATTGCCGGTCGAAAACATCTTGCCGTTCGTCATCAGCACGTAGCGCTCGTCGGTCGCAATCATCAGAACCTTCCACTTGCCGCCGGTGTACGGGTTCGGGTAATTCGCGCCGTCGAAATCCGTCTTCGAAGACGTGTATTGCGACAGCGAATACGGCGACGGAAAGAACGCATTGTTCTCGGCGGGGTCGGGAGTGGGCGTTCGGTCCATCTGCGTCGTCTCGGAAGTCATGGTTGCTCCTTTTCGGGGATGGGTGCAGGGCGCGGCCCAGGTAGGCGGCGTGCGGTCTCGATGCGCATGGCCGAGCCGGCCGCGTCGGCCTTCCGCTGATGCGCCGACGTGCGAACGGGGAACCCGCGACGCGGTTACACGCTGCGATGAATCGTACAACGCCGTGGTGCGGCGAACGCCCCCCCGAACAGGTGGGGCGTTCGCCGCGGCCGCCGCGATGTTCGTACGAAAGGCCAAACGCGGAGCCATTTCACGGACGCCCCTCCCCCTGAACAGGGGGGGCGCGAAACCCGACCCGTCCGGTATCGTGGCCGCAATCGTGACGACCGGCCAGGTCGCTTATGGAGGCATTCATGAATTCGTCAGACCAGACGCCGGACGATGCGGTGGTCCCGGCTGCGCAGGCATATCCGCTGCTGATCAAGCAACTGCTGCATGCGCCGCTCGCGACGCGGCCCGAGCAGGAGATCGTGTTCGGCGATCGGGTCCGGCACGACTACTGGACGTTCCGGCATCGCATCGGTCAGCTCGCGAGCGGGCTCGCGGCGCTCGGGGTCGGCACTGGCGACGTCGTGGCCATGATGGATTGGGACAGCCACCGCTACCTCGAGTGCTACCACGCGATTCCGATGATGGGCGCGGTACTGATGACGGCCAATGTCCGGCTGTCCCCGGATCAGTTGTTGTACACGCTCAATCATTCGAACGCGCGTGTCGTGCTGGTGCACCGCGATTTTCTGCCGTTGCTGGCGGGCATGCGCGACCGGTTGACCGCCGTGACGCACTTCGTGCTGATCGCGGACGGCGACGACATCGACCTGCGCGATGGCTTCGCCGATGAATACGAGCGACTCGTCGCGGGCGGTTCGCCCGATTTCTCGTTCCCCGACTTCGACGAGCAGACGCGTGCGACGACGTTCTATACGACGGGCACCACCGGGCTGCCGAAGGCAGTCGCATTCACGCATCGGCAGCTCGTGCTGCATACGCTGGCCGGCATGGCCGCGTTGTCGAGCGCTCGCGATCGCGGGCGCGTGCACCGGGACGACGTTTACATGCCGATCACGCCGATGTTTCACGTGCATGCATGGGGGATGCCGTATATCGCGACCGCGCTCGGCCTCAAGCAGGTTTACCCGGGGCGCTATTCGCCGGAGGGCCTGCTCGCCTTGATCGCGCGCGAAGCAGTGACGTATTCGCACTGCGTGCCGACGCTGCTCGCGATGATTCTCGACAGCCCGGCGGCGGCGGCGACGGACCTGTCGTCGTGGAAGGTGATCGTCGGTGGCTCGCCGTTGCCGGAAGGACTGGCACGGGCGGCGCTCGCGCGCGGTATTGAGGTCTACACCGGATACGGAATGTCGGAAACGTGCCCGCTGATGACGATCGCACAGATCGATCCGCCGCGTGCAGCCGCCGACGGGCCCGCGGACGATATCGCGCGCCGGACGAAAGCAGGGTTGCCATTGCCGCTCGTCGACCTGCGTATCGTCGACGCGCAGTTTCGCGACGTGCCGCACGACGGGCGATCGGCGGGCGAGGTCGTCGTGCGGATGCCTTGGGCGACCCAGGGCTATCTCGGCGATGCACAGGCGTCTGCAGCGCTGTGGGCGGGCGGCTACCTGCATACGAACGATATCGGCGTCATCGATTCCGAAGGCCGGCTGCAGATCACCGACCGGATCAAGGACGTGATCAAGACGGGCGGAGAATGGGTATCGTCGCTCGAACTCGAGGACATCCTGTCGCGCCATCCCGCCGTGCGGGAAGCGGCGGTGATCGGCGTGAAGGATGCGCGCTGGGGTGAGCGGCCGCTCGCGCTCGTCGTGCTCGTTGACGAGCATGTAGGCCGCGTCGAACCGGCGGAGTTGCAGGCGCATGTGAAGCAGGTGGCCGATCGCGGATTGATTTCGCGCTACGCGGTGCCGGAGCGCCTGATGATCGTCGACTCGATCGAAAAGACGAGCGTGGGCAAGATCAACAAGCGCGCACTGCGCGAGCGCTACCAGCCGGAGTGAGCGGCCGGCGCGGAGCGCGCGCGCCGGCCGCGCGCACCCGCATGGCGCAGCTGGCGGCGCGTCGGGCTTTCCGGTGTGCGCCACGCTGAAGTGCGTCATCCGGAGGTCCTTACCCAAGCGACGTCTTGCCGAGATCCTCGAACAGCCGCACGTTGTCCCAGTAAGCGGCAAGCCGCGTGACGCGGCCGTCGGCATCGAACTCGAACACGAACGCATGTCGGAGCGAGAACGCCCGCCGGCGGTTCTGGATCCCGGCGAATTCTCGCGCCTGGGTGCCGCCAATTGTCACTTCCGCGGTGGCATGACGGCCGGCTTCGTCCGCATGGATCGCATCGACCTCGTTGCTCAGGTCCGGAAACGCATCGAGCAGCGCTGCCCAGATGGCTTTGCCTTCCAATACTGCCGGGCCGGTCACGGCGATCGGCACGTAGTCGAGCGTGGCATCCGGCGCGAACAGCGCGAGCATGCCGTCGACGTCATGCTGGCGATATCGATCGAAAAACGCGGTGACGACGTTGCGACGGTTCATGGCAACTCCCGAACGGAAAGTACTGCAACGGCGACGGTGGCCAGCGCCGGCCACCACCGTGTGTGGTGCGTCGAGGATGAAGCGACTTCTCCGCGCAAGGTAGCCCCCCGAATGGGGGGCTGAACAACCGGCATTCGTTCGAGAACAATGCGGGTCCTTCACCGTGGCTCGTGACGCGGCGCGAGCAGCGCGCCCCGGTCCGGGCATCACCTACTTATGACGGGCGGGGCCGAATCGCTATGCTGTTTCGGCGTGCAGCGCACCTCGGCCGGGCATCCGGCCGCGCCGCGGGCGCCGCTTTCCGGGTCGACGCACATGCGCACAGCGCGAGGAGAACGGGAACAGCATGACGCCGAGGAACCGCAGTCAACCGGCCGCCCGCGCGGACGCCGACACCATTGAAGTACTGGTGCGCACCAAGCTCGCGCCAGCGTCCGCCCGAGGCATCGTGTCGCGCATCGCGCGGTTGGGACGGCTCCAGCGCGCGCTCGACCGCCGGCTGACGCTCGTCTGCGCGCCGGCCGGCTACGGCAAGACGACGCTGCTCGCGGAATGGCGCGGCGCGCTCGTCGCATCGGACACGAAGGTCGCGTGGGTGAGCCTTGACCGGGACGACGACAATGCGTCCATCTTCTCGTCGTATGTGGTGGCGGCGATCGTCGATGCGACCGGCGGCGTCGGCGTGCGCGCGCAGGGGTTGCTGCGGGACCGCGCGCTGATTCCGCTGAAGACCGTGTTCGACGAACTGCTCAACGAGCTCGAGCATTCGGGCATCGAGCTGTTCGTAATGCTCGACGACTTCGATCGGCTGTCATCGCCGGTCGTCCACGACGCGATGTTCGAACTGCTGCGTTATGCGCCGTCGAACCTGCACGTCGTGCTGGCGTGCAGATCGCTTCCGGCGCTGCCGCTCAGCTACTTCGAATCGCGCGACCAGCTCGTGCGTATCGACGAAAACGATCTGCGCTTCGACGATACGGAGACGCGCGCCTTCTTCGAGCGGATCGCCGGCAAGCCGCTCAACGCGGAAAACGTCGAACGCCTGCGCGTGGCCACCGAAGGCTGGGTGTCGGGCTTGCAACTGGCGGCGCTCGCGCTGCAAGGCGACAGCGACGCGGCGCGCGTCGCCGAACAGGTGAGCCACGCGCGCGCGGGCATCGCAACGTATCTGAACGAGAACGTAATGACGCAGGTGCCGGACACGATCCGGCACTTTCTGCTGTATACGGCCGTGCTCGATCGGCTCACGCCGGCATTGTGCGACGCGTTGACCGGCCGAGACGATGCGCTCGACTGCCTCGAATGGCTGAGCGCACGCAACCTCTTCATCCGGTCGATCGACGGCGATCGCCGGCGCTATCGCTATCACGCGCTGTTTTTGCAGTATCTGCGCGACGAACTTGCGCTGCGCGAGCCTGCAGCGGTTGCCGTCCTGCATCGCCGCGCAAGTGCGTGGCACGCAGCCGAGCGGCAGTGGCCGGACGCTGTCCGCCACGCGCTCGCGGCCGGCGATTTCGACACGGCCGCCGGTTGGGTCGAAGCATGTGCGATGAAGCTCATCGCATCGAGCGACGTGCGCACCGTGCTCGACTGGGTGTCGCGCCTGCCTGTTGCAGCGCTCGCCGGCCGCCTGCGGCTGCGTATTGCGCACGCGTGGGCGCTCGCGTTGTCGATGCAGATGATCGACGCGCGCCGCGCGCTCGAGGCGCTGGAGAGCGACGTCGGCGCGGGGCGGCTCGATACCGACGCCGTCACCGCAACCGAGCTGCTGGCGGTGCGCTCGCTCGTTACTGCGCTGTCGGACCACAGCACCGCCGCGCTGCACCTCGGCGAACGCGTGCTTGCGGCCGAGCCGCCGGCGGGCTCGTGGATCGAGCAAATCGGGCAGACGACACTGAGTTTCGGCCTCGCCTACGCAGGACGCCTCGACGACGCGCTGGCGCTCCGCGCACGCGCCGAGCGCGCGGCGTCCGGCCACGAGCCGTTGTTCGCGAACGTGTATCGCCAAAACATGTCCGGTCTCGCGGAATTCGTCGCGGGTCGCCTGCATGACGCGTCGAAGACGTTCGAAGCCGCGCTGCGTGCCGCGGAGCGGGCGGCGGGACGCCTGTCGGCGGCCACGGCACTGTCGGCCGGTTACTTGTCGGCAATCTACTACGAGTGGAACGACTGGCCGAAAGTGCGCAGCGCGCAGGCCGACCGCTTCGACATCGCGATGCAGGCGTGCTCGCTCGGGCCGCTGCTGCGATTTGTGCAGATCGCCGCGTTGCTGCAGTTCCAGTCGGGGAACGACGCGCGTGCACATGAGCTACTCGACGAGGCCGATCACATCGCATCCAGTCGGCAATGGCTGCGGCTGCGTGTCGGTTGTATGGCGACCGGTGTGCGTCTGCATCTAAGCGCGGGAAAGCCGACGCAGGCACATCGCGTGGGGCGTGCGCTCGCGTCGCTGGTGCCCGCGACGGCGCGGGACGAGACGTCGAGCGAGGTCGAGACGTGGCAGATGGCCCGATCCGCGCATGCGCGGCTGCTGCTCGCCGACGCCCGCGCGAACGAAGCCGCGCAGGTCATGGCGGACGTGCACGACGTGCTCGCCGCACGCGGATTCGACTGGCAAGCGGCGCAGGCGGCGGTGTTGCGCGCGGTGGCATGCGAACTGGCAGGCGACGAGGAAGCGGCGCTCGCGACGCTCGCCCGCGCACTGGAATACGGCCAGGGCAACGGGCTCGTGCGCACCTTCGTCGACGAGGGCGCGGCGGTAGAGCGGATGCTCGCGCGGGTGCAGAAGCAGATCGACCGCTTTCCTGCGCTCGGCGCATGGTATCCGCGCGAACTGTTGCGCGCGTTCGACGCGCAGCGCGCCGCGAGCGCGACACCGGCGGGCCGCCCGGGCGCGGCCGGCAACCTCAGCGTGCGCGAGGCCGAGATCCTCGACTACGTGGCGCGCGGGCTGTCGAACAAGGAAATCGCGCGAGCGCTGCGCGTCGCGCCCGAGACGATCAAGTGGCATCTGAAGAACATCTTCGAAAAGCTCAACGTCACGTCGCGCATCCAGGCTGTACGCAGCGGGCTAGCGCTCGATGCGTCGCGCGTGCGGCCCGACGATGAATGAGCGGCCACCGTCCGTGCGCGGCCGGCGTCAGCGATGCTAGGCGAACGACGCCGAGATTTCGTCGATCGTCGCGCGAATCCGCGCGGTGTGGCGCAGGTCGCGATGGGTGACGAGCCACACTTCGTACGGCGCCGCGCGAACGCGCTCCGGCCACACGCGCGCGAGCCCGTCGCGCGCGCCCATGTGAACCGGAATCTCGCCGATCCCGAGGCCCGAGCGCAGTGCGGCACGCATCATCAGGTTGGAGGTCGTGCGCGCGACGATCCGGCCGCCGCGGATCGGCTCGCCTGCGATCGTCGGGGTTCGGCTCGCGTCGATGTACGGCTGGTAGACGACGAGGTCGTGCCCCGCGAACGCGTTGCCGCGCTCGGGTTCGCCATGCCGGTGCAGGTAGTCGTGCGACGCGAACAGACCCATGTCCCAGCGTGCGAGCCGGCGGGCGACGAGATCGGGATTTGCGGGCCGCACCGTGCGTATCGCGATATCGGCTTCACGCGTTGCGAGGTTGAGGATCTGCGTCGACGTGTTCAACGCGACCGATACGTCCGGATGCTTCGCGTGCAGTCGTGCAATCGACGGCATCACGAATTCGAGCGCGAGTGCGTCGGTGGTCGTGATCTTCACTTCGCCTGCGAGCCTGCGGTCGACGCCGTGTGTCAATCGCACCAGCTCGTGCGCATGCTGCTCCATCGCTTCGGCGGCGCGTAACGCGAGTTCGCCCACTGGCGTCGTCAGATAGCCTTTCGATGAGCGCAGGAACAGCGTCGCGCCGAGCATGTGCTCGAGCGTCGCGAGCCGTCGCCCGACGGTTGCCTGATCGATGCCGAGCGTCTGCGCAGCGCGGCGCAGGGTGCGCTCGCGATGAATCGCGAGAAAGACGCGCGCATCGTCCCAGTTCATCGTATGTCCCGACTGATGCATTTTTGCATTCCCCGACCGGCAATTCGCTGCGTGTGCGCGCGCAGCATCGCCCCTAGACTCCGTTCACACACCTTGCGATGCCGCGATTCCGGGAAGGCCCGTGAACTGAGCGCGCATCGACGAACATTGAGGATCATATCGTGATTGATGACGTGAAACCGCTGCCCACCGACATGACTGCGATCGAGATCGTGCGTCCCGGCGGCCCCGAAGTGCTCGTGCCGGCTACCCGTGCGGTGCCGTCGCCCGGTGCCGGCGAAGTGCTGATCCGCATTCACGCGGCTGGCGTCAACGGCCCGGACGTGTTCCAGCGCAAGGGGCTGTACGATCCGCCGCCCGGCGCCTCCGACATTCCCGGCCTCGAGGTCGCGGGCGAAGTAGTTGCGGTCGGGCGCGACGTCACGCGCTTCACGGCCGGCGATCGCGTGTGCGCGCTGATTCCCGGGGGCGGCTACGCGGAATACGCCGTCGCGAACGAAAGCAATACGCTTGCGATTCCGGAGGGGCTGGGCATGACGGAGGCGGCGGCAATGCCGGAGACGTTCATGACGGTGTGGCTGAACCTGTTTCAGCGCGGCGGGTTCAAGGCCGGCGAAAGCGTGCTGATTCACGGCGGCGCGTCCGGCATCGGCACGACGGCGACGATGTTGGCGAAGGCGTTCGGCGCGTCGAAGATCATCACGACCGTGGGCGCGGACGCGCAGCGCGACGCGAGCTTGCGTCTCGGCGCCGATCATGCGATCGACTACCGCAGCGAGGATTTCGTCGATGCGGTCGCGCGCTTTACCGACGGCCGCGGCGTCGACGTGATCGTCGACATCATCGCCGGCGACTACGTTGCGCGCAATTTCGCGGCGGCCGCGCTGAACGGCCGCATCGTGCAGATCGGCGTGATCAACGGCCCGGCGAAGGAACTGGACCTGTTCCCGATGCTGACGAAGCGGCTGACGCACATCGGCTCGACGCTGCGCTCGCGCACTTACGACGAGAAGGCGCAGATCATCCGCGAGCTGGAGCACGCCGTGTGGCCGCTGATCCGGCAAGGTGTCGTCAAGCCGCAGGTGTTCCGGCTGTTCGAGCTGCGCGATGCGCGTGCCGCGCACGAACTGATGGATTCCGGTCGTCATATCGGCAAGATCGTTCTGGTGACGCCCGCGGCGGAGCCATCGCTGCAGGCCGCCGTCGATGCAAACGTCAAGCATTCCACGTGACGTGCACACACTTCAGCCCCCCGCTCGGGGGGCTGAAGATGCGGCACGGATTGCCCGACAATCGGTACCACTGAATGCGTCGCCGCTCCGGCGGCAGCGCGCCGCGTGGGCGCCGTAAGGACGATGGGTCGAAATGGACATGCTCGAGAACATGCGGACGTTCGTGCGCGTCGTGCAGGCCGGCAGCTTCACGGCCGTGGCGAAGCAGACCGACGTCGCCACCGCGCAGGTGTCGAGGGCCATCGCGAGCCTGGAGGCGTACGCTCGGATCCGCCTGTTACACCGGACTACCCGGAAGATCGCGCTGACCGACAGCGGGCGCCGCTACTTCGAACGTCTGCTGTCCATCCTCGGCGACGTCGATCGCGCCAACGACGAGGCGCGCAACGCGCTGGTGCGTCCATACGGGCGCCTGCGCGTGCATACGATGCCCGGCCTCGGGCAGAGCCATGTGACCGCGGCAGCCATCGCGTATCAGAGGAATTTTCCAGAAGTCGCGATCGAGATGACTTATTCGCAACGCATGCCGAATCTCGTCGAGGAGGGCTACGACGTGTCGATCGTTACCGCGTCGAGCCTGCCCGACTCCGGCTATATCGCGCATTCGTGCGGGACGTCGCACAGTGTGCTGGTCGCGTCGCGTGCCTATCTGGAGCGCCACGGCGCTCCGGCGACACCGGCCGATCTCGCGAACCATACCTGCCTGCGTCTCGACACGCCCGCCGAGGCACACGGCGAATGGCGGCTGCACGGCACGGCGGGCGATACGATCGCACATACGGTGCCGGATGCGCCGTTCCAGGCGAATGCGCCGGAGTCGCTGTCGATTGCGCTGCATGCCGGACTCGGCATCGGGTCGCTCGCGATCTATTCGGTCATCGACGATCTGCGCAGCGGCCGGCTCGTGCGCGTGCTGCCCGACTATCGGCTGACGATGCTCGACGTGTACGTGATGTATGCATCGCGCCGCTTCGTCGATGCGAAGGTCCGCACATTTGTCGATCACGTGCGCGCGACGCTCGCGCTCGCGCTGCACGCCGACGAACGCGCGCTGACTGCGCTCGCGGTGCCGCGCGGCCGGGATCGCGGCCGCGTGCACGCGTTGACAGGCGCCGCCGCCTGAACGCTGGCGATCTGCCATTTTCCGTTTGTTACCGTTGAGGAGAAATCAGATGACGCACCGTTTTGCCATCGTCGTTGCAGGTTTTGTGGCGCTGTCGCCGATGCTCGGTCATGCACAGTCCGATACCGCCGCCGCCGTTGCGTCCGCGTCGACGCCGAACGCGTCGCCGCGCGCAGCAAAGAAGGCCGAGCGGGCTGCCGATCGCGCGTTCGCAAAGAAGGTACGTCAGGCCGTGATGAAGGCGCCTGGGCTCGGCAACGCCGAGATCACGGTGTTCGCGCGGGCGAGAACGGGCGACGTGACGCTGGCCGGGCTGATCACCGATGAAGCGCAGGACCGCGCTGCGGTCGAGGCGGCCCGCCAAGTGGCGGGCGTGACCTCGGTGAAGAGCCGGCTCCAACTGCGGCTGGAAGGCGGTCAGTGACGGGCAGGGGCGTGCGGTAAGCTGCGTATCCTTGCCGACCCTGTCGTGTAAAGAAGCCACGACGCAAGGTTCGGCAGGGAAGCGCGGGCGACACGGCGCGAGCTGCTCGTCTCTCACCGCCTGCCGGTGGTGGAAGCCGTCAGATCCGCCCCATCAGCACCAGTATCACGACGATGACGACGACCAGCCCGAGGCCGCCCGACGGCCAGTAGCCCCACTCGCGGCTGTGCGGCCACGCCGGAAACGCTCCAATGAGCAGCAGAATCAGAACGATGATAAGAATCGTACCGAGCATCGCATCCCTCCTGAACGTGGTGACATGACGGGGGCGAATGTCGCAATTCGCGTGCCGCGACGCGGAGATGCCGAAAGGAACTGCAAGCGCATTGTCTGAATACGCTCCAACTTGCCAATTCACAGGATGAATACTGAACGATTCAGAAAATAAATTTCAAAAATGCGGACCGGGTCGCTATGCTGGGTCTTCGGTTTCCTCACGCGGCAGGCAGGCAAATGGCTGAACTCTTTCTGGTACGGCATGGGCAGGCGTCGTTCGGCACGGACGATTACGACCGGTTGTCCGCCGCCGGCGAGCAGCAGGGCGCGTGGCTCGGCGAATACTTCGCGCGGCAGGGGCTGACGTTCGACCGCGTGATTTGCGGGACGATGAACCGGCATGCGCAGACGATTGCCGCGATCCTGCGCGGAATGGGCAGCAAAGGCGTGCACGTCGATCGCCATCCGGGCCTGAACGAATACGACTTCCACGGGTTGTTCGCCGCCGCGGCGAGCGATTATCCGGAGATTGCGCGGCTCGCGGGCGGCTCGATGAAGGAGCATTTTCGCGCGCTGCGGCAGGTGCTGCACTTGTGGGCCGACGACAAGCTTGGCAACGCCGCGCCCGAAACCTGGGCGAACTTCCAGCGGCGCGTGGCGGACGCGCGCGCCGCGATCCGCACCGGCGGCAGCCAGCGCGTGCTCGCGGTGAGTTCGGGCGGCCCGATCGCGGTGACCGTGCAGCAAGTGCTTGCCGCACCGCCGTCGAGCGCGATCGCGCTGAACCTGCAGATCCGCAACAGCAGTCTTTCGCAGTTTTTCTTCAACGCCGACGCGTTCCACCTGGCGTCGTTCAACGGCATCCCGCATCTCGAGGATCCCGAACGACATGCATGGCGCACGTACGGCTGATCCTACGAACGATCGCGACGATGACAAACGCTTCCCAACCCCTCGACGCAGCCCGCCTCACGCGCTATCTGGAAGCGCACGTGCCGGGTTTCGAAGGCCCGCTCGACATGGAGAAATTTGCCGGCGGCCAGTCGAACCCGACGTTTCTGCTGCACGCGAAGAGCGGCCGCTATGTGCTGCGCCGCCAGCCGCCCGGCGAGCTGCTGAAGTCCGCGCATGCTGTCGATCGCGAATTCCGCGTGCTGAGCGCGCTGTCGGGCACCGCGGTGCCGGTCGCGCGTCCGTATCACCTGTGCGAAGACCGCGACGTGATCGGCAGCCTGTTCTACGTGATGAGCTTCGAGGACGGCCGGATCTTTTGGGACCCGGCGCTGCCGGAGTTGCCGAAGGCCGATCGCGCGCTTTGCTACGACGCGCTGCTCCGCACGATGGCCGCGCTGCACGACGTGGACGTCGACGCGGTCGGTCTTGCCGACTACGGCCGCCCGGGCAACTACTTCGAGCGCCAGATCGGCGTGTGGACGAAGCAGTATCGCGCGGCGGAGACGGAACGCCTCGATGCGATGGAGGCGCTGATCGACTGGTTGCCGAAAGCCTGCCCGGACGACACGGGCCGCCCCGCGCTCGTGCACGGCGACTTCAGGATCGACAACCTGATGTTCGCGCGCGACGACTATCGCGTGCAGGCCGTGCTCGACTGGGAACTGTCGACGCTCGGCAACCCGCTCGCCGATCTCGCATATTTTTGCATGTGCCTGCGGCTGCCGTCGGGCGGGCAGGTGCGCGGTCTCGCGGGCCAGAATCGCGCGGAACTCGGGATTCCGGATGAAGCGGCGATCGTCGCCCGCTATTGCGAACTGCGCGGGATCGAGCCGATTCGCGACTGGCATTTCTATCTCGCGTTCAGCTTCTTCCGGCTCGCCGCGATCGCGCAAGGCGTGAAGGCGCGTGCGCTGCAAGGCAACGCATCGAGCGAGCAAGCGCTGCGCGTCGGCGCAATGGCCGGCCGGCTGGCCGAGATGGCCGTCGGCGTGATCGACCCGCATCGCTGAACGCGCGGACATCGGCAGCGTCGCCAGCGTCGCGCGGCCGCGACACGACAACACATCAATGGAGGAGCACAGCAACATGGCAACGAACCTGTTCGACCTGACGGGCAAGATCGCGCTGGTGACGGGCGCGAGCCGCGGCATCGGCGAGGAGATAGCGAAGCTGCTCGCGCAGCAGGGCGCGCACGTGATCGTGTCGAGCCGCAAGCTCGACGACTGCCAGGCGGTCGCAGATGCGATCGTCGCGACGGGCGGCCGCGCGGAGGCGCTCGCGTGCCACGTCGGGCGTCTGGAGGACATCGCCGCGACGTTCGAGGCGATCCGCGCCAGGCACGGCCGGCTCGACATCCTCGTGAACAACGCGGCCGCGAACCCGTATTTCGGGCACATCCTCGACACCGATCTCGCCGCGTACGAGAAGACCGTCGACGTGAACATTCGCGGCTACTTCTTCATGTCGGTCGAAGCCGGCAAGCTGATGAAGGCGCAGGGCGGCGGCGCGATCGTCAACACTGCGTCGGTGAATGCGTTGCAGCCGGGCGACCGGCAGGGCATCTACTCGATCACGAAGGCCGCGGTCGTCAACATGACGAAGGCGTTCGCGAAGGAATGCGGGCCGCTGGGCATCCGCGTGAACGCGCTGCTGCCGGGCCTCACGAAGACCAAATTCGCGGGCGCGCTGTTCGCCGACAAGGACATCTACGAAACCTGGATGACCAGGATTCCGCTGCGCCGCCACGCGGAGCCGCGCGAGATGGCCGGCACCGTGCTGTATCTCGTGTCGGATGCGGCGAGCTACACGACCGGCGAATGCATCGTCGTCGACGGCGGCCTGACGATCTGAACGAACGGAAACACGGAATCTCGAGGAGTCGATCATGGACTTTGGCTACACCCCCAAAGTAGAAGAACTGCGCGAACGCGTGCGTGCATTCATGGACGCGCACGTCGTGCCGCGCATCCGGCAGTGGAACGACGAAGTGCATGCGGGGCAGTATCCCGTGTCGTTCATGGAAGCGCTGAAGGAACGCGCAAAGGGCGAGGGACTGTGGAATCTGTTCCTGCCGCACCTGAAAGACGACGAGCCGGGCACGGGGCTGACCAATCTCGAATATGCGCCGCTCGCAGAGATCATGGGCCGCGTGAGCTGGGCGTCGGAGGTGTTCAACTGTAACGCGCCGGACACCGGCAACATGGAGTTGCTGCACATGTTCGCGACGCCCGAGCAGCGCGAACAGTGGCTGCTGCCGCTGTTGCGCGGCGAGATTCGTTCGGCGTTCGCGATGACGGAGCCCGACGTCGCATCGTCGGACGCGACCAACATCACGACGCGCATCGAGCGCGACGGCGACGACTACGTGATCAACGGCCGCAAGTGGTTCATTACGAACGCCGCGCACCCGAACTGCAAGATCTTCATCGTGATGGGCAAGACCGATCCGCAAGCGGAATCGCACCGGCAGCAGAGCATGATCCTCGTGCCGCGCGACACACCGGGCGTTACCGTCGTGCGCAACATCACGGTTGTCAATCACCATGCACCGGAAGGTCACTGCGAAATCACGTTCGACAACGTGCGCGTGCCGGCGCGCAACCTGCTCGGCGAAGAAGGCAGCGGTTTCGCGCTCGCGCAGGCGCGCCTCGGCCCGGGCCGCATCCATCATTGCATGCGCTCGATCGGCGCGGCGGAACTCGCGCTTGAACTGATGATCGACCGCGCGCAGTCGCGCGAGGCGTTCGGCAAGCCGCTGAACCGGCACGGCACGATCGGCGAATGGATCGCCCGCTCGCGCATCGAGATCGACCAGGCGCGGCTGCTCGTGCTGAAGGCCGCATGGATGATCGACAAGGTCGGTGCGAAGGCGGCGCGCAAGGAAATTTCGATGATCAAGGCGCTCGTGCCGACCGTGTACACCGACGTGTGCGACCGCGCGATGCAGGTGTTCGGCGCGATGGGTCTGAGCCCCGACACGCCGCTCGCCGATCTGTGGACCTGGGGCCGCGCGCTGCGCTTCGCGGACGGTCCGGACGAAGTGCACCTGCAGGCGATTGCACGGATGGAGATCAAGGACGCGGTGCGCGGCTCGACGGAACCGTACCTGACGCGGCCGCCGCGCGGTTGAGCGGCGCGGCGTGGGCTCCAGGAGATCCGGCGATGCGGCTATCCAAGATCGATCTGAACCTGTTCGTCGTGTTCGACGCGATCTACAACAAGCGCAACCTGACGCGCGCGGCGGAGGTGCTGAACCTCACGCAGCCGGCCGTCAGCAACGCGCTGGCGCGGCTGCGCAAGACACTGAACGATCCGCTGTTCGTCAGCACACCGGGCGGGATGATGCCGACGCCGCTGGCCGAGAACATTGTCGGCCGCGTGCGCGAAGCGCTGCAACTGCTCGATTCGAGCGCGCACGAAGGCGACGTGTTCGATCCGGCGTCGTCCGAGCGCGTGTTCCGCTTGAGCATGAGCGACCTGACCGAAGCGCTGCTTCTGCCGGCACTCGGCGAGCTGTTGCTCGCGCACGCACCCGGCATGCACGTGCGCAGCTACACGATGGACCGCCGCGAAGTGGCCACCGCGCTCGCGAACGGCTCCGTCGACATCGCGATCGACGCGCCGCTGATCGGCGATCCGCACCTGCACCAGGCGCTGCTCGTGCGCGACCGCTACGCGTGCATGATCCGCGACGACCATCCGTTCGACGGCGACACGCTGACCATGGACGACTATCTGTCGATGGGGCACATCCACGTGTCGAGCCGCCGCAAGGGCAGCGGGCATGTCGATGCGGAGCTGACGCGGCTCGGGCTGCGCCGCACGATCCAGATGCGCGTGCAGCATTACATGGTCGCGCCGCTGATCGCGATGCGCAGCGATCTTGCGCTGACCGCGCCGCTCCGGCTGCTGCAGCGCTATCCGGCGCGGATTCTCGAACTGCCGTTCGAGATGCCGGCGCTCGAATATTTCTGCTACTGGCATCGCAGCGCCGATCAGGATCAGGGCAGCCAATGGCTGCGCGAGCAGTTGATGATGCTGATGGGCGGCATCGGCGACGTGCGGTGACGCATGCGCGGCCAGTCAATACGCGTCGTCGTCGAAGCGTGACGATGCAGGCCGCCGCTTCATGTCCTTCACCCATTGGCGGACGTTGTCCGGATCCTCGAATTCTCGCAGCGCGACGGCCAGATCCTGGTTGCTGCGCTGCATGCCGGCGATGTCGCGCGCGAGCATCCGCATCACGGTGTCGGGTGCGACCTTGGTGGATGAAGCGATGCCGTAGGTGCGCCGGAAATCGTTCTCGACGTGCTGAAGCTCCTGATCCAGTTCGCGCAGCTGTTCGTCGAGGATCCCGTTGTAGCGCATCAGTCGGGCTTCGCTGAGGCCGTCGATCGCACGCCGGTCGATCTGTTCGATCTCCAGTTGCAATTCCAGCAGCTGCAGCAGTTTGCCGTTGTCGTAAGCGTGATTGACGCGCTGCATCAGCGCGGTCTTGCGAGCCTGTTCGTTCGGATCGGATTCGCGATCGGGATGCAGCGCGCTCGCGAGCTTGCGATAGATCGCGCGGATCGATTTGTTCGATTCGGCCCGCTCGGCTTCGATCCGGGCCTGTGCCGCCGATTGCTTCGGCGCTTTCTTGCGTTGCGCGCGCTGCGCTTCGCGGGCCGCGTGAGCGGCCATGTCGCGTTCGAACTGCGCGTCGAGTTCCGCTTGCATCCGCGCGGCGAGTTCGTCGGGAGACAGCGAGTCCAGATCCGCGGCCGGTTTCGGATCCGCGTCAGGCGCCGGCTTTGCCGGTTCGGCATCGATTGCCGCGTTGCCGCCGTGCTCGACCGCGCGATGCCGGTCGTAGACGGCCTTTAGCGCCGGGTCGTCGCTGACGTTCAGCAAGTCGCCGGCCATGTCGGCGATCAGGTCCGACAGCGTGCGTTGCTCGGCCTTGCTCAAGCCTTTCCGCAGGAACGCGTCGTCAAGCAGCTGGATCAGTTTGATCCGCAGCGCCGTCGATTCCCGTTCGAGCGGCAGCAGCGTGTCGACGAACTTCTTCTGGAACGCCGGCGTTACCGCTTCCCACGCGCCGAGCCGCTCGCGCCGCTTTTCGATGTGCTTGACGAGCGTGTTGAACGTTTTCTGGGCCTGGGACAGGCTGGCTGTCTCGTGACCGGGCGCGATCGTGACCGCGGCACCGCGACGTGCGGTCATGTGAGTGTCCTCCGGCCGCGGCGGGAGGCGCGGCAGCGCGGTATTTTAGCTGGACGGGCGTGCTGCCGGCACGGTGGCCGTTTACGTCCCGGCTTCAAGCGGCGCGCCGCAAGCCGGGCGCGGGCCGGCCGTTGGCGTCAGAACAACTGCCCTTGCCCTGAAATCACGCGTTCGAAGTCGTCGCGCAGGAACGGCAGGATCGCGTCGGCAACCGGCTGCAACTGGCGACTCACGTAGAACGCGTAGTCGATCGGCGAGCGCATCGTTTCGAGCGGCTCCGGGCCGGCCGTCGTGATCACGTAGCTGATCCAGCCGCCGCGCTGATATTGCAGCGGCCGGCCGTGCGCGTGGTTGAACTCGTCCGCGATTCGCGCGGCGCGCACGTGTGGCGGCACGTTGCGTTGGTATTCGCTCAATGGCCGCCGCAGCCGCTTGCGGTAGATCAGTTGCGCATCGTATTCGCCGGCGAGCGTGCGCCGCACGTAGTCGCGAATGAAATCCTGGTACGGCTCGCGCTTGAACACGCGCCGGTACAGCTCGCGCTGAAATTCCTGCGCGAGCGGCGTCCAGTCGGTGCGCACCGTTTCGAGCCCCTTGAATACGAGATCGTCGCCGCCGTTCGCCGCGCGAGCGAGGCCGGCGTAACGCTTCTTGCTGCCTTCCTCCGCTCCGCGCACGGTCGGCATCAGGAAGCGGCGGTAATGGCGCTCGTATTGAAGTTCGAGCGCGCTTTCGAGCCCGAAGCGATCGCGCAGATGCGTGCGCCACCAGTGATTCACGTGTTCGACGAGTGCGCGCCCCTTCGCGGCCGCTGCGTCGTCGTCGTGCTCGCGGCCGAGCCACACGAACGTCGAATCGGTGTCGCCGTAGATCACTTCGTAACCCTGCGCCTCGATCAGCTCGCGCGTCCGGTGCATGATCTCGTGGCCGCGCATCGTGATCGACGACGCAAGGCGCGGATCGAAGAACCGGCAGCCGGTCGAGCCGAGCACGCCGTAGAACGAGTTCATGATGATCTTGAGTGCCTGCGACAGCGGCGCGTTGCGTTGCCGTTTCGCTTCGTCGCGGCCTTCCGACACGCGCCGCACGATGTCGGGCAGGCAATGCGCGGTGCGCGAGAAGCGCGCGCCAAGAAAGCCGGGCACGGACGCATCGTCGCCCGGATGCGCGAGCCCTTCGATGAGCCCGGCAGGATCGATCAGGAACGTGCGGATGATCGACGGATAGAGGCTCTTGTAATCGAACACGAGCACCGAGTCGTACAGGCCGGGCCGCGAATCCATCACGAAGCCGCCGGGGCTGTTCTGTCCGACGACGTCGCCGAGGTTCGGCGCGACATACCCGAGCCGATGCATGCGCGGCAGGTACAAGTGCGTGAACGCGGCGACCGAGCCGCCGGTCCGATCGGCCGCCAGGCCGGTGACGGTCGCGCGTTCAAGCGCGAACGACAGCAGGTCGGCCTTGTCGAAGATGCGCGTGACGAGTTCGCAGTCCTTCAGGTTGTAGTGTGCGAGCGCGGGCTTGTCGTGATCGAAGCGCCGCTGGATCTCGTCCATCCGCTGATACGGATTGTCGATCGACTTGCCTTCGCCGAGCAGCGACTGCGACACGTATTCGAGGCTGAACGACGGGAACGTCCACGTCGCCGATTTCAGCATGTCGATGCCGTCGAGGATCAGGCGGCCGGCCGCGCCCGCGAAGAAGTGGTCGGGCTGCTGGCCGTGCGCGCGGCACTCGAGCACGCTGCCGTCGCGCCCGAGCTTCAGCGGCACGCCATATTGCTCTGCGTGCGCATGCAGGATGCGCAGATCGAACTGTACGAGGTTCCAGCCGATCACCGCATCGGGATCGTGTTCCGCGAACCAGTCGTTGAGCCGCGTGAGGATCTCGGCGCGGCTGTCGCAGTAGTCGAGGCGGAAGTCGATCCCGCGCCGCGCGTCGCCGTTCGGCGGCCCGAGCATGTAGACCTGCCGCTGCCCGCAGCCTTCGAGCGCGATCGAATAGAGCTCGCCGTGCACGCTCGTCTCGATGTCGAGCGACACGCAGCGCAGCGTCGGACGATAGCCGGTCGCGGGTTTCAGTTCGCCGTCGACGAGCGTGCCGTCGCGGCTCGCCGTGCCGCGAAACAGCACGGGTGCGGTGATGAAGCGCTCCATCGTGTAGCGGTCGGGCGGCTGGATGTCGGCTTCATAGACGTCGATGCCGGCTGCCGACAGGCGTTTCTGCAGCCCGGACAGATGGCGATAGCGGCGGCAGTAGAGTCCGACGACGGGGCGCTGCCGGAAGTCGCGTAGCGCGAGCGGGCGCAACTCGGCATCGCGTTCGCCGGCCAGCGCGTGTTCGGCGAGCGCCTGCTGGTCGGCCGGCACGAACGCGACGGCTTCCTGCGGGCGCAGCCGTACGCGGCGCGGGCCGTGTTCGGTTGCCAGCCAGAACTCGATCTCGATGCCGGATGCGGTGTCCCGCCAGTGGCGGGTGAGAATGAAACCCTGCTCGAACTCCGTCAAAACGCTTGCTCGTCGTGGATGCCCAGGCCGCGGATTTTAGCGCCTGCGCCCCGATCCCGCCGAACGCGGCGTCGATGGCATCAGGCGGCAGGAAGTCGCCGCGCCCCGCGCCGCGGTGCGGGAATGGTCGACCGCACGAACGCGTCGGCGGCGCACGGTGACCGGATGGCGCACGGAGGTGACGTATCCGTCGGCAGCAAGTTCGTGTGCGTTGCCTTCGAGCGGCGACAGCGTCGCCGTTGTGTCTTGTCCATCCGGGAATTCGATCACCGCGGCGCGCGTCGTGCGGGATGCGCGCCGGTACGTTCCCGCCCGTGACGATACTGCCGGTATGCAGATGCCAATGCGCGGCGCGCAGCAGGATCGCAATGGGCGCGCGCATCGTCAAAGCGTGCCGCGGCGCCGCGCATCGTCCTCGACCCGCGCAAGCAAGCCGTCGAGCGAATCGATCGGAATCGGCTTCGCGAAATGATCGTGGAAGCCGGCGTCTTCGGTATCCTTGCGATCCGACGAACGCACGTGGCCGGACAGCGCGACATACATCGCATCAGGCGCGGCGCCGGTCGCCTTCAACTCGTGCAGCAGCTCGAACCCGGTAACGTCGGGCATGCTCAAATCGATCAGCATCAGGTGCGGCGCGAACTCGCGCGCCAGCGGCAACGCCTCGCGCGCGTGGTATGCGACGCGGGTCGTGTGCCCTTTGATCTGCAGCAGGATGCCGAGCGTATCGGCCGCTTCGTGATTGTCGTCGACGATCAGGATTCGCAACGGGTGCGCTGCCGAAGCAATCGGCGGAGCCGGTCTCGAGTCCACACCTTCGTGCTGCCGCGCGATCGGCAGCCGAACGGTAAACGACGATCCCTTGCCGATGCCTGCGCTGTGCGCCGTGATGCTGCCTTCGTGCAGTTCGACGAATTTCCGGCAAATCGCGAGGCCCACGCCGAGCCCGCCGGCCGCGTAGCGTCCCGCGCCGCTCTGTTGTTCGAACAGGTCGAAGATCGACTCCTGCGCGCCGGGCACGATGCCGATCCCGCGATCGACCACATCGATCGCCGCCGCATCTGCCTCGGTGCGCACGTGGATTTCGATGCGCTCGCCGTTCGCGGAATACTTCGACGCGTTGTCGAGCAGGTTGTATAGCACCTGCACGAGGCGCGCGTCGTCGCCGTTCACGATCACGGGCGCCGGCGGCAGCCGCACGAAAATCTGCTGGCCGCGCGCATCGACTTTCGGCTGAATGCCCTGCACGCTGCGATAGACGATATCGCGTACGTTCAGCGGCGCCTTCTTCAGTTCGACCTTGTCGGACTTGATGCGGCCAATGTCGAGCAGATCGTCGACGAGCCGCACCAGTTGGCCGATCTGGCGATCGGCGATGTCCTTGCATTGCGTGAGCGTGGGACCCAGTTCGGACGGCGGCAGGCTGTGCAGGATCCCGATCGTATGCCGCAGCGGCGCGAGCTGGTTGCGCAATTCGTGCGCGAGCGTCGCGATGAAGACGTCCAGCCGTCGCGTGGCCGTCTCGAGTTCCTCGACGCGCTTGCGCTCCGTCATGTCCCGCGTGATCTTGATGAAACCGCGCAGCTCGTTCGACTCGTCGCGCACGGCGGTGATGGTCACGCTGGCCCAGAAGCGCGACCCGTCCTTGCGCAAGCGCCAGTTTTCGTCCTGGAAGTGGCCGTATGCCGCTGCTGCCTCGAGCGCATGCGCGGGTACGCCGGCGGCGACCGCATCTGCCGGATAGAAGCGCGAAAAATGGGTGCCGATGATCTCGTCCCCGCGGTATCCCTTGATGCGTTCCGCACCGGTATTCCACGTCGCGACGTTGCCGTGCGGGTCGAGCATGAATACCGCGTAGTCGGTGATCGAGGCGACGACCGTCTGGAAGCGGAATTCGGCGAAACGGTCGAGCAGCGGCTGGTCGTGCGCGGCCGGCTGATGATTCGAAACGGGGGGGAGCGGCTGGTCTGGCGTCATCGGAGAACTCGTTCTACGTAGCTATTGCGCTGCGAATTCCATGACAGCGCCAGGGGTTCATGCTCGGTCGTGCGTCGATCGGGATCGGAAAAGAAGAGCGCCGCGGAAGCGGCGAAGCAAAGCGGACGCGCCCTCATTGCGGCGTGCCGCGACGCGGACACGCGGCGGCAAGGTTTATGCGAATGGCACAGGCCGGCATGCGTGACGGACGTTGATGGAACCGTTCGGCGCGGCAATGCGCGGCCTTTGCGCGCGGCGCTGACGGTGGGCGTCAATGTTCGAGCATTCGCGTGACGTTGCCGACGCGACATCGCCGAATCGATCCCGCTGCCGCGATGCGCGGCGCGCCGGGCGTCGCTCAGACCGGCATCGCGATGCCGTCCCGCTTCAGGTGTTCCGCGCGTTGCGGCCGCTGATACAGATAGCCCTGCGCATACTGGATGCCGACCGCATGCAGCGCGCGGTGCTGCTCTTCCGTTTCGACGCCTTCGGCAATGATCTTGAGGCCGTAGTGGTGCGCGAGCGCGGCGATCCCTTCGATGAGCCGCGCGTTGCCCGTCGTCAGCTGTGAGATGAACTGGCGATCGATTTTCACGTAGTCGAACGGAAAGCGCGACAGCATGTCGAGATTGCTGTGATGCGTGCCGAAGTCGTCGATCGCGAATTTCGCGCCGGCCGCGCGCAGTGCGGCAAAGAGCGCCGTGGTGCGCGCATTCTTTTCGAGCATGATGCGCTCGGTCACTTCGAGCACCAGCGTGAAGCCTGGCGGAAGCCGGCGAATCGCGTCTTCGACGATCGATGCGAAGCGCGGCCGTTCCAGATCCTTCGGCGCGATATTGATCGCGATGCGCAGCGGCATCGGCGGTGCGATGTCGGTCAACTCCGCGACGGCCGTGCGCAGCACGAATTCGGTGATCTTCGGCAGAATCGCGCTCGATTCGACCTGCGGGACGAACACGGCCGGGCTGATGGATCCCCATTTCGGGTGCTGCCAGCGCAGCAGCGCCTCGACGCCGACGGTGCGTCGCGTGCGCACGTCGACGATCGGCTGATACACGACATGGAATTCGTTGCGGTTCAGTGCATTGCGTACGGCCTTCAGCAGCAGCCGGCGCGGCGCCATCGCGAGCAGGTAGGTCACGGCGACAAGCCCGTTCAGCAGCAGTGCGATCGTGATGCAGGTCAGCCGATAGTGCCGGGTCACTTGCGATACGTACGACTGCGACGACGTAACGGACACCGTAAACGGCCACGTACGCGAAGCGATCGCGCTGCCGCCGTTCGGCGCAGCGCCGAACGGCGGCACGAACCCGCCATGCTGATCGATGCCGCCCGCGCCGTCGACCGTCAGCGTGGCCGTTTCCGCACCGAAGCGCGTGCCGTGCGCGAGCATGTCCGCGACATAGTCGCCTTCGACCAGGTAGAGCACGCCCGAGCGGGGGGCAGTCGCGCGAAATGCCGCGAGCACCGGCGTTTGACGCTGAAACGGCGTTTGCGGAATCAGCGCGACGGCCGTCATTCCCGGCTCCGGAGCGTGCAGGTATGCGTCGAGCGGCACGTCGATCGGCCCGAGCGCCGACGAACACGTGACGCGGCCGTCGTTGGCGAGCGCGACCGCGCGTAGATACCGCAGGTGCGTGCCGATTTCGGCCAGCGTGCGGAAGATCGCCGTGCACGGTCGGCCGACCAGCGCATTCAATTCGTCCGGATGCCGCGAGCGAATCCCGTCGAGGATGTGATTGACGGAGACGACGATGTCGTTTGCTACAACCCGTTCGTGCCGTGCAACCGATTGGCGCGCCAGACGCTCGGCCACGATGAGCGCCAGCACGAGCACCAGCATGCAGGCGACCACGGTAACGAGCAAGACGATATGCGGCCACACGCCGCTGCGCTCGAATGCCGGCTTCGAGCCCGGCGTCGGCGTGGAGGTTCCTCGGGTCGTATTTGTTGTTGTACGCATGGGAATGCAGGTCGAACCGGTCGATGGATGGACGCGAAGCATTCGCCGTACCTGGCCGGGGCACGGTAATGCGCGCCGCAATTGGCGCGCGGGACGACTCCACGCTCGCGCATCGTATGACGCGGCATCGCGGCGGAATCGTCGAGGTCGATGCGTTTCTCCCTAACATACATCGATTATGCATGTATATTGGCGTCGCACATCGAAAAAAACCCCGACCGCATCGTTGTACGGTCGGGATCCAAGACACCGTCTCTTGGCACGAGGAGGGTGCGCGGCAAGTATATGCCGTGATGCTCGATTACGAAATAACAATATTCAACAAATGGTGTCGGCGGTCGATTGATGCTCAACAGGAAATATTTGCGTAGCACGTCACCTCCAGCGACCAAGCTCGCCGGGGCGCCGAATCGGCGCCAGCGATGTTCAGCAGCGCGCGGAGCGGCTTTTGCTGACGGGCGTGTCGGGCAGATGCGGGGTGCCGGGCGGCGCCGGTTCAGAAGTCGTCGCGCATTTTGCGGAGCAAGTCGCGCGGTGACTGATGCGTATCCACGGCGGTGAGTACGTCGGTGATGAACCACGGCAGGTTCAGCTGCGTGTCGGAATCGCCTGCACATACGCGAATCGGCGGGGCTTTCGATGCACCGCGGGTGTCGGACGTGTTGCCGGACGACGTACGCGACGGCACGCAGTTTTTCAACTGCTGCGGTGCCTGCGTGGCGGTGCCGCCGATGGTCGTGCCGGCAGCGGCCGGCAAGCTCGCAGCAGCGAACAGAATCAGGATCGCGAACGATACGGCGTGTTTCATGGCGCTCTCCGACGATGCTGGTTCGACATCGTCGCCGGATCGGAGTTCGCGGTTCGCAACGGATCTGCATTCGAGGTTTAACGGCCGGCGGATGCCACACTTGAACGATGCCGTTTCAAGCGTGCACGAAATTCGCGGGCCGCGACCGTTATCGGCCGTGCGGCTGCTGCGAGATCGCGCGGCAACAGACCAAATGCGCACGTGATGTTTCAAACGTTAAGAATCGTTCGACTGGCCGTTTGAACGCTTGCGATCGCGAATGCCGTCATTTATCGTGCGGCCACGACCGCGCCGACACCGCGCGTCAGGCCAGATCGCAAGGAGCATCCGTCATTACCGCATTCAATCGTCGCACGCATATTCGTGCTTTTCTCGTCGCATCGATTGCCTGTTTCATGCTGTCGCATCCGGCATCGGCCGCATACACCGAATCGTGGATGAGCGACCATGATGTCAAGACATACGCCGAACAAACCAGGCGAGCGCCTGTCGCAGCGAGCCATGCGGTCGCCGTGAAACCCGCGCTGCACCGCGTTCGCTCGAAGCCGAACATGCCGGCCGTCGCACGTGCCCACGCGACGGCCCGGACAAAATCGCAGCCGGCAACCGCCAGCGCAAAGGCGCCCACGGTTCAACATGCGGCGGTCGCCACGACAAAGGCTCGCGTCGCCGCGCAGCCGAAGGCGAACCCGCTCGCACGCGCGAGCACGCCAGTTCAGCATTGAGCGGCAAGCAAGCATGCGCGAAGCGCAGCTTCGCGGGCGTGCGTCAGGTGGCCGGTGCGACCCGGCCCGGACGAACGCGCGACGATCAGTGCAGGTCCGCCGAGGCGATCGAGCGCACCGTATCGCTGATGCGCACGCATCGCGAAAGGCCGAACGTCTCCGCTTCGCGACGCTCGGGTTCGCTGCTTGCCACGGCTACCGCGCGCTCGGGCGGCACGCCCAGCGCCTGCAGCGCGACGTCGAACGGATGCTGCCTTGCCATGGAGTCCTGCTGATGAGCGTCCGTCACGACGACCGAGAAGCGGTCGAGGTTAGCGCGGCCGAACTGGCCTTCGAACATGTCGCTGAGCCGGGCGGCCGGCAGCGTCGTGACGAGGCCGAGCCGATATCCTTGCTCCGCTGCGCTGTCGAGCCACTGGATGATCGCATCGCGCTGATTGCGCGATTCATGTGAATCCGGTGTCGCCTCGATCTGCGCGAATGCGGCATCGAGACGGGTGACGATGGCTTCAATGACCACGGTGATTCCTCTCCTGACACGTGACGATCCGTTCGCGGACGGGAATGCCACACACCTTAGCGTCGATCCCGAAAATACGACTAATTAATATTTATATGTGACTCATACGCTCCGGCTAATGAGTCATGCACCCAGCCCGAGTGCGCGCGGGTTACGGCGCGATGCGCGGATCGCGCGCGTTGTATGTCGTATCGACTCGCTTCAATGCGATGCACCAGAAACGCGCACGATACGAATGCACCGTCCATGCGCGGACATAAAAACGGCATATCGGGCGAGACGTGCCCGATATGCCGTGACGAAGGCGCCGCGTATCGGCCGCGACTCAGTGCAGCTTGATCGACGGCTGGTTGCGGCTTTGCAGCCAGTGGCTCAGCGACTGGAACAGCGCGCGCTTGAGCCCGTACACGCTGAACAGATGCTTGCGGTACAGGAACTTGTACAGGCCGATCGCGGCCAGCCCGTCGACGATCAACGAGCGGGAACGCATGCCGAGATCGCCTTGATACACGGCGCCAGCGTGGCCGAGCGACACGACGGTGCCCGCATCGCGGAACGTGAAGCGCGCGACGGGCTTGCCGGCGAGGCGGCGCGCGAGCGCATCGCCCAGATACACGGCCTGCTGGTGCGCGACCTGCGCGCGCGGCGGCAGGAATCCGCTCGCGTCGGCCGACGGGCATGCGGCGCAGTCGCCGAACGCATACACGTGCGGATCGTCAGGCGTTTGCAACGTATCGGTCACGATCACCTGGTTCGACCGGTTGAGCGCGATGTCCCCCAGTTCCCGCAGGATCGCGGGGCCCGCGACGCCGGCCGCCCAGATCGTGATGTCGCTCGGCAGCCGCTCGCCGGTTGCCGTCGTGACCGCTTCCGCGCCGACTTCCGCGACGCGCGTATCCGTCAGCACGTCGACGTTCAGCGTGCGCAATTGCGCGTGCATCTTCGCCGACAGCCGCGCGTCGAGCGCCGGCAGAATCCGCGGGCCGCCTTCGATCAGCCGGATGTGCACGTCGCGCGCCGATACGAGCGCCTTGAAGCGATACGTCGTCAGCTGCTGGATCGCGTGACGCAGCGCCGCAGCCAGTTCGACGCCCGTCGCGCCCGCGCCGATCACGTTGATGCAGATCGGTGCGGCGCGTCGTGCGGGCTGCTGCTCGG
The DNA here is from genome assembly GCF_018148075.1 of Burkholderia sp. AU19243. Classification (NCBI taxonomy): domain Bacteria; kingdom Pseudomonadati; phylum Pseudomonadota; class Betaproteobacteria; order Burkholderiales; family Burkholderiaceae; genus Burkholderia; species Burkholderia sp. AU19243. The sequence goes on from NZ_JAGSTV010000013.1 coordinate 106,176, forward strand.
CCGCATGGTTCGCCTTCGTGCACGCCGCGAGGAACTTGCGACGGAAGTCCTCCGCCTGATCCAGGTTCTCCAGCGGCAAGGCGTGGCGCGCGGCGCCCGGCACGTTGAAGAAGTTCGTCACGCTGCCGACGGCCAGCACGAGATCGTCGTAGCCAAGTTCGCGCTGCGGCAGGATCTCCGTGCCGTCCGCATCATGGACCGCGGCGATCGTCGCCGTGCGGGCTGCGCGGTCGACCCGCTCCAACGCGCCCTGCACGAAGCGGAAGCCGTGGCGCTTCGCCTGCGCAGCGTATTCGATCGTGTGGGATGCCGGGTCGCGATGGCCCGATGCGGCTTCATGCAGCAGCGGCTTCCAGAAGTGCGTCGGATAGCGGTCGACGAGCACGACGTCGGCTTGTCCGCGGCGTCCGACCGTGTCGCCGAGGCGCGTGGCGAGCTGCAGGCCGCCGGCGCCGCCGCCGACGATCACGATGCGCGGCGCGCGCGCTGCGCGCTCCGTGGCAAGGGTAGGCGTGATGGTGTCCATGTTGTGGCTCCCGCTGATGACGATTCGGATGACATTGCTCAAGAACCGACGATATAGTTTCGAACCTACGCGAACAATTTAATGTTTATAAGCGACTCATATGTATTCACTTATAGGAAAGACTGCGACGTTTCGGCAACTGAAGGCGCTGGACATGATCGCGCGGCTGGGCAGCGTGTCGCGTGCCGCCGAGGAGCTGAACCTGACGCAGCCGGCGGTTTCGCTGCAGGTCCGCCTCCTCGAAGAGGCCGTGGGCGCGGCGCTGCTGCAGCGGGTGGGGCGCGGCGTGCAGTTGACCGCCGCCGGCGAAATCGTCGCGCGGTATGCGCGCGAGATCCTCCATCTGTGGAGCGAGGCGGGCGACGAAGTGGCGGCGCTGACCGGCGATCTCGGCGGCACCTTGCGGATCGGTGCGATCACGACGGCCGAGTACCTGATTCCGCCGCTGCTTGTGAAATTCACCGCGACGCGTCCGCACGTGAAGACGTATTTCAAGGTCGGCAATCGCGACGACATCATCCGCATGCTCGCGACGCATGAAATCGATCTCGCGGTGATGGGCAGCGCACCGAAAGAACTGCGCACGCATGCGGTCGAGTTCGCGAAGCATCCGATGGTGTTCGTCGCCGCGCCGGGCCATCCGCTGATGCAGCGCAAGCGCGTCGCGCTGAAGGATCTCGAATCGGCGCATCTGCTCGTGCGCGAGCGCGGCGCCGGCACGCGCTCGACCGTCGAGAGTCTGTTCAAGACGGCCGGCTACCGCTTCCATGTGGGATCCGAACTGTCGAGCAACGAGGCGATCAAGCAGATGGCAGAAGCGGGCCTCGGCGTCGCGTTCCTGTCGTTGCACGCGTGTGCACTCGAACTGCGTACCGGACTGCTTGGCCAGCTGCCGTTTGCCGGCAACCCGATCGTGCGCGAGTGGTACGTGATCACGCTCGCCGACCGGCGCATCTCGCAGGTGACGGGGCTGTTCCGCGATTTTCTGATCAGGCAGGGCGCGCCGGTGATCGACGGCGCATCGGTAACGCCGCACGAGCGGCGTCGGAAGTAGCTGGACGAGATTTGCGTGTGCCCCGGGGCGTTTTCCGGCTCACGCGATGCCGAAATCGTCGTTGCTGTCGGGAATCGACGCGAGCAGCCGCTCGAGCCGGTACCAGCCGATCGTGCGAAGGCACCATCCGGCAACTGCACCGCGGATGCGCGCTAAACGGGAATCGGAAAGCGCGCGCGGACGTGACGTGGCAGGCGTCGCGCGCGACGGCGGCGGTGCGGTGAACGGCGCGCGACGCGGGCAGCAATCGGGCATGGCAGGCTCCGTAGGTGTCGGATGAAGCCAGCGTACGCGTATCGGCGGCCGCCGGCGCGCATGCCCGGATCGGCGTGAGCAAAAACGGATGATCTTTTTCGGGCCGGTGCCGCAGCGGGCGCGCGGGTTCGGCAAGTGCGCCGAAAAAGCGTCACAATGCGCGTTCGACACCCGATCTGGTGGAGGGGAACCATGAGCGATCCGATTCTCGCGGCGCCGGCCGACAACGGCGTGCCGGTCAGCCTGCGCTCCAGCCGCGGGCTCGGCTGGCGCGGTTTCGGTGCGTCGCTGCTGCAGATCCGCGCGGGCACCTACCGGATTCCGGCTGCCGACCATCACCGCATCGGCGTGCATATCGGCTCGCCGGTTCGCGCGGATTGCGTGTGCGACGGCGAGCGCGTGTCGCGCATCCAGGCGCACGGCGACGTCGACGTGATTCCCGCCGGCCTGCCGGGCCAGTGGACCGACAGCGCCGATTGCCGGATCTTGCACATCGCGCTCAGCGACACCTTCGTGCGGCGCACGTTCGAGCAACTCGAATTGAAGCCGGCGCAGGCGCAGATCCGCCGGCGGCTGCAGGTGCGCGATCCCCGGCTGCAGCACATCGCTTGGGCGATGGCCGCGGAGCTCGAAGCGGAAGACGCCTCGGATCCGCTCTATGCGGAGAGCCTGTGCACGGCGCTCGTCGCGCGGCTCGTCGACAGCCAGCCGGCGTTCCGCGAGCGCAGGCGCACGCTTGCGCCGAAGGCCGCCGCGCGCGTGATCGACTATGTCGAGGCCAATCTGGAACGGCGGATGACGCTGGCCGAACTCGCGGCGCTCGTGTCGATCAGCGTGCCGCACTTCAAGGTGCTGTTTCGCGAGACGCTCGGGATGCCGGTGCATCAGTATGTCGTGCGGCGCCGCGTCGAGCGCGCGAAGACGTTGTTGCTCGAGGGGCGTCTGAGCATCAGCCAGATCGCGCTCGAAGCCGGCTTTGCGCATCAGAGTCACATGGCGAACTGGATGAACCGCGTGCTGGGCGCGACGCCAACCGAGATCGCGCGCTCCGGCGCGCGCGGCGGGCTGAGGCTCGCATACGGCGGTAACGACGATTGATCGGCCGTTGAACACGATCGATGCACGGCGTCGGCGGGCGCTTGGCTGATCCATCCGCGATCGGCGATATGTCCGGCGCGCATCGTTCCCCGCGCGTCGATGTGTGCGGTGAAGGCGGGCCCGGGCACGGACGCCATCTTCCGACGGCTTGCCGATGAAATGCCCCGGCCGGCCGCACGCGGCGCGCAAGCCTGCTGTTCCGTCATCCGTTCCTGTCCGGATCATCCATCCGTGTGCGTCGCGTCGGCCGTGAGCGCCGACAATCACGTCACCTTCATCCCCCGGGAGCGGATCGTGTTCGTGATATTCGGAGCATCCGGCAACGTCGGCTTGTCGACCGTGACGGCACTGCGTCACGCAGGCCAACCCGTGCGCGCCGTATTGCGCGACGCACGCCAGCGCGAGCGCTTCGCGCAACTCGGCTGCGACGTCGCGATCGCCGACCTCGCCGACGCACGTGCGGTCGCTGCGGCGATCGACGGCGCGCAGGCCGTGCAAATGCTGTGTCCGGTGCCTGACGCCGACAGCGACCCGGCCGCGACGATGACCCACACGATCGACGTCGTGACGGGCGCCCTCGCGGCGAACCCGCCTCGGGCGCTACTTGCGCTGTCGGACTATGGCGCGGAGCGTGACGGCAACACGGGCATCACGCGGCTCTTTCGTCGTCTGGAAGAAGAGCTGAAGACTGTTCCGACGCGGCTCACGCTGCTCCGCTCGGCCGAGCACTTGCAAAACTGGGCGCGTGTGCTGCCGGTTGCGCTCGCAACCGGCGTGCTGCCGAGCTTTCATCACCCGGTCGACAAGGTATTCCCGGCGGTCTGGGCGCCCGATGTCGGGATCGCGGCAGCGCGGTTACTGGCGGATCGGGCCGAATCCGGAAGCGGGCTGCGTATCGTCAGCGTGGAGGGGCCGCAGCGCGTGAGCGTGCAGGACATCGCGGACATGCTCGGCGCGGCGGCGGGTCGACGGATCGTCGCGCAAGCGCTTCCGCGCGACGCCTGGACCGCGACGCTGTTGCGCGCCGGGCTCAGCGAACGTCATGCGCAACTGATCGTCGATCTGTACGACGCGCACAACGCCGGGCAGATCGATGTAGAGGCCGGCGTGTCGGAGCAGGTTCATGGTGAGACCGGGCCGGCGGAGGCGTTCGCTGCGCTGGTGCGCGCGCGTGCGGCGCACGCGTAATGCGAGCCCGATGCGCGCGGCGTCGATCATGCGTCGATATCGATAGACCAGGTCGGCACGCGCAGGATCTGCCGACGCGTGCATGGCCCGATCGCGTTCTGACGGCACTTATGCGGCTCGGTGCCCGTGTGAGGGCAGACGTTGCACCCGCTCAGTTCGCCCGCCGCGCCCTTACCCTGCTCAACACCGCATACGAAACCGATCCGATCGCGATCCCCCAGAACGCCGAACCGAGCCCGAGCCACGTCATCCCCGACGCGGTCGCGAGAAACGTGATCACCGACGCTTCGCGATGGTCTTCGTCCTCGAAGATCCCGTGCACGTTCGCGCCGATCGCGCCAATTAGCGCAAGTCCGGCGAGGATCGCGACGAACGCTTTCGGCAGCGCGAAGAACAGTGTGACGATCGTCCCCGCAAAGAAGCCGCCGATCAGATAAATCGCGCCGCTCGCGATGCCTGCGACGTAGCGGCGATCCGGATCCTCGTGCGAATCCTTGCCGGTGCACAGCGCGGCCGTGATCGCCGCGACCACGATCGTGATTCCGCCGAAGCACGCGACGACGAGCGACATCACGCCGGTTGCCGCGATGATCGGCCGCGCGCTCGTGTGATAGCCGGACACGCGCAGGATCGTCATCCCCGGCAGGAACTGGCCGGTAAGACTCACGACGACGAGCGGCAGCGCGAGGCTGAGTGTGGTGCCGAGCGTCCACTCTGGCGCGATGAAGATCGGCCGCGCGAAGCTCGGCGTCACGTTGCCGACGTGCGTCATCCCGAGCAGCGTCGCGAGCGCGGCGCCCGTCAGCAGCACGAGCACAATGCTGTAGCGCGGCAGGAGGCGCCTGAAGAGCACGTACGCGGCGATCATCCCGAAGCCGAGCACCGGCTGCGCGGTCGTGGCCAGGAACGCATGCATGCCGAACGGCAGCAGGATGCCGGCCATCATCCCGCATGCGAGGCCGCGCGGAATGTGCCGGACAAGCCGATCGAAATAGCCGGTGACGCCGATCGCGAGGATGATCAGCGCAGCGGTGATGTATGCGCCGACGGCCTGGTTGAGCGTCAATTGCGGAAAGAGGCCGACGAGCAGCGCGGTGCCGGGCGCCGACCACGCGGTCACGACCGGCACTTTCAGTTTCCAGCTCGCGAACAGCCCCGACACGCCGGCGCCGATCGAAATCGCCCAGACCCATGACGTGACCATTTCGTTGGACGCATGCGCGGCCTGTGACGCCTGGAAGAAAATCGCGAGCGGGCCCGCATACGAAATCAGCACCGCCAGAAAGCCGGCGGTGATCGCGGAGACGGACCAGTCGTTGCCCATCGAGCGAATTGCGCCGGGCGAGGGATTCGGTTGCATCGTCGTATGGGGAAGGGCGGCGCGGCCGCGGGACCCGGCGCGAACCGTTGTCGCAAGCTCCGGACGAGCGGTCATTCTGGACATTGCCGGCGCAATTGGCAATTCGCCGATCTTGCTTCGCTGTCAGGTTTTCGTAAGGAGCGCGCGCGAAATCTGCGTCGCGGCCATGCGAACGCCGCCAACGGAACGGGCGGCTTCACGGCGAAGCAAAACGGAGCGATCGGTTCACGTACTGATCTGCAGGCAACCGTCGACTGCGGCGACCTTCACGCCTCTCCCGGTCGACAGCGACGCGGTGCCGTGGTCGAACGGATGCACCGGTGCGTCGGTCGGTGTCCACGCATGGCGGGTCAGCAGTTCGCGATAGCCGCCGCGAATCACGAAGCCGCCGCATTTTTCCGCATACGCGTCGCGCCGCATCCGGTACGCGCGCGGCAGGTCGTACCACGGCAGCTTCGGCAGGTCGTGATGAACGAGGTGATAGTTGTTGTTCAGGTACAGCAGCCGCATCGCGAGGCCGGCCTCGTTGATCACGATGCGAGCCTTCGGATGTCGCGCGGCGCGATGCTCGAACAGCGAACGGATCATCGCGATCGACAGCGCCGGCCATGTGACCGCGAGCAGGTAGTACCACCACGGTACGCCGATTTCCCGCTGCAGCCACGCGAGCAGCGCGACCGCGCATACGGCGTGCGTCACCCACATCGGCAAATAGCGGAAGTCGCCGCGCCGGAACGTGCGCAATGCGTCGGCGAACATCGCAGCGATGCTCGTCGGCGGCCCGAATACGAATCGTCCGATGAAGGTTGTGCGCGCAACGACGAGCGCACGGCGCCAGGTCGGCAATCGCCCCCACTGTGCACGCGATACGTAGTTCGATTCAGGATCGACGCCGGGAACGGTGAGATCCTCGTCACGGTGATGATCGAGATGTGTGTCGCGATAGAGGGTGTACGGATACCAGATCGTCAGCGGCGGAAAGCCGAGCAACCGGTTCACGAACGCGGAGCGCGTGGGATGGCCGTGCAGCAGTTCGTGTTGCAACGACATGTGCCACGCGCCCAGCACGATCAGCAGCGGTGTTGCGGCTCCGAGCGACAAGTGCGCGCGACGCACGAGCAGCGGCACGGCGAGCCAGCCGCCGTAGATCGCGATAACCAGCAGCCAGGTCGGCCACTCGGTGCGGGCGGTGAGGCGGGCGCCGAGCGTAGCGATCGCGCGCGCGTGGTCGACGTCGAAGTATTCGGCCATGATGCTCAGGCGGGACAAATCGGGCGGTACGGGTGATACGGACAGCGGACGATCGCGCCCTGGTGCAGGACGCGATGCGATTGGCCGACGGGTATCGCGACTCGCGCAAGACGATCGCGATACTGGAACGCTAACCGTGCCGGTCGGTCGCGCCAACCAAGCAATTTGCATTTGCTTATCGCTGCGCGGTCGATAAGCATGGGAAGCCGCGACTGGAAGCCGGATTCGGCGCGAAATGCCCGAACCGTCCTCGTCGAATCCGGGATCGATGCGTAGAATGCGCGCATGAGCCAATGGATCGCCGCCCTGCCGATGTACAACGTGACGCCGCGCCACGCCGCGCTGTGGCGCGCGCTACTGCATGACGCGCTCGCTGCGTTCGAGCGCACCGGTGGCCCCGGCGGCGTGGCGCTGCTCGACGAGCCGTTCGGGGATCTGCACGCACTGTGGCGGCGCAACGATCTGCTGTTATCGCAGACGTGCGGTTATCCGTACCGGATGCTCGGCTTGCGCGATGCCGTGCACCTGATTGCAACGCCGGCCTTCGATGCGCCCGGCTGCGACGGTGCGTGCTACAGCAGCGTGCTGGTCGTGTCGGCGCACGTGCATGCGGAAGGCGCGACGACGCTGGCAGCCTGTCGAGGATTGCGCGCTGCATTCAACGGCGCGGATTCGCACAGCGGGATGAACGCGTTGCGGCACGCGGTTGCGCCGCATGCGTCCGGCGGCCGTTTCTTCGGTTCGGTACAGTCGTTCGGCTCGCACGCGAACGTGTTGCGCGCGCTGGCCGACGGCGATGCCGACTGCGCGGCGATCGACTGCGTGACGTTCGCGTATGTGCGCGACGCGCTGCCGGAATGGTTGAACGGGATCCGCGTCATCGGCGCGACGGCTTCGGCGCCGGGGTTGCCGCTCATTGCGTCGAAGACGCTAGAGGAAAGTCGGGTGGAGGCGTTGCAGGATGCACTCGACCATGCAGTCGCGGTCGATGCGGAACGGGCGGTGGAGCTGCGGCTGAAGGGCTTCGCACGATTGCTGCCGAGTGCATACGACGCGATCGAGCGGCTCGCGCGCGACGCCGCCGCGCACGGATATCCCGAGCTGGCGTAAAGGCGGCGCGGCCGCCGTGACGGCCGCACCGCTTGCGATCACTCGTCGTCCATCAACCGGACCTTGACCCGCTTGCCCTTGATCTTCCCCGCATTGAGCTTGCGCAGCGCATCGCGCGCGACGCCGCGCTCGATCGCGACATAGGTCGAGAACTCGGTCACGTTGATCTTGCCGATCTGCTTGCCGTCGAACCCGGCGTCGCCGGTCAGCGCGCCGAGCACGTCGCCCGGGCGGATTTTGTCCTTGCGGCCGCCGAGAATCTGCAGCGTTTCCATCGGCGGCAGCAGCGTGTCGGTGCCGGTCGGCTTCAGTTCCGCGAGCGAATGCCATTCGACCTCGCGCTTCTGCGCCTGCTCGATCGCGCCGACCCGGCCCATCTCGTCCATGCTGGCGAGGCTCAGCGCCCAGCCTTCCTGATCCGCGCGGCCAGTGCGGCCGATGCGGTGCACGTGCACTTCGGGGTCGGGCGTCACGTCCACGTTGATCACCGCTTCAAGCTGCGCGATGTCGAGCCCGCGCGCGGCGACGTCGGTTGCGACCAGTACCGAGCAGCTGCGGTTCGCGAACTGGATCAGCACCTGGTCCCGTTCGCGCTGTTCGAGTTCGCCGTGCAGCGCGAGCGCATGGAACCCCTGCGCGTGCAGCACGTCGAGCAGGTCGCGGCATTGCTGCTTGGTGTTGCAGAATGCGATCGTGCTGATCGGCCGGTAGTGATTCAGCAGCTGGCCGACCGCGTGCAGCCGCTCGGTTTCCGTCACTTCGTAGAAGCGCTGGCGGATCTTGCTGTTGTCGTGGCGCTCCTCGAGCTTCACTTCCTTCGGATTGCGCAGGAATTGCTGACTCAGCTTCGCGATGCCGTCCGGATAGGTCGCCGAGAACAGCAGCGTCTGGCGCGTGGTCGGGCACAGCCGCGCGACCTTCGCGATGTCGTCGAAGAAGCCCATGTCGAGCATCCGGTCGGCTTCGTCGAGCACGAGCGTGTTGAGCGCATCGAGCTTCAGGTTGCCGCGGTCGAGGTGATCCATGATGCGGCCCGGCGTGCCGACGACGATGTGCGCGCCGTGTTCGAGGCTCTGCGCCTGCGGGCGCATCGGCGTGCCGCCGCACAGCGTCAGCACCTTCACGTTTTCTTCTGCGCGCGCGAGGCGGCGCACTTCCTGTGCGACCTGGTCGGCGAGTTCGCGCGTCGGGCACAGGATCATCGCCTGCACGTCGAAGCGGCGCGCGTCGAGGCGCGCGAGCAGCGCGAGCGAGAACGCGGCGGTCTTGCCGCTGCCCGTCTTCGCCTGCGCGATCAGGTCATGGCCGGCGAGCGCGATCGGCAGGCTCGCGGCCTGAATCGGCGTCATGTCGACATAGCCGAGCTGCGCGAGGTTCGCGAGCGCGGCGGGCGTCAGCGGCAGCGCGCTGAACGGCGTGGCGGTCGGTTGCGTCAAGACAGGTCTCCGAGGTAGGGGCGGCCTTCCATCTGCTCGTAGACGACATTGCCTTCGTCGTCCTCGAAGCGCTCGAGATAGTTGCGGGCGCCGCAGAGCGGGCAGCGGAACAGCAGCCCCTGGCCCTCGTCCTTGATGACGACGTCGGACGTCTCCCACTGCGTGCCGCAGCTCTGGTTTCGGCAGGTAAACACGGTCATTCTCCAGCTGAATTCGGTTGGTGGCGCGCCCGGCGGGCGCGGCAGCGAGGCGCGGCGCTCGCGCGGCTCGGGCGCGGGCCGCACCGGCGGTCGCGTGGACCGCGGCGATGCGGATGGTGGATCGGGTGGCGACGGCGTCGCGCGTGCCCGCAATTCTAGCGGATGCGGGGGGCGCCAGTGGGCGGCACGGTGCGCGGACCGGCTGCGCACGAACGTCCGTGTGCAGCCGGTGGGGGCGCCGCGACCGGCTGCGTGCGGCGCCGCACGCATTCGCCATGAAAAACGGCCGCCCCGAAGGGCGGCCGTCCGATGCGGCGAAACGCAGCCGGATCCGTTACAGCGCCATGTCGGCCGATGCCTTCGCGGGTCGCGCCGGCGCGCCGCCCGTCGCCTGCGACGGCGCCGTCAGGTCGATCTTCGGCGGCGGCGACAACTGCAGCACGTCGCTCGTGTAGGTCCATTCCTCGACGACCTTCGCCGGGCTGTCGTTCAGCTTCGTGCCGTAGCTCGGCACGATCTGGCGGATCTTCTGCTGCCATTCGGGCGTCGCGACCTTGTCCTTGAACACCTTCTGCATCAGGTTCAGCATGATCGGCGCCGCCGTCGACGCACCCGGCGATGCGCCGAGCAGCCCCGCGATGCTGCCGTCCTGCGAGCTGACGATCTCGGTGCCGAGCTTCAGCACGCCGCCCTTCTTCGGGTCGCGCTTGATGATCTGCACGCGCTGGCCGGCCTGCCACAGGCGCCAGTCTTCCTTCTTCGCATCCGGGAAGTATTCCTTCAGCGCGTTGAAGCGGTCGTCGTCGGACAGCATCAACTGGCCGGCCAGATACTGGACGAGCGGGAATTCGTCAACGCCCACGCGCATCATCGGCGCGACGTTGTGCAGGTTCGTACTCTTCGCGAGGTCGAAGTACGAGCCGTTCTTCAGGAACTTGGTCGAGAACGTCGCGAACGGCCCGAACAGGATGATCTTCTTGCCGTCGATAATCCGCGTGTCGAGGTGCGGCACCGACATCGGCGGCGAGCCGACCGACGCCTTGCCGTACGCCTTCGCGAGGTGCCGCTTCACGACCTCGGGGTTGTCGGTGACGAGAAACGAGCCGCCGACCGGGAACGCGCCGTAGTCCTTCGCCTCGGGGATGCCCGACGCCTGCAGCAGGTGCAGCGCACCGCCGCCTGCGCCGATGAACACGAACTTCGCGTCGACGGCCTGCGGCGGTTCGTCGGAATGCAGCTTGACCCACGACACATGCCACGTGCCATCCGCGTTGCGCGCGATCTCGCGCACTTCGCTCGACAGCGACAGCGTGAAGTTCGGCTGCGTCTTCAGGTAACCGACGAACTGGCGCGTGATCTCGCCGAAGTTCACGTCGGTGCCGATCGGCGTCCACGTGGCGGCGACCTTCTGCGAACGGTCGCGGCCTTCCATCATCAGCGGCACCCACTGCCTGATCTGGTCGTAATCTTCCGAATACTGCATTCCGCGGAACAGCGGGCTCGCCTGCAGCGCGTCGTAGCGCTTCTTCAGGAAGCGGACGTTGTCGTCGCCCCACACGAAGCTCATGTGCGGCGTCGAGTTGATGAACGAGCGCGGGTTCTTCAGCACGCCCTGGCGGACCTGCCATGCCCAGAATTGGCGCGAGATCTGGAACGACTCGTTGATCTCGATCGCCTTGGAGATGTCGATCTTGCCATCCGCTTTCTCCGGCGTGTAGTTCAGTTCCGCGAGCGCCGAGTGGCCGGTGCCGGCGTTGTTCCAGCCGTTCGAGCTTTCCAGCGCGACGCCGTCAAGGCGCTCGACCATCGTCATCGACCAGTCGGGCTGAAGCTCGTGCAGCCACACGCCGAGCGTCGAGCTCATGATGCCGCCGCCCACCAGCAGGACGTCGACCTTCTTCGTATCGGCGGCGTGCGCGGACGACGCGGCGACGCACAGCGCAATCGCCGACAGTATTACCCGTAACGTTTTGATCACAGCAGATCCCTTTTTCAACTTGGATGCATCGGTTTGCCATCTCGTCCGGACGTGCCGAATCGCGACCGGTTTCGGTATCCGGAGATCCGGACCGCGAATCCGGAATTCCGGATCGGTCGCGTGCACCGTCGCATTTGCGCACGGGACGCCGTTGCGAAGGACACCTTCGGATCGGCTCCGTGCGGTCATGCGGATGCGTGCACCGCGGTCGCGGGCAACGCGTTCCGGCCCGCGCGGCAAGCTTCGCCGGGCGGCATTTCAGCCGAAGTCGACATGGGCCGCGCGCGATGCGTCTGGCGGGAGCGGGACGGCAAGGGGCGCGTAATATAACCGAACTCGAAAGCCGTGTCGCACGCGCGCAATATCCTTGTTTTCGTGGGGTTTTTGCGTGTCCGGAAACCCGGAACGACGGAGCGCGGAACGGGAAAAACGGCGAGGAAAGCGCTGCGGTGCGAAAGCACACGCTCGGCGTGCGCCAGCCCGTGGCAGCTAAGACAACGGATGTACCGAAGGAGCGAGCTGAGCGCCAATTCGCCGTTTGGCGCATGCCGCGAGCGTCGTATGAAACGAATAAGCGAAAAGCAAAGATATCGGCGGACCGCGTTTCCGACGGCCCTCATCAGCGCGGTGCGCTCGGCGGAAGGTGCTTTACGGCGCACGGAGCAATCTCGGTGTTCACGTACAGACCGGCGACAATGCGCTGCGTGATTATCGTCGCGATATAACGGCGCAGGCCCGAGTACAGCAACGCGATGCCGCGCGGCCGTGCGCGGTGCCGTTACGATGCCGTCGTGCGGCGCGGATTGCCGAGCCGTATCTGTGGTTCGGCTTCGTGCACGATATGCAGTTCGCGCGTGCGGATGGGTAGCGCGCAATTCGCATCGTCGAGCGTCTTGCGCACCTGGCGCGCGAGGCGCCAGCGCATCGCCCAGAACTTGTCGGTGTGCGTCCACACGCGCATGTTGGCGATTGCGGTGCTGTCGTCGAAGCGCATCACCATCACGTCCGGGGCGGGATCCTTCAGCACGTCGGGATCGGCTTCGGCCAGCGCACGCAGTGCGTCCAGTGCGCGGTCGATGTCGTCGTGCACCGACACTTCCACTTCGAGATCGAGACGGCGCGTCGTGTTGCGCGTGTAGTTGCGGATTGGGCTGCCCCACAGCGCGCTGTTCGGCACGTATTCGCAGATGCCGTCCGGCTTCGTCAGCCGCGTCATGAAGAGGCCGACCTCTTCGACGGTGCCCGCGACGCCCGTACTGCCGTCGATGTAGTCGCCGACCTTGAACGGCCGCAGCAGCAACAGCATGATGCCGGCCGCGATGTTCTGCATCGTGCCCTGGAGCGCGAGCCCGATGGCGAGGCCGGCCGCGCCGAGCACCGCGACGATGCTGGCAGTTTCGATGCCGAGCTGCGACAGCGCACCGACGATCGCGACGATGCGGATGCCCCACACGGCGACGTCGCAGAGGATCGGCCGCAGCGTATCGTCGACGCGCTCCTTGTTCGAGAGCAGCCGGTTGAGCCAGTTGCCGATACGTTTCGACAGCCACCAGCCGGCGACGAGGAGCGCCACCGCGGCGGACAGCTTGACGGAGAGGGTGGACAACGCGTTCCACAGGAACGTCCAGCGTTCCGGATGAAGAGTGTCGGAGAACATGACGGGATTTCGGTTTTGGAGATACGGAGCTCGGCACGTGTCGCATACCGGCAACCCTCGACTGTACACGGCACGGCGGCTATTGCGCCAATGCATCGCGTTCGGGCTGAGTTGATTTGGTACGGGTATTAGATCGCTTTGAAATCAAATCAGACACGTCCTATTCATCCGTTGCAGCCACGCCGATACACTCGCTTTCGTGTAGCCGGACCGCGACGATCGATCGTCAGCGATATCCGGTTTTTTTGATTTTCATTGAATAGCGAGTGACGACGTCATGCGGTCAGACCTGCGTTTCCGTGTCGCACGCGAGCAAGGTCACCCCGCATCACGCGGCGTTCGCCGTTTCCCGATACACGCTGCGTTACTGTGCGGGATTGTCACGGCCGCCTGCGTGGCCGGTGCGCAGGCGGCAGCACTGGCGTTTCACGATGCCGCGCATGTGGCGCCCGCGACGACGGAAGCCCCCGACCTTGGCGACGTGCCTTTCTTCAATTCCGCGCGCACGACGTGGGGCGGCCTGCATGCATCGTCCGCCGTGCCGCTCGACATCGCATATGTGTCGCATGCGTTGAACGTGCCCGCACGCGGCGAGCACGATGCTCCGGCGATGCGTTTCGGTGCTTGCATTGCATATCGCGTGCTGTGCGATACCGCGCGCGATGCGGTCGAACGCGGCTATGCGTCGCGGTTCGACTACGGGCTGGCGTCTGCATTGCCCGCGACGGGTTCAAAGCAGGTGTTCTCGCAAGCTGCGACCGATCTGGCATCCGCGGAGCCGTTCACGTTGCCGCAGCCGGATCGCGGCGCGTACGCCGGAGCGATCGTCGGCAGTCTGCGCGCTTCGCTGGCGCGTGCCGATCTGCCGGCCGGCGTCGCCGCACAGATCGTACGTGTGCTGGCCGGCCGGATGGATCCGAAGCAGCGCGGCACGGACGGCGACACTTTCCGCGTGGCATTCGAGGCAAACCGTGATGCCAAGCGGCCGGGCCGCGTGCGCGTGACGGCGCTCGACATCCGCTTTCGCGGCCAGCGGGTCACGGCCGTGTGGTTCGCCGCTCATCCCGGATCGCCGGGCGCCTATTACGATCTTGACGGCATGCCGCTCGCCGGTTCGCGCTTCGCGATGCCGGTCGCCGCGACGCGTATCAGTTCCCGGTTCGGCGCACGCGTGCATCCGGTGAGCGGTTCGCGTCACGTGCATTCGGGCGTCGATCTCGCGGCGCCGGCGGGCCGTGCGGTTCGTGCGTCGGAGCGCGGTGTCGTGACGTTCATCGGTACCGAGCCGCGCGGCTACGGCAAGTACGTGGTGATTCGCCATGACGGCGGTTACACGTCGTACTACGCGCACTTGTCGGCATTCGAGCCGACACTGCGAACCGGCGCGCGCGTCGTGCGTGGTCAACGCGTCGGCGCGGTCGGTAGCACGGGCAGCGCCACTGGCCCGCACCTGCACTTCGAGGTTCGCCGGCATGCGCGCCTGGTCGATCCGATCAAACTCGTGCAAGCAGCCCAAGCCACGAAGCTGAAGGGCGCGCAGCGTGTGGCGTTCAACCGGGTGGCCCGTGATGCGCGCACGCAACTGGCGTCGGCGGTCCGGTCGCAGCCCGTTGCAATGGCGAAGCGCTCTGCATCGGATTCGGGCTGAGCAGGCCTCCGGACGATGCCGGATCGAATCGACTACAAGCATTTCGCTTCAGCTCAACTCCCGCTGGGTCAAATGTGGTGCGTGAATACCGTCATGCATGGCTCGGCGCTGAATGATCACAAGTGCGGATCCAACGAAGCACGGACGTCTCGTCATTGATAGGACATGTTGAAGAAAATCCGGCCGATTGCCGTGCCGGGTTGGACATCGTTCGACGTCTTCACGTATTTGGCCGCCAGCGGCACGGTAATCGACGGCGTCGCGGAATCGGTGATCATGAACTGGTTATCCGCGCCTGCCGCTGACGTGTCGGGGCCGTAACGGACGGCCTTCGATCGGAAAAACACTTGGTAACCGAGGGCCGGAGGCGGTCGATTCGGGCGCGAGCGAAAGTATGTCCGAGCGGTTCGCGGGGTTGCTTGCATCGGCGAATGTCGCATGCACGGCCAGTCCTGCCGGGCAGTTGTCGAGCACGATATTGAATCCCGTGGCGCCAGCCGAGGACCCTGGCCCATCGAGCAAGTACGTGACGCCTCTGGGTATCGTCACGTTCACGTCGGGAGTGGCAACCCTGCAGGCCTGCGCTTCGATCTTGATTGGCGGATCGACACGCAGTTCGTATGTCGCTATCGGCTCGCCAGGATCCGCCTCCATCTGAACCGACATATATGGGAGATTCGCGACTGTGCCTGTTCCAAGCGAGCCGATCACGACAAGTTCGGCCGCCGTCCTGAATTTATTCGTGAATGGCCATCCTGCGTCGATTGTCCGGGAAAACGGCGCGACAAGTGTGGTCCCCCACAGGTCTGGCTCGAATGGTCTCGGCGACGGGGTAGGTACGAAGCCATGGAACCGGATGCCTAATCCCTTTATTCCAGTCTCGTAGACATTGGTATAGCCCGGCGCGAGCGTGCCGCCCACAACGCGTGCAGCTGTCTTGATGTACCCATAGCCACAAATGACGGTCTGTGTCGGCAGAGTTTTCTTTTGAGACGTTCCCACAAATTTGTCTCGCGGGAGCTGCCACTCAGCGAATGAAACGGTCTCCCCGAGCGTGCTGAACATGCACTTGGACCACGCGGTCTGAGAAGCCATCGAAAGGGCCGCGCCGACAAACACCGTTCGTACAACGCAGTTAAATTGATCGTGCAGTTGTGCATCCATATCAAGTCTCTTTCCGAGTTTGGTCGTTCCGTATTCGAAGTGTCATCGGCCGGTGCCGCGCCCTGATTGTTCGCTCAAGGCTTGCGGCGGGGCGCCCCCGGTTGCGAGCCGAATGCTGGATCGGCGGAACGCGCGCCGACAGGTGAGCGTTGGCGCATCGAACTCTAAACCGTACGTGCCGCGGGTAATCAATTCCGTGTTTTTGCAGATATGTACTACTAATGTAAGCGGATCGACGAGGTCGGTTCTTAAATTAAGTATTGCATGAGTGTGGTTAATATTCAACGCAATAGTCGATATTTGCCTTGATGTCTGTATGGGTGATAAAAAAGTAGATATATCGCTAATTATCTTTTAATTAATGTTGCAAAAAAGTAATTAAACGTACGTATGTTGATTTTCTAATATGACAAGTCTCAAATCTGCAAAAAAGGATCGGCGGTGATGCGGCGGAGCGGGGATGTGAGCTACAGGTCATGCGAAGCTGTTGCGACGTGCCGCGTGACTCAAGCGAGCGGTGTGTGTCGCGACGAGGGCGCCATCAGCGCGACGCGGTATTGATAGCACCTGTCTGCCAGTTGACACCACCTGATCGGCCGGGCGGCGATTGGCGGCGGCAAATTTGCGGATCGCAGCGCCGGGACCGTCAATCCAGCGCCGCAACAGCCCGATCGAGCTTATGGGCCCGCTTTGCTGCACGCGTGAATTTCGACGTTGGTCCAGGCGCATGGCCTGGGTCGCCGTTCGCTGATTGCGACGGTTCTTGGGTTACCTGTTCGCCTGCGAGCGGAGTCAGCAGAAGTAACCGCACTTCGAAACGTCGAACGCGGTAGCGGTCGACCTCGCTCGAGTATTGCTCGCGGTTGCATAGGACACGAACGAAAGAAATATTAAAAAAAGAAAAAACATAATACGAGTTCTATTAATCAATAAATTTTCGAGTCGTTGTCCCATATTCGCGCATAGGCCAAATCGTTAGAATTGGAAAATAAAATTCGCCCCATCGGCGGATGGTCGGACCGTAAAAAACGGCTGCCACCGTGAGACGTTTTCAGATCGTTCACCCGGTGCTCGGCGAATCAGCAACACGGGTCGCGGATCGTATGCCAGGCACGCGTGACGGGGTGGCGGATCCATCGACACCTTTCCTTCCCGTTGTACCAGCACGTAGACGTATTCGGAATGTTTCTCTCGATCCGCGCGGCGCGCACCCTGTGTGCCGCGAACCTGTTGTGGTTCAGCTTGGCCATCCACGCTCAGCCTGCGAGTCCGGGCGCACGGCCTCCCGTCGCGAACCGCGGCCAGGAGCAGCAACTCGATCAACTGCAGCAGCAGTATCTCCGGCAGCCCGACGTCTTGTCGGCACCCACGACGGGCGCGTCCGGCCGTCTGAATCTTCCCGCCGAGCAGCCGTGCTTCACGATCCGCACCGTCGAATGGCGCGGCGCGGACGCGTTCCCGTGGTTGGCGTCGGGTGCCGGCGTCGAAGGCCAGTGCATTGGCCAACAAGGCCTGCGCATGCTGCGTGAATGGGCCAACCGGCAACTCGCCGCGCACGGTTACGTTACGTCGCTCGCCAGTCTGCCGGCACAGGATCTGTCGCGCGGTCAGCTTGTCGTCGACATCCTGCCGGGCCGCATCGGCGAGATACGGGACGATGCCGCACGCATCGGCTGGACTCCATTGCTCTTTCCACATGGACCGCGTGGGCGGCTGAACGTGCGCGACCTCGACCAGGCGCTCGAGAACGTACGGCGCCTGCCCGGCCAGGCGGCCACGGCGTTCGATCTGGTGCCGGGCGCAACGCTCGGCGACACCGATATCGTCGTCCGGCATCCGGCCGACGCGCGACGCATGCGCGTCGTCGCGACCGCCGACAACGCGGGACTCGATGCAACCGGCCGCAACCAGCTCGGTGTGATCCTGTCGCTCGACTCGCCGTTGCATCTGTACGACCAACTGCTCGTCACCTACAACACCGACGCCGCGTTCCGCGACAAGACGCGCGGCGCGCAATCCAAAAGCGTCGCATGGAACGTCCCGATCGGCTATGCGTCGTTCGCGGTCGGCGCGAGTGAATGGACCAGCCGCCAGCCGCTCGACGACCTGGGCGGTCTCGTCTACGCGAATCGGACCAGGCGCATCGAGGCCGCGATCGGCTACGTCCCGTACCGGTCGAGCCATGGCAAGTCGACGCTGCGCCTCAGGCTCGCGCGCCGGGACGATCGCGCGTGGTTCGACGGCTCGGAGCTTCTGGTCCTGAAGCATGACCTCGTGACCTACGACTTTTCGGCTGCGCATCGCGAGAAGTTCGCGAACGCGACGCTCGACGCCGCCATCGGCGTGCGCGGCAGTCTGCCGGCCTTCAGCCGCTTTCCCGGCTATGTGAAGGACCGCGCGCAATGGGACGGGCGCTATCGGGTCTTCACGGTCGACGGCGGCCTCGACACGGTTTTTTCGGTCGGCACGCGCCGCTACGGCTATCGCGGAACGCTGCGCATTCAGCACGCGCCGAGCGCTACGCCGTCTACGGAATTCATGCAGATCGGCGGCCGCTACACGGTCCGCGGATTCGATGGCAACTCCGCGCCGAGCGGCAAAAGCGGATGGCTGGTTCGGAACGAACTGGCGACCGGGCTTCGCGGCCAGGAAGTGTATGCGGCGCTCGATGCGGGCGGCGTGTCGTGCGATGCGTACGGGGAGCGCTGCGTGCTTGCGGGTGCCGCGCTCGGCGTGCGTGGCAGCTATCGCAGCTTCGGATTCGACGTCGCGCTCGGTGTGCCGCTGCGCAAGCCGGCGCGGTTGCACACCGCGTCGCCGACGCTGGACGTGCAACTCACCAGTCGTTTCTGACGCCGTCGCGAACGGCGACTTACTCACGGAGGCCCCCATGTAGCTCGCGTCATCCCTCGGCCGGCGCGCAGTCGCGCCACACCACAAACGCTATGGAGAAGCACCATGAAACACACTGTCACCCATCAATTCACGTATCGGCGCGCGTTGCCCCGACGTACGGCACTGGCGGGCGCGCTTGCGCTGATGATGCCTGCGCTGGCTGCGCACGGTCAGGCTGTCCTGCGCCCGGATGCCGGTGCCGCCGCACAGCCGGGCATCACGGCGGTCGGCGGGACGCCGGTCGTCAACATCACCGCGCCGAATGCAGCCGGTTTGTCGCATAACCGTTTCACCGATTACAACGTCGGCGCGAATGGGCTGATTCTGAACAACAGTGCCACGTCGGTTCATACGCAACTCGCGGGTACGATCGCCGGCAACGCGCAACTCGGCGGCGCACCCGCCCGGATCATTCTGAACGAGGTGACCGGCGGCCAGGTGTCGCGACTCAACGGCGCGACGGAAATCGCCGGGCAGGCGGCCCGGCTCATCGTCGCCAATCCGAACGGCCTCGTGGCAGACGGCGCCGGGTTCATCAATGCAACTCGCGCGACGCTCGTGGCCGGCAAGCCGGTGTTCGATCAGGATGGCGGCATCGCGAGCTTCGAAACGCGCGGTCGCCTCGTGGTCGAAGGCAAGGGGCTCGATGCGGCGGATACCGACGTCGATCTGGTCGCGCGCTCGCTGCGTATCAATGCCGACGCGAGGGCGAAGAAGCTCGTTGGGGTCGCGCTGGACGGCAACGTGAAGGTCGACGGCGACACCATTGCCTATCGCCGGAATGCCTCCGGCACCGACACGCCGGAGATTGCGATCGACGTCGCGCGGCTCGGCAGCATGCACGCGAACGCGATCACATTGGTTGGCGCGGCGAAGGGCGTCGGCGTGAACGTCGACGGGAAGATCGACGTCGTGGCGGGCCTGCCCGCTCTCGATGCGAGCGGGAAGGTGTTCACGCAAACTCAGTCCGGTGCGAATATCGGGTCGAACGTGTCCGGCGTCTCGGTTACGCAGATTCAGTCCGGTCCGAACGCAAACTCGGGCGGTGATGGCGTCACCATCGTTCAGCATCAATCCGGCGCAAATGTCGCCCCCGGCAGCCACGACGTTACCGTGGTGCAGCAACAATCCGGTGCCAACGCAGAAATCGGCGGCTCCGGCGGCTCGCATGGCCAGACGATGACCTTCGACAATACTGTCGGCACCGCAAAGAATGGCGGGATGACGATTGTCGGCGGGCTGTCGAACGGAGGAGAGCTGACCGCCGATACGGTCTCGGTTCATGGGGGCGCAACCGTCGCGTCGGGTGCGTCGCTCGCGGCGCGGCGCGATCTGTCGGTGTACGGCGGATTGTCCAAGAATGACGGCGTGGTACGTGGGCAATCGGTCTCGGTTCACGGTGGTGCACAGATCGGCTCGGACGGGCAACTGATCGCGTCCGATGCGCTGTCGACCTATGGCGATGTGAAGAGTGAAGGGAAGATCCGGGCCGGCTCGGCCGCGATCTATGACGGGCTCGATGTTGCCAAAGGCGGCAGCGTCGCAATCTCGGGAAGCGCTACGACATACGGCACTGTCAACAACGACGGTACGTTTCACGCGGATGCGGTGACGGCATACGGGAACGTCACCAATAGCGGCAAGATTCGCACCGAAAAATCGATCACCGTGTATCGCGGACTGAGCAACTCGGCGTCCGGCCGCGTCAGTGCGGGCGGTGCGCTTGCCGTGTACGGCGGGCTGTCGAACCACGGTCAGATCGAGAGGTACGCGAAAGTCGATACATTGGTCGACTCGACTCCGGTAGCTGCGCCGCCGGTCGTCATCGCGCCGACCCAGCCTGCAGCTCCGGCGGTAAAGCCGGCGGAACCGGTGGCGATCGCGGAACTCGCTCAATCGAAGCCCGAGAGCTCGGTCGTTGCACCGGTTGTCGACAAGCCGGTCGAGCAGGCAACGACGCAGCAGGTTGCGGACAAGCCGGTTGAGCAGGCCGCGACGCAGCAGCAGGTTGCCAACAAGCCAGTCGAGCAGGCAGCGACGCAGCAGGTGGCCGATAAGCCGGTCGAGCAGGCAACGACGCAGCAGGTTGCCAACAAGCCAGTCGAGCAGGCAGCGACGCAGCAGGTGGCCGATAAGCCGGTCGAGCAGGCAACGACGCAGCAGGTTGCGGACAAGCCGGTTGAGCAGGCAGCGACGCAGCAGGTTGCGAACAAGCCGGTTGAGCAGGAAGCGACGCAGCAGGCCGCCAACAAGCCGTTCCGGCCGATTCAGCCGGTCCAGCAAGTCGCGCCGCCGCCGTTCTATTTCGTGCCGGTGCATCAGATCATGGCATCGGTTTACGCATCGATGCCGTGGATGTACAACCCGATGATGTTCTTTGCGTCTGTATTCGGGTGGGGGCGCGTATAACTCAGCGCACGGGTATTGTCTGATCGTGTCGGGCCTGCTGATGTCAGGCGGGCCGGACACCGTCGATCAATAGGCAATCGATATCGCTGACATTTCGCTCCAGCGTGTGGGTGATTGTTCGTGAGCAGGCGGGCGCTGTACACGACGATGTTCCCCGCACGCCGGGGCGGCTACGGCTGAGTTCACGAGCGCCATCGACGCCGGGTTCGGTGGCGCTCCCTGCGGCCGCGGGAAGGCAATGCTCGTCAGGGGAGCTTAACGGCGGACGAGTTCGCCTAGCGTGTCCCGGAGCCGGGCGGCACTCAGCTCGCCCATGTGCGACTCGACGAGTTCGCCCTTCGCATTGAAGAACAGCGTCGTGGGCAGCCCGCGAGATCCGTATGCGTGCATCGCGCGCAGTGACGGATCGAGCAGAACGTTGTCGAACTGCAGTCCCTGTCGTTCGAGGAACGCACGCACGGTTTGCGCGTTTTCACCCTGGTTGAGCATCAGCACCGCAAGATCCGGACGATCACGCTGCGCCTGTTCGAGAATCGGCATCTCGCGCCGGCACGGCGCGCACCACGTCGCCCACAGGTTCACGACGACCGGCTTGCCGGCGAAGCGCTGCGGCAGCACGGGCGTCGCATCGAGCGTCTCGAGCTGCATTGCGGTGAACGGCAGTGCGTTACGTTGCAGCGTGGCGAGCGTGCCTTGCGCGATGCCCCACGCCGCGAGCCCCGCGACGATGCCTGCTGCCACAGGCTTGCGTAGCGCCGGCAAGCGACGCAGCCGCCACGCCGCGAACATGAGCGCGGCCACGATGCCGATACGCCAGTCGAAGCCGCCGTCGCCGAACGCAATGATCGAGCGCGGCGCGGACGCATAGTCGCGCCACCATTGCACGACGTAACTTGCGCGCGCTGCGATCAACCCGAGCAGCAGCACGTCGAGGATCAGGCTCGATGCGGTCTTGGGCTGGTCGTTGGGCGGTTTGCGCTGGATGAAACGCGCGACGAGCCACGCCAGCAACGCGGCGACAGCTACCGCGATGACGCGGATCGAGAACGGGCCGAGGCTCAACATGAAGCGAGAGTGCGAAGAGGGAAGGAAGAGCGGCGAAAACGGAACCGCCGACGTACGGTGTCGCGTTTCGACCCGACGGCATGGGCGGGGTTCCCGCGTCGGCGGTAATGTCGCTCAGCAGCGTCGACCGACTGCGATTGTGCTTCCGGCCCGCCGAGTGCATGGCCCGTACCGCAGCGCGTTGCTGCGCCGGCACCGGCGATCGATGGGCGATTAACGTCCGTTGTCGGATTCCGTACCGCCGAGCCGGTATGCGGTGAAGAACTCGTACCACGGCGTACCTTCCTCAACCGGTACGCCCAGCGCCGACGTGCGTTGCTTCAACGCAGCGAACACGTCGCGGATGCGCGCTGCCTGCGCGGCATCGCTGAACGGACGCGGCTTCGCTTTGCCGGCCGCGAACGCGCCGTACGCGATCGCGAGCAGACGTGCAGCATCGTCGATCGACAGGATCGATCCGTTGATCGCTTCGACGAAGCGCGGCCGATCCGCTTCTCGCGATGCGGCGAAGCACTGGAACACGATCGCCGATACCTCGTGCAAGTCCTCCGCGCGCAGCAACGCCGGCAGGCGCGCGGCGATCCGGTCGGCCGGTTCCTGTTGCAGCGCGGCGCCGAAGTCGAGCACGGCGGCCATCGGATTGCGTTCCGCCTTCACGCGATCGAGCGCCGACGCGGGCGAAGCGGGTGCTGCCTCCGACTCGTCGCCGGCCGGGGACCGCAGCACGTCCGCGACGTGCTGTGTCCATTCGGGATAAATCATTCGCACGTTGCCGAACTGCTCGCCGCCCCGGGCGTCCGGATTCCATCGGTAGATGATCGTACCGCCATGGATGAACGGCGAATACAGATGCTCGGGCGTCTGCGGCACCGGCCGCCGGTTGATCGGCAGCCATGCGAGCGTCAGCCAGTCGTAGCGGCCGGTGGGCGGCACCGACGGGCTCGAACTCGCGACGACCTGCCACGTGCCGCGGTTCGCGTAGCGGCGGCGCGCGTCCGGTATCGCGACGGTCCGCTGTTGCGCGGTATTGAAGTAGGTGGGGCCGATCACATTCGCGCCGCTGTCTGCGGCCGGCTTGATGGTCGCGATGACCCACGACGCACCGTCCGCCGAGCGATAGTCGGACGGCCGGAACGTGGCAACATCGTGCACCGTCCGCGTCTCGGCGGCGACGGGGCTCGGGGGAAACTGGGCGGAATCCGCGACAATACTCGGCATGGAGGTACCTCGGAATCGGGTGCGTATCGCGAACGGCGACGCAGGCCGTTTCTCGTCACTTTAGGATGTTGCAACCGATATCGCGAGTTGCGCAGACCCGGACGTCGCGAAATCTTGATTCGCGATCGAATGCAAGCATCCCTCGGCGAACCCGTTGTCTACATTTCGTCATTTAGCTAATATTCAAAACGTAAACCGAGGCCGATTCCATGGACGACGTCACCCGCATCAGCGCACTCGCGAACGAAAGCCGGCTGGCCGTGATGCGCTGGCTCAAGCAGCCGCGCAAGCATTTCCCGCCGCAGCCGCACGGCGACTTCGACGAACTCGGCGTGTGCTGCACATATATCACCGAGAAGCTCGGCATCGCGCCGGCGACGACCACGCGCCACATGCGCATCCTCGCGGATGCGGGGCTCGTGCGGGCGACGCGTGTCGGCAAGTTCACGTACTACAAGCGGATCGACGACGCGCTGCATCGGTTGGGCCGCGATCTCCTGCAACTCTGACCTTCACCGAGGCAATCGACATGGATGAACTCGCCCTGCTGGCCGACGCCGACCGGCGCGCGCACGCGTATCTCGCCGCGACGAACGAACGACGCGCATATCCGGATGCGGCCGCGCTCGCCGGTCTGACAGCGTTCGACGAGCCGCTGCCCGATACGGGCCGCCCGGCCGACGACGTGCTGCGCCTGCTCGATGACAAAGGCACGCCCGCAACCGTCGCATCGAACGGCCCGAACTACTTCGGCTTCGTGATCGGCGCGACGCTGCCGGCTGCTGCCGCGGCCGAGCGGCTGATGCTCGCGTGGGACCAGTGCGCGTCGTCGTTCGCGAATTCGCCGGTGGCCGCGACGATCGAGCGGCAGGCCGCGCGCTGGGTCGTCGACGTGCTCGGATTGCCCGAAGGCAGCGCAGTCGGCTTCGGCACGAGCGCGACGGCCTGCACGCTCGTCGCGCTGGTCGCCGCGCGGCGTGCGCTGCTCGGGCGCAAGGGCTGGGACGTCGACGAGGACGGGCTGACCGGTGCACCCGAGGTCAAGGTCGTGCTGTCCGAACTCGCGCACGTCACCGTGAAGAAGGCGCTGCGCGTGCTCGGCTTCGGGATGAAGCGCCTGATCGTCGCACCGGTCGACGCGCATGGCCGCATCGATCCCGCGCAACTGCCGCCGCTCGACGACATGACGATCCTGTGCGTGCAGGCCGGCGAAGTGAACACCGGCGAATTCGATCCGTTCGCGGCGCTGATTCCGGTTGCACAAGCCGCCGGTGCATGGGTGCACGTGGACGGCGCGTTCGGATTGTGGGCGCGCGCATCGTCAAAGCGCGCGCTGACCGACGGTGTCGACGGCGCGGACAGCTGGACCACCGACGGCCACAAGTTGCTCAACACGCCGTACGACGGCGCGATGGTGATCTGCCGCGACGCGGCCGCGCTCGCGACCGCGATGAACAGCGATGCGGTGTACTTGAGCGGCGCGCACGATGCGCAAAAGAACCTGAACCTCGAATTCTCGCGGCGCGCGCGCGGCATTCCGGTGTGGGCCGCGCTGCGTGCGCTCGGTCGCGCGGGCGTGGCGACGATGGTCGAGCGGCATTGCGCCCAAGCGCAGCGGGTCGCGGACGGCCTGCGCGCAGCCGGCTACGAGGTGCTGAATCGTGTCGTGCTGAACCAGGCGCTCGTGCGTGCCGGGACCGACGAAGAGACGATCGCGATCCTTCAGTCCGCGCAGGATTCGGGCGACGTGTGGTTCGGGCAGACCGTGTGGCAGGGGCGGCCTGCGTTCAGGATCAGCGTGTCGTCGTGGCGCACCGAAGACGCACACATCGATCGCCTCGTCGCGTTGCTGACGACGCTGCGCGGCGTGCACGTGGGCTGACTGGCATCGGCATTGCTTGCTGCCGTCCGGTGCAGCGCCGGTCTTGGTCATTGCGGCCTTCGAGCACGCCCATCGGAATTACCTCGCGCAGCGCACGCGCCGGCGCTGGATAGCCTGCCGGCGCGGTTGCGTGCGGCAACGGCGCGCGTCGACGCACGCCGCCGCGCCTCGCCGGCTTCCGCGTCCGCATGAAAATGTCGGACAATGGCGCCGCATGCGCGCCGCGCGAGTCGGGGCGGCGCGTCCAACCGCTGCATTCACGCTGACGAGGTCCCCATGTCCACGACACCTCCCCGGGAACTGCTGAAAGCTGCCGACATCGCGAAAATGACACCGGCGCGCGCGGTGCATTCGCTGAATCCCAATGCCGTTCGCCTCAAACGACAGCTCGGCGAGCCGACCGGTCTCACACAAATCGGCGTGCACCTGCTCACGCTGATGCCCGGTCACGAATCGTCCGAATATCACCGGCACCTGTACGAAGAAGAATGTGTGTACGTGCTGTCCGGCACCGGTACGGTCACGATCGGCGAACGTCGTCACGACGTCGGAGCCGGAGATTTTCTCGGCTTCGCACGCGGCGGCGAAGCGCATGTGCTCGAGAATACGGGCGATGCACCGCTCGAATTGCTGATCATGGGGCAGCGCCTCGAACACGACGTGTGCGAATACCCGCGCATCGGCAAGCGGCTTCATATCGCCGGACAGCTCGAAGATTTCGTCGACCTGCCCAAACAACCGTAGCGCGCGCGTATCCGCATCGATCGTCGTCGCCCTTATGATGCGGGAATGCCACCGACAGGATCCCTGCCATGGACGCACCGCACCCGCCGATGAATGCCCCCGTTTCCGACACGGAGCCGGAAACCGAAACCGCCGTAGAGCCGCGCGCGGCGCGCGTGCAGCGGCCCGTCGCGCTCGTCACCGGCTCGACGTCGGGCATCGGCGCGGCGATCGCGCGGCGCCTGGCGGCGGACGGCTATGCGGTGATCCTGCATTCGCGCCAGTCCGCCGCGGCCGGTCGTGCGATGGCGCGCGAACTTGGTGCGGCGTACGTTCAAGCCGATCTCGCCGACGACGCGCAGCGCGTGCGTCTGATTCGCGATGCGCTCGCGGTTCACGGGCGGCTCGACGTGCTGGTCAACAACGCAGGCGTGAGCCGCGTGATTCCGCACGACGATCTTGCCGCCGCGACGCCCGACGTATGGCGCGAGATGCATGAGATCAACGTGATCGCGCCGTTTCGGCTCGTCGCCGAAGCACAGCCGGCGCTGCTCGAAGCGGCGTCGGGCGGGCGCGCAGGCTGCGTGATCAACGTCAGCTCGCATGCGGGCGTGCGGCCCAAAGGCGCGTCGATCCCGTATGCAGCGGCCAAGGCTGCGCTCAATCACACGACGCGCCTTCTCGCACGCACGCTCGCGCCCGCGATTCGCGTCAATGCGGTCGCGCCCGGGCTCGTCGATACGCCGCTGACCGCCGACTGGACCGAAGCGCAGCAACTGTGGCGCGAGCGCGCGCCGATGCGCCGCGCGGCGACTCCGGACGACGTCGCGCAGACGGTCGCGATGCTCGTCGCGTCGGATTATGTGACCGGCGAGGTTGTGATGCTCGACGGTGGGATGAATCTCACCTGATCGAGGACCATTGGGGGCTTCCGGAGCTTCGGGGCATTAAGGCCCAAAGATGCGGTGGGGCGGGACGGCCCACTGAGCCGCGCTGCAACGGTGCCATGTCCCGCCGCCAGAATCGCCTGGCGAGTCCATTCGATCGCCGCGTCTCGACGTCAGCCGAGGCGCGCCCGCAACCGCGCAAGCGCGTGATCGTGCGTGCGTTCGAACTTCAGCGGCGTGACCGCGATATGGCCTTCGCCGAGCGCCATCGTTTCCGAATCCGCATCGTCGTCACGCGGTGCGCGCGCCAGCTTCAGCCAGTGGTATTCAATGTCGCGCGGATCCCGCCCCGACACGATGTCGACGCCTTGCAGCGTGCCGGCGCCCTGGTTCGTCACCTTCAGCCCGCGCACGTCATCAGCAGGCCGCGCCGGGAAATTCACGTTCAGACACGCGTCGCCGTCCCAGCCGGCCTCCGTGAGCCGGCGAATCACATCCGGCGCGTGCGTGAGCGCCGTATTCCACGGCACCGCGTTGCGGTCGCTGAACGCCTGGCTTAGCGCGATCGCCGGCACGCCGACCAGCATGCTCGTCATCGCGGCGCCGACCGTGCCCGAGAATACCGTCTCGGTGCCGAGGTTCGCGCCACGATTCACGCCGGACAGCACGATGTCGGGCCGAGCGCCCTTCATCAGGTGGCTGACCGCGATCGCGACGCAGTCTCCGGGCGTGCCGCGCACCGCGTAGCGCCGCTCGCCCTTGCGATGCACGCGCAACGGTTCGTGCAGGCTCAGCGAATGCGACGTGCCGCTCTGGTCTTCCGCCGGCGCGACGATCCAGACTTCGCGTGCCAGTTTTGTCGCGACCTGCTCGAGCACTTCAAGACCGGGGGCGTCGAATCCGTCGTCGTTGGCGAGCAGGACACGGTCGAATAGCGGGCGGGTTTCTTGCATCGGAACGATCCTCGCAGATGGGCGATGACACGGGAAGGCATCGCGCGTACACCCGCAAGGCTAGCATTCCGTCGCGATGCGTGTCGTCATGCCGAGCCGAGGAAAGCAAAGCAAAGCAAAGCGCAGATGCGAAAACGGGCGCATCGCGCGCCCGTTCCCGCCATCGGGAAAGCGACCACGCGGCGCATACGAGCCGCATCGCCGCACAGTCAGTATCCCTGGCGTCAGCCGAGCAGATGCCGCAGCAAGCCGGCCGACACGACGCCGACGATGACGGTCGGCAGGATCGACAGCCGCGTCGCCGCAACCAGCGTGACGGCGAGCGCGACCAGGTCGGCCGGACGCGTCGACACGAACGCCGGCGCGATCACCGAGATCAGTACGCAGCCCGGCACGTTCTCCATGATCGACGCCATCCGCGGGCTGAGCGTGCGGTTGCGCAGCAGCACGTAGCCGAGCACGCGCGACAGGTAGGTCGTCGAAGCCATCAGCACGATGGTCGCGACCGTCGCGAAATCAGGCAGCATCGCGCGGCTCCCACAGCAGCGCGGCGGCCAATCCCGCGCACGCGCCGGCCGCGACGTACCACGCGCCGGGCACGGCCAGGTGCGTGGCCGCCGCGACGACGAGGCTCACGAACCACGGCCGGCTCGCGCGCATGCCCTTCCACATTCCGCGCAGCAGCACCAGAAACACGGCCGTAAACGCCATGTCGAAGCCGTACTGCTCGACGTTGCCGATCGTCGGGCCGATTGCCGCGCCGAGCGTCGTCATCGAGATCCACGTGAGGTAAAGCCCGGAACAGATGCCTGCGTAATACGGGACGCTGATGTGCGAGGCGGAGCGCGCGCGCGCATCGCCGAGCGACATTGCCCAGCTTTCGTCGCACATGAAGAACAGCGCGGCGAATGCGCGGCGGCGCGGCAGGCGCCGCAGGTAGGGCGCGAAGGCCGCGCCCATCAGGATGTGGCGCGAATTCACTAGGAACGACATCGCGACGATCAGCGCGATGTGCGGCGGCGACGTCCACAGATGAATCGCCGCGAACTCGGAGCCGCCGCCGAAGTTCAGCCCCGTCATCATCGGCACTTCGAACAGGCTCAGCCCCTTTTGCGCGGCCTGCGCGCCGAGCACCAGCGCGAACGGCACGAACCCCAGCATGACGGGCAGCGCCGCGCGCAATCCGCGGCCCATCTCGGCGACATAAACGGGCTTGTCGCGAAGCCCGGACGACGTTGAAACGCTACTGCTCATTACTCCTCCTTCGGGGGTAGGATTGTCTGCTTTTTTGACTCGAATCGGATTGCGTTACGGACCAAGATTCCGCAGAATTTGGCATCCAACGAGTGATTTGGAAATTTTTTGGAATTTGATGCCAATGAAGCTTGATGCAATCGACCGGCGGATCCTCAACGCACTGCAGCGCGACGGCCGCATGCAGAACGTGGAACTCGCGCACGAGGTCGGGCTGTCGCCGTCGCCGTGCCTGCGCCGTGTGCGGCTGCTTGAGGAAGCCGGCGTGATCGAAAAATACGTGGCGGTGCTGAACCCGGCGAAGGTCGGCAAAGGGCTGACGATCTTCACGCGCGTGTGGCTGAAGGGGCAGGACGCGGAGTCGGTGAACCGCTTTGCCGAGGCCGTCCAGCAAATGCCGGAAGTGGTCGAGTGCCACCTGATGGCCGGCGATTGCGATTTCCTGTTGCGCGTGGTGGCCGCCGACATCGACGACTACCGGCGCTTCCAGATGGAGTACCTGACGCGCATCCCCGGCGTGCTGAGCGTGAAGACCGACATTCCGATGCAGAAGGTCAAACTCACGTCCGCGTTGCCGACGTAACGCGGGGCGACGCGAGGCGACGATCCGGCGCGTCGTCATCGGCCGGTGACGCTGCACCGATACACTGTCGGAGCTACCTGTTGCGCCGCATACCGCTGCATCGCGTGCGATAGCGATGTGCTAGCAACTAACGGTCATCCACAACACCGTCGGCGAGCACGTGCGATGTGTGCCGCGATCTGTTGGCGGGGCGTCTTTCTTGTCGAGCGACTCATGCAGCCATACAACAATCCGTGGAATTCGCTGGAAATCGTCAAGCTGGTGCTCGGCGTGCTCACGCCGTTGTCGGTCGCGGGTCTCGGCTGGCTCGTCGCGCGTCGGCTGAAGCGGCTCGAACTCGTGCAGTGGACCAACCAGCGGCTGATCGAGAAGCGGCTCATGCTGTACGACACGGTCGCGCCGCAGCTCAATGCGCTGCTGTGCTTCTACACATGGATCGGCTACTGGAAGGACATCTCGCCGGACGACGTGATCCGCGCGAAGCGCGACCTCGACCGCACGTTCCACATCTACCGCTATCTGTTCGACGACGATGTGTACGACGCATATCACGCGTTCATCCACGCGCTGTTCGAGGTGCATACGGGGCCCGGGCGCGATGCACGGATCCGTTCGCTGATCCAGTCGCCTGACGGCGACCGGAGCGTGCACGGCACGTATGAATGGAAGGCGGCGTGGGGCGACCGCTTTGCGACCGCGAACGTCGCGGACAAAGCCGACGTACTGCGACACTACACGCGGCTGATGGAGCGGCTGCGCGTCGCGCTCGGCGCGAACCGCTGAAGGTGCAGCCGGGTTCGCCCTGCCGCCGCCAAGTCGTCTAACTCCATGTTGGGCAGATGCCTCCGCCGCTCCGGCCGCGCGTGGGCACACCGACCGCCGCACGATTCTCGCCGCGGCCTGCGTCATCGAGCCATTGCCCGCGCACGGTCGCGCGTGACGCGGCTTCTTCAGGACAGGCCGATGTGGCGGCCCGTTATCGCGTTCCCGCCGCGACACGCGTCATGCGGGCGCTGGCGTCGCGCTTGCGCGGGCCGCATGTCCGCGTGTCGGCGGGCGCCGCCCGGCGCAGCCACTGCGCGCGCAGCCCGCGAGCGCGCCGAACGTCACGAAGCCCGGCCGATAGCTCCCGGTGTTTTCCTTCGCGATGCCTCACCGGCACGCCGGTCTCGCCGATCGGCGCCTGCAGGCGTGTGCGGCGCTCCGGCGGTTTACCGGCGCGTCGCTCAGTCCTTCACGATTACGTCGATGCGCAGCGCTTCGCCGCCTTCGACGATCGCGAGCAGCCGATCGACGTTAGGGTGCGCGCCCGGACGATTGCGTGCGTCGGCGGTGTGCTCGGCGAACACGGCAAGGCCGTGCTCGGCAGCTTTCGCATCGAGCATGCCGAACACTTGCTTCAGGTAGTTGTACACGGCAAGCGAGCCTTGCTTGCCCGGCTGGTTCTCGATGCTGGCGACCACGTCGCCGTTCGCGCCGGCGAGATCGATTCGTGCGATGCCGTCGATGGCCGGCAGTTGCGCAAGGTTGTCCTTGAATACTTGAGTCGGTTGAATCACTGAAACACTCCGTCGGTTCGGTCATAGGGCGAATCGGCCCGTATCTTATCCGATCGCTATCCTCGCCGAGCCGAGCAGAGCTGCGCCGCAAGACACGTGCACCGGCGACCCGGACGATCCACGCGTCGTTCGGTGCGACCGAGATGGCGGCGCGTGACATCGCGCGGATCATCGAGCCACGCGGGCCGCTCGGCGCCACGCTATCGGCGCGGATGTTCCATCGATATGCCCGCTTCGCGCGCGCGGTCGATGTCGGTACTGCGATAGGCGCGTTCGGGAATCTCGGCGAGCCGCGACGGATGCACCTGCCGCGGCGCGAGGCCGTAGAACTTCTGGAAGCTCATGATCAATGGCGACCACTTGTCGGGATCGACGCGGTCCGGATGGCCGTCCATCAGCAAATCCGGATGCACGTGCACACGCTGAATGCGCACTTCGAACACGCGGATGCACCCGCGCAATTCTGCCGAGTCTTCGCCAAGGCCATGAGTGGCGGCGACGACCGCTTCCATATGCACCGGGCACTCGAGCGCCCGTGGCGGGGCGACCGTCTGCGATGCCGTTTCGGTGAGTCCGGCGGTGCCGAACTTGTCCGGCTCGTGAACATAGCCGCGCGCCCGCTTCGTCTCGGGCACCGGATCCGAACCGGTGGTGCGCGCGATCCGGTCGACCGCGTGCGCCTGCGTCGACGACGGCAGGTTCAGCACGCATTCGCCGGTGCGTATCAGATTGTGCGTAGTCCGGGAGCTGGCCGCGAGCCCGAGTACGCACCGCCAGCCGAGCCAGAATGCCGACGACATCGGCGCGAGATTGGCTGTGCCGTCCGGATTCAGCGTGCTGATCAGCACAACGGGTGTGCCGAAATAGAGGATGTTCGGTTCGGTGATGCGATGCGGAGCGTTCATGGTCGTCCTTCGTTGACGGGATCGGTTCCCATGCTGATCGCGTCGCGGCTGCGCGGCACTCCGAATCTTGTCGTGTCATTCGAATCGGTCGGAACCGAGCGCCGGTTCAGCGCTGCCCGCACACCGCGGCGGCGGCCGGCGTCCCGCCTGCTTTTCCGCTACAGTAGGAAATCACCGGTCGCCCGTATCGCGTACGCCGGCACGCGGCGGCCACGTTCCGAAATTGCACACGAGGGCTCCGATGGACACTGAGCAACGTTACACCGCCAACGCGCCGACGCGCGCGGAAGTCGACGCACTGGCCGGTGCCACCGTCATCGAATTCGGCGCGAACTGGTGCGGGATCTGCGCGGGCGCGCAGCCGGCAATCGTCGCGTCGTTCTCCAAGCATCCGGCCGTGCGACACCTGAAGATCGAGGATGGCCCGGGCCGGCCGCTCGGCCGTTCGTTCGGCGTGAAGCTGTGGCCGACCCTGGTGTTCCTGCGCGACGGGATCGAGGTCGCACGCGTGGTGCGCCCAACCGATGCGAAGCAGATCGAAACCGACGGCTTCGCCGCCCTTGCGTGAGGCGCCGACCATGCAACAGGCCATCACGCACATCGCCGTCGAAACGCGCGGGAACGGCCTGGTCGAGTTCACGCCGCAGGTGCGCGCGTTCGTCGACCAGCAAGCGATCCGCACCGGGCTGCTGACCGTGTTCTGCCGCCACACGTCGGCGTCGCTGCTGATCCAGGAGAATGCCGATCCGTCGGTGCAGCGCGATCTCGAACGCTACTTCGCGACGCTCGCGCCCGAGGACGACGCACGCTACGAGCACGACACCGAAGGGCCCGACGACATGCCCGCGCATCTGCGCACTGCGCTGACACAGGTGCAGCTGTCGATTCCGGTCGAGCATGCGCGCATGGTGCTCGGCACGTGGCAGGGCATCTACCTGTTCGAGCATCGTCGCGCGGCGCATCGGCGCGACATCGTCCTGCATCTGATCGGCGAGTAGGCGGCGCGGGCGCTAGCGCGCACAGCCGCGCGGCGCATCGCTGCCGCGTTCAAGCGAGCAGCTTCTCGACGAGCGCGCCGAGTTCGCGCAGGTGAACGGGCTTCGGCAGGAATTCGTCGAACACGCGCGGGTTCTCGCGCAGCGCGGCCGATTCGTACGCGCTGACGCCGAGAATCGACGGAAACTTTCCGTCGCCGTTCGGCTGCGCGACCGCGCGAATGCGGCGCGCGACTTCGAAGCCGCTCAAGTCCGGCAGTTCGAGATCGAGCACGACGAGGTCGTAATGCGCGTCGTTGAAGCGCGTGACGCCGTCGTGCCCCGTGCTGCACAGATCGGTGTCCAGACCGAGCGCCGACAGCATCGCGCCGAGCGTTTCTCGCGCATTGTCGTTATCGTCGACCACGAGCGCGCGGCGGTTGTGATGAACGGCCGACGCGGGCCACGCGGGCGCGTCGGCGGCCGGGGCTCCGGCATCCGGCGCTTCGGCCGGCAGCGTGACGACGAACTCGCTGCCTTCGCCGACCGTACTGCGCACGTCCACATGGCCGCGCAGCGTCGTCACGATCTCACGTACGACGGCGAGCCCCATGCCGATACCGTCGACGTGCAGGCCGACCGCGTCGTTCGCGCGATAGAACGGCTCGAAGATCTTCGTCAGATGCTGCTTCCCGATGCCGGTGCCGGTGTCGCGCACGACGAGTTTCAGTTGCCGGCCGGCCGGTGCGTCGACGAGCGCGATCGATACGTCGATCGATCCGTCCACCGTGTACTTCACTGAATTCTCGATCAGATTCGACAGCACCTGTCGCAGCAGCTTGCGGTCCGAGCGGATCGCGAGGTCGTGCGGTTCGATCCGCTGCGCGACGTCGATTCGCTTCGCCGCGATCCTGTCGCGCAGCGGATCGAGCACTTCGGCGAGCAGCGACGCCATCCCGACCGTTTCGGCAACGGCGAGGCGCTTGGTCGAGCGCAACTTGATGTAGTCGGTAAGATCCTTGACCAGCGCTTCGAGCGACGATGCGGAATTCTGCAGCCGCCGGATCGTCTTCAGGTTCGCGTCGGATTGCGGCCGCGCTAGGAGGATCTCGATCGACCCGCAGATCGCCTGCAGCGGCGTGCGCAGTTCATGGCTGACCATCCCGAGGAACGCATTTTTCGCCTCGATCATTTCGAACGCACGATCCGATGCCTTGCGTTCCGCATCCAGCGCCGCATTCTGCCGTTCGAGCAGGTCGTCGCGCGTGCGCATCGTATAAAACAGCAGCAGGAACAGCGCGCACAGGATCACGCCGAGGATGATGCCGAGCACCACGATCGCCCGCTGCCGTTCCTTCAGCTGATGGAACGTGAAGTCGCGCTGCGCCATCTCGATTGCGCGGAAGTAGTTCGCGAGGCCGTTGACCTTAGGCCAGTACGCATTGACTTCGTCGATCACACGCTGCGCGCCATCCGGTGCGTTGCGCAGCAACGGCACCTCATGCTTCAGCCGTGTCATGAATTCGCCGAGCGCCGCGATTTCGGCGCGGGCGCGCGGGATGCGCAGCCAGTATTCGGAAACCTCGGATGGCCGCTGCAGGAACCCGAACGACACCGACAGGCTGTCGAGCTGCATCTGCACGTGATTGAAGTCGCCGTCCACGTGCGTCGCGTAGAGGATCAACTGGCGATCGAAGCGCGTGTAGACGTTCCGGTATTGCGATGCGGTCCAGAATACGCCCTCACGCGGGCCTTCGAGCACGCCCTCGTTGACCGACGTCGCAAGCAGGTCCCACAGCAGAAACGCCCACGCGGCGAATCCCAGGATCCACAGCGACCCCAGGACCACGATGATTTTTCTGTTCTTCCATCGCCCGCGCATGATGCCGCGCACTTACTTCACGGTCAGGCCGATGATCTGCCACGCGAATTTCGCTTCGCCGAGCGGCGTCTTCAGCTCGTCCGGATACTGGTCGCGCGGATACATGATCCACAGCGGGCCGTAATTGTCGTTGCCGAGCACCTTGCCGTTCATCGTGCGCGCGAGGATCACGCCATACTTGTCCGCGTCCGACACCGGGATCGTGAACGTGTATTCGTCGATGCAGCGGAATTCGATCTGCGTGCCGTGCGCGTCGACGGTCTTCAGCACGTCCGACAGGCGCGGGCCGGTGAAGGTCGCCTTCGGCGTCCAGCTCGTCGACGTGACGATCGTGTGCTGCGGCAGCGCCATCAGCGCCTGCTCGGAAAACACGAACGCGGTCTTGCCGGGCTGATTGCTGCGGCCGATCTTGCCGTCGACGGTGAACGTGAACGACGCCGCCCAGCTCGCGGCGGCGATGCCGAGCAGGCCTGCAGTCAGCAGACTCTTGATCCAGAGGGTCGAAATTCGCATGTTGGTCCCTTCGTTCGTGTGTGTGATGACGCGTTGCCGTGGGGCGTCAATTCGCGGCAGCGGTCGCGGCTGCGGCCGGCTGCGCGAGCTTCAGTTCGCGCGCGACTTCGGCGAACAGGATCGGCAGGCGCACCGGCTTCTCCTCGCAGCGCGCGTTGTAGTGCGACACGATGTGCGCGATCTCGTCCTCGCTCGCTTCGCCGGTGGAGATCTTGCCGGTCAGCAGGAAGATCGGCGCACCGCCGTTTTCGCTCGACCGGATGCCGCGCACGAGTTCGGCCGCGGTCTGGTCGCCCAGCATCCAGTCGAGGATGTAGCCGTCGAAGTCCTCGACTTCGAGCGCCTTGCGGAACGACGCACCGTCGTAGTACGGAATCGCGTTCACGCCTTTCTCGAGGAAGTATTCGCATACGGTTTCGGCGACGTCCCGCGAATCGTCGACGACCGCGATCCGCGCCGCATACACGTTCGGCTGGCTCGAACGCAGCTCGATGACGTCGACTGCGTAGGTGCGGCCTTCGCGCGCGTGCTGGCGTTCGGTCACGATCCATTCGCCCTGCCACTGCAGCGCGACGAAATCCGTGTCGATCTGGCTGCTGGCCTTCGCCGAGATCGCGGCGCGGCAGCGAAAGCGGCGCGACTCGATCACGAGCGTCGCGTCGATCATCTCGGCGGCGGCCGGTTGCGCGCCCTTGTCGTCGAGCAGGACCGCGGGCGGCACGCCGAAGTGCGTCGCGATGTCCTGCAATTGCGACAGGTTCCACGGGATCAGCCCTTTCATCTTGCGCGTGACGACCGAGAAACTGAGCCCCAGCACGTTGGCAATCGTCGTGTTGTGACTGCGCGGCGGAATGCCGTTGCGCGTCAGCAGATCGCGCACCTTGGTGGCGGTGATGAGGTCGGCGTTGGCCTGCTCGCTATTCGGCATCTCGAAGGGGTCTCCTGTGTTTTGGCGACGAAGAGCATATTCAAAAGTGACGCACTACGCAAACTTTGAAATCGCGATTGACCTTGACATGCCACATTTCTCGATTATCATTGCGTGCTACGTCACTATTGTTTGATGCGTCATGTTTTGACTGCGAGGTCGGCCGCTGTCGGCCCGCGCGAAACGACGCCGGCGAAGTGACCGAACGATTCGAAGAGAGAGCCGCGAGAGCCTGAGAGAGCCTTGGACTGCGTGTCGGCGTGGGTGAATTGTATTCGCCTCGCCGCGCGCAAACCGGGTACGCGCTCGCGCGGGCGGGATCGCGCGAAACTCCGGGCGCGCGCCACGAAGGGTCTCGCACGGATCGTACTTTTCCAGATGCCGCGCGTAACGAATCGCGTGCCTCAGGTGCGTCGCGTCCTCCGTCGACGCATCTTTTGCCGCCGGCGTGCTGGCGGCGTTTCTTCTCTTGTACCCCTGCAGTTTCGCGAAACGACTTGTCCGACCGGACAGGGCGCTGCATGCGATGTTGCCGCGCGGATTCGTTCTAGTTCAAAACAGTCGTTCAAACAAATGAGACGTGTACTAAAAGGATAATGCACGACTGATTTTTACAATGTCGTTTGGCATGATCGGGAAACCTCCAATCCCGAATGATTCCACCGTGACGTCCGGCCTCCCAGTGAAATTGCCACGTATCGGCAGTCAGGGCGCCGTCACGCCGAGCCATGCCATACAGCACGCTTCAGTCCATCCGCCGCTACCAGAGCATTTCGATGTTCGGTGGCGGCATCGTCGTCACGATCCTGATCCTGATCGCCTGCGGGCTCGGGATCACGTCGATCGTATACGGCTATCTGGACGGCGAGCGGCGCAACTTCCTGAATGGTGTCGAGGAAACGGTCGACCAACTGCAGGTCGCCGAAACATCTTTCCGCAACGGCGTCACGAACACGCAACTGATCTGGCGCGAGACGGGCGCCGCGTCCGGCGACGTCGTCAACGAGTTCTTCGCGAACGGCCAGCAGCTTGCGATTACGCCGTATCCGTCGCTGGTGGTCGGCGTGCCGGCGCAAACCGCGCAGCGCGACGAGGTCGCGCGCTATCTCGAGCTTTCTTTCCGGCTGTCGCGTATCTGCGCAGCGAGTTCGATCAATCGCGGTCGCACGCTCGAGGGCTATCACTACAGCACGCGCACGGGAATGTTCGGCCTGGTGCCGCATCTGGGGCGCAACAACCCGGCGCTTGCGTCCGCCGACACGCGCGCGCAGGTTCTCGCGGCGCTGCACATCGATTTCGACGGCGCGGCTCCGGCCGCGGATGATGGGCGGCCGCACGTCCGCTGGCTGCCGCCGTACCTCAATCCCGTCACCGGAGAGGCTCGCATCCGGATTGCCGCGCAGGCGCGCGCCGACGGCCAGCCATTCGCAGTGCTGGTCACCGAATACGCGCCGGACTACCTGCTGTCGTGGCTGCCCGGACGCGTCACGGCCGGCGTGTTCTTCGTCACGTCGGCCGACAACCGCGTGATCGCGATCGATCCCGGAGTCGAGCACACCAATGCGCTGACCGAGCGCCTGTTGAAACTCGACGTCACACACGGCATCCCCGCGTCCGGCGAGCCGCGGCTTCGCGACGGCGCGATCGTGTTCAACGGCAAGCTCGCCAACACTGGCTGGACAATCGCGTATGTGCTGTCGTTGGCCGACGTCGCGGCCGGCATCGGCGTGCAGGTCGGTGCGCTCGCGGGTTCGACGCTCGTTGCGATCGCCGTGATGTGGTTGCTGCTCGTGCGATTCCACCGGCGCGTGCTGGTGCCGGTCTACGCGCGCTCCGCGCGCGTGTTCGACAGCGAGGCGCTGTGCCGGAGCGTGATCGCGATGGCCCCGGTCGGTATCGAACTCGTGTCGCTGTCCGACCGTCGCGTGATGCTTGCGAGCGACGTGCTCACGCAGATGCTGCAGCCGCACGGCGGCGACCACGATGCATTGACCGCGCAGGTGCTCGACCGGTACGACGCGTTCGTCGCCAGCGGCGGCGCCGGCCGCACGATGATGACCGAGCTGACACTCGACGAACACGGCGCGTCGCCGCTGCATCTCGAGATCATCGCGCATGGTGCGCGTTACCAGGGCGAGGACGTGCTAATCGCAATCCTGGCCGATACGACCGCGCAGCGCCGGCTCGTGCATCAGCTCGAGGAGGCGGTGCGCGCGGCCGATTCGGCGAATGCGGCGAAGTCGTCGTTTCTCGCGGCGACGAGCCATGAGATCCGCACGCCGCTGAACGTGATCCTCGGTAATCTCGAGCTGCTCGAACGCACGGCGCTCGATGCATCGCAGCAGAGCCGCGTGCAAACACTGCGTGCGTCGGCCGAAGGGCTGCTCGCGATCGTCAGCGACATCCTCGATTTCTCGAAGATCGAAGCCGGTGCAATGTCGGTGGAGTCGATCGAGTTCGACGTGATCACCGTGATCGAGCGTGAGCTCGCGGCATTCGCGCCCGTCGCGAAGTCGAAAGGGCTGCCGCTGTTCGCCGATATCGACGCGAGCGGCGCACAGCGGATGCGGGGCGATCCCACGCGCCTCGCGCAGGTGGTCGGCAACCTGCTGAGCAATGCGATCAAGTTCACGAGCGCGGGGCGCATCGTCGTGCGCGTGGCGGTCGGGAGCGACGCGCACGGTGCGGCGGAGCTCG
Source organism: Burkholderia sp. AU19243 (assembly GCF_018148075.1). Lineage (NCBI taxonomy): Bacteria > Pseudomonadati > Pseudomonadota > Betaproteobacteria > Burkholderiales > Burkholderiaceae > Burkholderia > Burkholderia sp. AU19243. The sequence continues at coordinate 145,428 of NZ_JAGSTV010000013.1, forward strand.
CGATCGGCGTTCAGGATACGGGCATCGGCATCGATCGTGCGCAACAGGCAAGGCTGTTCAAGCCGTTTTCGCAGGTCGATGCGTCGATCACGCGGCGCTACGGCGGCACGGGCCTGGGGCTTGCGCTCTGCGATCGGCTGATTGCGGCGATGGGCGGAACGATCACGGTGGACAGTGCGCCCGGCAGTGGCAGCCTGTTCACGGTGCGCCTGCCGCTGCGCATGGCGATCGTGCCGAAAGCCACCGCCGATGCGGGTGCTTGCGCCGGCCGGACGCTGATCGTCGTGTCCTCCGAGGACGCGTGGCGCGCGTTCGCGTTTCCGCATCTGCGTGCGTGGGGTTTCGACGTTGCGATGCATCCGAGTCCGATCGGGATTGCCGCCGGGTGCCTCGCGCGTGCGCATGCGATCGTGCTCTTTGGCGATTCCGACCATTGGCGGCGCGAGGAGCTCGACAGCCTCGGCGGTGGCACGCCGATCGTACTGGCGACGCCGGACGGCCCGCTGCAGCCGAACGTTGCGGGCCGCACGATTCGCGTGTCGAGTTATTCGTTGAACGGATTGCGCGCGGCGATCGAGCAAGCGCGCGTTGCGACGGCAGAACCGCGGCGCGTGGCCGATGCCGCTGCACCGGCAACGCCGGCTTCAGGTACGCGGGTGCCGCGCGTACTGGTCGCCGACGACGCGTCCGTCAACGGTTCGATCTTCCGCGAGCAACTGGACGTGCTCGGCTGTGTGGTGCGGTGTGTGTCGTCCGGCGGCGCGGCGCTCGACACGCTCGCCGGCGGGGCATGGGACGTGCTGCTGCTCGGAGCCGACCTGCACGACATGTCGGCGCGCGAACTGGCGGAAGCCGTCCACGCACGTGCGCTGCCGTGCGACATGATCGTCGTCGCATCGCATCTTGCGCCCGACGACGTGCGGCATTACGCCGCATCGAACGTCGAGTGTGTGTTGACCAAGCCGGTGACGCTGGCCGATCTGCGCCGCGGCGTGGCGCGCGTCGCGCGACGGCGCGGAATCGCGTTTCCCGCAGGCGCGGCGGATGAACGGTCCGTGACGAGCGTCATGGCGGCCGCGGCGACACACTGGCCGGGACGATAAGAAAAAGCGGCGTGAGGGTGGCATAGATCGCCTGCGTCAGAACGGGGAAGGCAGACACGCCGCATCGCTTCGGTGCCGCGTGATTTCGACTGAAGAAGGAAGGGTAAGACCGTGCGCTATACGGGAAAGGTGTTCGGGCTGCTGCTTGGATTTGCGACGTTGCCGGAGAAGTCCAGACGGGATTTCCTCACGAAGCTGAACGAATTCATGATGATGTCGCCATCGCAGAAGCGGCGGGTCATTACCGAGTGGCAGCACGCTTTGGATGACGGATCGGGCGAACCCGGCAAATCCGAAGTCAAGCGTTAGTCAGCGGCTCGGGGCAGCACCTTGCGGAACGCGATGGATCGGCAGCGCTGGGGCACTGCCGATCGGTTACTCGCGGGCGCTGGTCAGTGCAAATGCCGCGACTGCCGTACGGGGCGCGTTGTCCGACGAGCGAGGTTGCATCGGAGCGGTGTGGGCGCAGGCGGCCATGCCCCATCGTGCCGGCGCAGCACAGAACCCGTCTATTATCTTAAAATTGCGCTGCGCGCCGCCCGGTTTGCCGAATGTCGCAAAGCAATCGTGCTGCGGGATGGGTGCGAATCACGGCGCGTCGCACAACAACGCACGTCAGGCCGCGTGTATCGGGAGAAGAACAGAGATGGATGAATTTTTTGTGCGAGTGATGGTTGCGGACGATCATCCTTCGTCCGCGCTCGGGATGTCGCAGGCACTCGCGGGCAGTAGCACGATCAAGCTACTGGGCACCGTCTCCAATTCGACCGATCTGGTGGCGATGCTCGACGAGCAGCAGAGCGATGTGCTCGTCGTCGATTACGTGATGCCCGGCGGCAAGTATGGCGACGGCCTGTCGCTGCTGTCCTTTCTTCAGCGTCGCTACCCGGCGCTGCGCCTCGTGACGATCACGATGATCGACAACCCGAGCGTATTGCTCGCGATTCAGAAGCAGGGCGTCGGATGCATCCTTAGCAAGTCGGACGCCATTTCGCATCTGGTCGGCGCGGTTCATGCGGCGTTCGTCGGAGCGAATTATCTGTCTCCGTTCGTCAAGAAACTGCTGGAGGAGTGCCAGCCGTCCGCGGGTGTCCGCACGCTGACCGCGCGCGAAATCGAAGTCGTGCGGCTGTACGGGGCCGGCCTGACGGTCGGTCAGATCGCCGTCCAGCTACATCGCAGCAAGCAGACGATCAGTTCGCAGAAATCCAGCGCGATGAAGAAGCTCGGTATCGTCCGCGATGCCGATCTGATTCGCTACGCGGGCGAGGGCCAGCTGCCCGACTTGCCCGTGGGCGATGTATAGACGATCACGGACCGACAGTGCCGGCGACCGGTGCAGTGGATGATGCGTTGCCGGCGCGGATACGACTTCGACGACGCGCATGCCCACTAAACTGAAAACGCTGATCGCGCATGCCGCGGCTGGCGGCCGCAAACCGTTCGAACCCGGGCGCGTGCGTCGCCAGCAGCAGTGGCTGCTGTATGGAAGCGGTGTGGCGATCACGGTCTTCGTGCTGGTCTGCACGGCGCTCGTTGCGCGGCTCGACCTTCAGGAAACGGTCGTGCAGTTCCGATCGGAGTTCCTGGTCCGCAAGGCCGACCTGCTGGCGGAAATGGAAGTGGTCAGGGCGCTCCAGAACCGCTACGTCGAAAACCTCGAGATGATAGCGAGCCATGGCCCGGCCGCGCCGCCAGAGGCCTTCTCGCGTTTCGTCGACGATCGCGGCAGGCTGACTGGCGTCGGCCATGCCGGGCGCGTGGTGTTCGCTGCGTTCGCGGTTCCTTCATCGTCGCAACCCACGCGTCGCTACGCGTCCTTGCTCGCCAAGCTACTGGCTCAAAGTGAGGTCACAGGCATCATGCCGCCACAGCAGCCTGGCGATCCGGGTATGGGCGGCTATCTGATCGACCCGGACGGCAATTTCGTCATCGTGACCGGCTATCCGCTGGTCAAGCAGGCACTGGTGTTGCCGCCGGGCTTCGACATTAAGGCGTTGGTGCGGCAATTGCAACCGGCGCGCGAATTCGTGTCGGCGGCTGCCGCGCCGGATTACCGGAAGATTCTGCTCGAGCGGCGCGACGACCCGCTGCTCGGGCGCTCGGTGTTGCGGTTCGTGCAGGCCGTGCGCGACGCGCAGGGCAAACCGATCGCATGGTTCGTCGTCGTCCCGCGGGTGGCGATCGACGATTTGCTCCGTTCACCATCCCCGGGCATGGATTACGCGCTAGTCAGCCCGACCGCACAGGTTTTGACCGGCCGCGAAGCCGATTCTGCGCTGACCGCCCGCGCACTCGATTTTGCGCATGTCGCACGCGGCGAGCGAGCTGTGGCCCATCGCGTCGGCACGAGTATCGTGATCGGAGACCCGATGCCCGGGTTCCGCGAGGTGCTGACCGCGACGATGTCGTGGCGCAGCCTGTTCGCCGATATGGCCGCGCCACTGGGCACGGCAGTCGGGCTCGCGCTGCTCGCGATCGGAACGGTGTGGTTTGCGATCGTCATGTTCGACTGGCGCGCATTGCGTCCGGCCAACCGTCGCGCGATTCGGTTGATCGAAAGCGAAGCGCTGAACCGTGCGCTGATTCGCACGGCGCCGGCCGGGCTCATGCTGCTGTCGCTCGCTAACGGCGACACGCTGGTGCGCAACGACGCTGCGCGCAGATTGGGCGACGCCGGTGCGGTTGCGGCGCTCGGCAAGCGCATCTGGCAGGCCTATCACGCCCGGGTCTCGGGCAGGCGTGCGCCTCGCATCGTCACACACGAGTTGTCGATCGGGCTTGCCGACGGCAGTACGACCTATCTCGCTGCGCATATCGCCCGCAGCCGCTATCGCGGCGTCGATGTGCTGCTCTGTACGCTGACCGACATCACCGCGCGCAAGCAGATGGAGGACAAACTGCGCGAGGCCCGCGAAGCCGCCGAGGACGCGAACAAGGCGAAGTCGACGTTTCTGGCGACGATGAGTCACGAGATCCGCACGCCGCTGAATGCGATCGTCGGCAATCTCGAATTGATGGAGCGTGCGCCGCTGCCGCCGGACGAACGGCGGCGCCTCCACACGGTGATGTCGTCGTCGGATGCATTGCTGCGCGTGATCAACGACGTGCTCGACCTGTCGAAGGTCGAATCGAACCAGATGGTGCTCGAGGCGGTGCCGTTCGACCTGCGCGCGGTTGTGCGCGACGTCGCGGCGATTTTTCATCCGCTCGCCGCGGCCAGGCATCTCACGCTCGAATGCATGATCGATCCGCGGCTGGCAGACGCTTACGTTGGCGATCCGACCCGCCTGCGCCAGATTGTGTCGAATCTGGTTAGCAACGCAATCAAGTTTACCGAGCGCGGCAGCGTGACGATCGATGCCAGACCGATGAGCACTGCCGGTCAGGCGCATGGCGTCGAGATCGTGGTGCGCGACACCGGTATCGGCATTGCGCCGGAGGGGCTGCCGACGCTGTTCGACGTGTATGTCCAGACCGATGCGTCGATCTACCGGCGCTTTGGCGGCACCGGGCTCGGATTGCCGCTGTGCCGGCGCCTCGCGCGGCTGATGCAGGGCGATCTGGCAGTCGACACCGCGCCCGGCCGCGGCGCGGCGTTCATTGTGTCGCTGCCGCTTCCAGCCGCTTCGTCCGACGCATGTGTCGCGTTCGACGAAACGGAATCCGGGGTCGCGCCATTGCCGGCGCCCGCGCACGGCGATGCACCGCTGCGCGTGCTCGTTGCCGAGGACCATCCGGCAAGCCGTGCGCTGTTGCGCGATCAGCTCGATGCGCTGCATTGCGACGCCACGCTCGTCTCGAACGGTGTCGAAGCGATGCGCGCGTATTTCGCGCAGCCGTTCGACGTGGTGCTGACCGATCTCGGCATGCCCGAACTCGACGGTTTCGCGCTTGCGAATTTCCTGCGTGAGCAGGGCGCGACGGTGCCGGTGATCGCGATGACCGCGCATGCGACCGAAGAAGACCGGCGGCGTTGCGCGCAGGTCGGCGCGGCGGAGGTCGTACTCAAGCCGCTGTCGATCGATGCGCTCGACGCGGTGTTGCGGCGGCATGCGGGGCGCGGTGCGGCAATGCAGCCGGCGCGTCGCCAATCGATCGCGGTGACGGACGAGATGCGTCAGAAGTTGCACGCTGCAACGCTGCGGTCGCTGCCGATCATCGAAGCGGCGCTGGCGGCCGGCGACCTTCAGACGATCCGGCAGGAATTGCACTCGATGCGGGGCGGCTTCGCGCTCGTTGGCGACGCGGACACCTCAGCCGCATGTGCGCAAATGGAGCGGATAGAAAAAGAAGCCGATATCGCAGAGCTGCGCATTCGCTGGCCTGCCTTTCAGGACGAGATTCGGCGCGCGCTCGCGCGGTTGTGCGACACCGTTTGTCCGCACACCGGGCGCGCATCATAAGTACCGCGCGGCAATGCCTCCAAATGTCTTCTCGCGAGCACCTTCGGCGAGGCGGCTTTCCCTCGTTCCGTCATTGCGACGATCGCCATTCGATCGGCCGTATTTCGTCGTCTGTCCAAAGTGAACTCCCGACGTAATCCGGAGCGTCCGATGCGAACAGGCGCTGCTTTGTCGCGTTAATCCTGGATTCGGACTTCATTCCCCAATCGTCGAGTGACGACGCCAAATTTAGAAAAATTTTCACGATTGCGTAGATTAATATTCGCGCATTAAAAATCGAAGTGTAACCGCATCGGTCGTCAGGAAACACGCCAGTGGGAGTGGATGGATGCGACACATGCAGATGGTCGGCTGTCGCCGGGCGCGTGAGATTTTCACGTTTTAGTACTCGTCCTAATGTTTGGCAAGTCCGTTTGGAACTCGTTCCAATGCGGACATTCGGGCCCCTCAGTAGAATTCAGTTGTCGCCTGTAGTTGTCTAGCTTTGCAAAAAACGGGCGGCAATGCGGATTCGGGTGGTGGCGTCCTTGCCTTACGAGCCCTGAGTAACATTCGGATACTTGAACAGGTATCTTGCATCAGGGCGACGCGAATGCATGGGTGGCCTCCGTTTCGATTCGTCGGATATTTCAGCGTGATTCCGTGTAATTCGTGGAAGTCGTAGTTTCTGGTTCCCATGAATTCCTCTGGTTATGTCATTTTTCCTCTATCCGGAGGCAGGGCTGATTTTATCCGGGATGTTTGTTTTGGTGGTGCGGTGGAATGTCCTGATTGAGTGATACCGCTTCTAATTAATTGTTAATTTGTGGATTAACCTGACAATGAAAAAACTCGCGATGATGATGTCGGCCGCAGGTCTCGCCTTCGTGGCCATGAACGCGGCTCATGCTTCGGACGGCACGATCAACTTCACCGGCTCCGTGGTCGCATCGACCTGCAAGATCAACGGCGGGACGAACGATCTGACGGTCCCGCTGCCGAAGACGGCGACCAACCAGCTCGCGGCCGCGGGTGCCACCGCAGGCCGTACGCCGTTCAAGCTTTCGCTGTCGGGCTGCACGACCGACAAGACGGAGAGTGGCAAGACCATCCCCGCGCCGGTGAAGAAGGTTTCGGTGGCGTTCGAACCGGGGCCGAACGTGAACCTCGGCACGGGCCGCCTGAAGCTCACCGGCACCGATGCAGCGAAGAACGTCGAAATCGCGATCCTGAACGACAAGTACGAGCCGATCAAGATCGGTGCGGAAAGCTCGGCTCAAGGTGCGCAGGTCGTCGACATCGACACCGCCGTAGGCGGCACCGGCACGGCGACGCTTCAGTTCGCGGCTCAGTACGTCGCGACGAGCGATGAGGTGTCGGGCGGTTCCGCGAACTCGTTCGTCACGTACTCGCTGGTCTATCCGTAAGCAGTCGATCGTGACGGAACGCGCCGGCCGCCGGTAGGCGGCCGGTGAGTGGAAAGGCCGACGTATCAATGTTCGTCGGCCAATTCGAATTACTAATCAAGGAGCTCTATCGAAAATGATCACGAATCGTCCCTACGCAATCCTGCTGGTTTTGATGTCCATGCTGTTCTGCATGAACGCGCAAGCGAGCGTCACGCTGTCCGGCACGCGGGTCATTTTTGATGGCGGCGAAAAGGAAGTCACGCTCCAGCTCACGAACGACGGGAAGTTGCCGGCGCTTGTGCAGGCATGGCTTGACACAGGCGATGAGCGTGCAGCACCGGACACGATCGACGTGCCGTTCGTGATCACGCCGGCGGTCTTCCGCATCGAGCCGGGCAAGGGCCAGACGCTGCGGATTATCCATTCCGGCGAGGCGCTGCCGGCGGACAAGGAATCGCTGTTCTGGCTGAACGTGCTCGACGTGCCGCCGAAGGCATCGGCGGGCGACGACGTGAACCGCCTGCAGTTCGCGTTTCGCACGCGAGTCAAGTTGATGTACCGGCCCGCGAAGTTGCCGGGCAACGCGGTCGATGCGCCCGCCCGACTGAAGTGGAGTGTCGGCACCGACGACACGCACCGTCCGGTGCTGAAGGCGACCAATCCGAGCGCCTACGTCGTGAATCTGGCCGGTATCGAATTGAGGGCCGGCGGCAAATCTTTCGAAGTGGCGCTTGGCCATGTGCTTCCGGGCGAAACCGCTTCATTTCCGATCAAGAGCGCGGACGGAGCGAACTTCGCCGGCGCAAAGGTGTTGTACAGCAGTGTCGACGACTGGGGCGCCAATCACGGTCACGAGGCGACGGTCGGCCAATAAAACTATTTCAGCGCACGGATCGGCTTCACTCAGGCAGCGATCAATGGATTTCACGCAGTGACATCCACAAAACTACGGGAACCTTTCAACGATGGAAAAGCGAAACACAGGTGGGCTGGTGGACAGCATGCCCAAGCTGAAGCCCATTTGCGCGTTGCTTTTCACGATCATAGCCGGATGGCAGGAGGCCGCGCGGGCGACAGAAAACACCGACATGGCGGCGATACAGGTGGCGGATGCAGGGACGATGCAGATCGCGCAGACGGAGTTCGCTCAGGTCGAGTTCGAAGGCGGCTTCCTGAACCACGGCGGCGGCGCGATCGACGTCACTCGCTATCAACGCGGCAACGTGGTCCGTGCCGGCATGTACAGCCCGGATATCTACGTGGACGGCAACTGGGTCGGGCGCGCCGAGGTGCAATTCAAGTCCGCGCCCGACACGCCGGATGCGCAGCCGTACTTTGACAAGGCGCTGCTCGACCGGATCGGCGTCGATCTGAAACGTCTGCCGAAGGACGTGCGCGAGACGCTCGACCAGGAAGGTGCGAGCTTGCGTATCGGTCAGGCGATTCCGGAAGCGTCCGTCAGCTTCGACTTCAACGACCTTCGGCTCGACCTGAGCATTCCGCAGGTGTCGCTGTTGCGCAAGGCCCGTGGCTACGTGAGCCCGGACCAATGGACCGAAGGCGTGCCGGTGGCGATGCTTGGCTATAACGCGAACGTGTACCACTCGCGTGTCAGCGGCGCGAAGGGCAGCACGCAAGGCTACGTCGGCGTCGACGGCGGGTTCAATTACGGGCGCTGGCACTTCCGCCACAACGGCTCGCTCAACTGGGACGACCGCGGCCGCCGCAAGTACGAAAACGCGGCGACTTATTTGCAGCGCGATCTGTCGGCGTGGTCGTCGCAGCTCGTGGTGGGCGATACGTATACCACCGGCGATCTGTTCGATTCGACGTCGTTCCGCGGCGTGCGCGTGTATTCGGACGACCGCATGCTGCCGGAATCGCAGCGTGGGTATGCGCCGGTCGTGCGCGGCGTCGCGAACACCAACGCGAAGGTGACGGTGTCGCAGAACGGCGTGAAGCTATACGAAACGACGGTCGCGCCCGGCGGCTTCGTGATCGACGACCTCTACCCGACCGGGTACGGCGGCGATCTGCGCGTGGTCGTCACCGAAGCAGACGGGTCCGTGCACTCGTTCTCGGTGCCGTACGCGGCCATTCCGATGTCGTTGCGACCCGGGCAGCATCGCTACAGTTTCACGGCAGGCGCCGTGCGTAACCTGCCGAATACGACGCCGGTGTTTACGCAGGCGACCTGGCAGCGCGGGCTGACGAACGCGCTGACCGGCTACGGCGGCGCGACGATCGCGCAAGGCTATCTGTCGGCGATGGCCGGCGCGGTGCTGAACACGTCGTGGGGTGCGTTCGGCGTCGACGTGACCCATGCGACGACGAAGATCCCGAACGAGCGGACCCATTCGGGGCAGAGTTTTCGCATCAGCTACGCGAAGACGGTGGCCGCGACCGGCACGAACGTCGCGATCGCCGCGTACCGCTATTCGACGAACGGCTTCTTCGGGTTGAACGATGCGATGGCAGCGCGCGATCAGGCGAAGGTCAACGTGTCGTCGACCGCGATCTACCGGCAGCGCAACCGTGCGTCGCTGACGATGAGCCAGCAACTCGGCGAAAAAGGCGGCAGCCTCAACCTCACCGCGTCGACGGCAACGTACTGGAACCGCAAGGGATCGGATACCGATTTCACGGTCGGCTACAGCAATTCGTTTCGCAACGTGTCGTACAACGTGTCGGCGACGCGCCAGCGCGATGCGTGGGGCAGGGCGAGCACGCTCGTCTATGCCGGATTGTCGATTCCTCTCGGCCGCACGCGGCCGGCGACGCTGTCGACCAACTTCAACCACGATTCGCGCGGGTCGACGCAGGTGCAGACGAGCTTGAGCGGCTCGCTCGGTGTAGACAGCAACGTGTCGTATGGCGTCAACGTCAACCACAGTGCCGCGTCGGACAACTCGCAGACGAGCGGCGGGGCGAACATCATGTACCGCGGCGCGCGGGCGGAGCTCAATGGCAGCGTCGGCGCGAGTGCGGACTATCAGCAGTTCTCGGTCGGTGCGCGTGGCGCGCTGGTTGCACATCGCGGCGGCATCACGCTGTCGCAGCCGTTGTCCGAAACCTTCGCGATCGTGGAGGCGAAGCATGCGGAAGGCGCGCGTGTCACGAATGCGTCCGGTGTGCGGGTTGACGGGCGCGGCTACGCGATCGTTCCGTACATGACGCCGTTCGCGATGAACGACGTCTCGCTCGATCCGAAGGGATTGTCGACCGACGTCGAACTGAAGGAAACGAGCCAGCGTGTCGCGCCGTTGGCGGGCGCCGTGCCGCTGCTGGTATTCAAGACCGACTACGGCCGCTCGGCGGTGATTCGTGCGCGGCAGGAGGATGGCGCGCCGGTGCCGTTCGGGGCAATCGTTACGGATGGGTCCGGCAAGGACGTCGGCGTGATCGGGCAGGGCGGCAAGCTGTTGGCGCGTGGCCTCGAGGACCGCGGCGAGCTGAAGGTGCAGTGGGAAAAGGACGACGGTACGGCGGTCTGCAAGCTGTCGTATTCGCTGCCGGTGCGCAAGCGCGCGAGTGGGTATCAGCCGTTGCACAGCTTCGAATTGCCTTGTGTCGCGGGTGGCGTTGTGGCGCCTGCGCCGGCTGCATCGCAGCGGCATGCGCCGGCGGCGGGGTAATGCGTGGACGTACGTGCGGGCAACGGTGCGAACGTGACGCTAGGTCTCGACAAGACAGAAAGACGGTGTAGTTCGCGGAAGCGCCTGCTCCAGAGCGCCGGCCTCGGAAGCGAACGGAACAGTGAGGAATGTGTGATGAGAAACATAAGCAGATCGACGATACGCGCTGGCACGCGTTGGGTCATCGTTGCCATATGCGGATTGAGCAGCGCGTCGGCATTGGCGCGTTGCTACATCGACGACTCGACGTCGCACTCGGTAACGGACACGCTGACGTTCAGCGACGTCACCTACGTTCGCGATGCGGTAATCGGCACGAAGAAGACCCAATATTCAAGAGCCACGGAAGGTAAGCTGCGGTGCGATTACTCGCCTTACGAGACCACGTCGACGGCGACGGTCGTGAACGGCGAACTGGTTCCGGGCTACACGAATGTCTATAAAACCGGCATAGACGGTATTGGCATCAAGTTCTTTGGCGTGGCCGTTGGCCATTCCAATACACGCGAAGCGCCGTTTGCGATGTCCGCACCATGGAGCTCGACCGCGTCAGACTGGTTCAATTCAGCGGCACAACTGATCGTAACCGGACCCGTTCGCGGCGGGACGACCAAGACGCTGCCGTCGATGCAAGTCACGTACAAGCAGGCACTGCACACAGCCCAAACCTATACGCTCTCCGTGAACAACTTCTCGATCGTCAGCAAGGCATGTCGGTTGACTGACTCGGCGATCGACGTGAAGCTGCCGCAGGTGCTTTACTCGAAAATGGAGGCGCCAGGATCGGTCGGCGGCGAGACCGCTTTCACGCTCAACTTGACAGATTGTCCGAGCGGTTTGTCGGTGTACTCGACACTGGCCGACGCAACTGACCCGACGAACCGGTCGACAACTCTGAAGCCGACCAGCGATTCGACCGCACGCGGCATCGCTTATCAAGTGTTGTATCGCGGTGCGCCGATTGCTTATGGGCCGGATTCGTCCGCGCAGGGGACGCAAAATCAGTTTTTTGTTGGAAAGCCCGCGGGACCGTCGCTCAGTATCCCGATGTCGGTGCGATACATCCGTACCGCCGATACCTTCTCGTCGGGGAGCGTAATCGGCCGCGTTATCGTGAATATGTCGTACCAGTAACGGAACCATCTGCTGTCAAACAGCATGCATCGGCCGGCGTTCGCCGTTCGGGCGCACGCAGAGCGCCGCACAGCGTCCCCGTCGGTTCTGACGTGGCCGGACGCGAGCGGCGCCTGTGCATCACATTCAGTTGCCGCCCGCATTATCCGTTGCGGAAGATCTCCGCATACGCGCTCAGCGCCGGCACGCCGCCGAGATGTGCGTACAGCACTTTCGAGCCCGGTTCGAATTCTCCGAGCCGCACCTTGTCGATCATCGCGTGCATCGATTTACCTTCGTAGACGGGATCGGTGAGCATGCCCTCCAGCCGCGCGCACAGCCGGATCGCCTCGAGCGTGCCGTCGCTGGGCAGACCGTATTCGGGGCCGCCGTAACGCGTGTCGAGCATGACGTCCCGATCGACGATATCGCGGCCAAGCCCGACCAGCTCGGCCGTATGTCGGGCGATGCGCGTGATCTGTTCGCGTGTCTGCTCCGGCTTCGCCGACGCATCGACGCCGATCACGCGATCCGCGCGACCGTCGGCGGCGAAGCCGACGACCATCCCCGCCTGCGTGCTGCCCGTCACCGAGCAGACCACGACGTAATCGAACTTGAAGCCGAGCTGCGCTTCCTGTTCACGCACTTCCTCCGCGAAGCCGACGAAGCCTAGCCCGCCGAGCGGATGCTCGGAACAGCCGGCCGGAATCGGATACGGCTTCCCGCCAGCCTGCCGCACGCTTTCCATCGCCTCTTCCCAACTGCGGCGAATGCCGATGTCGAAGCCGTCGGACACGAGTCGCACGTCGGCGCCCATCATCCGCGACAGCTGGATGTTGCCGACGCGATCGTACACGGGATCCTCGTAGTTGACCCAGTGCTCCTGCACGAGCACGCATTTCATCCCGAGATGCGCGGCGACGGCGGCGACCTGCCGGGTCTGGTTCGACTGCACGCCGCCGATCGACACGAGCGTATCGGCGCCTTTCTCCAGTGCATCGGGGATCAGGTATTCGAGCTTGCGCGTCTTGTTGCCGCCGAACGCGAGACCGCTGTTGCAGTCCTCACGCTTTGCATACAGCTCGACCTTGCCGCCAAGATGCGCGGTAAGGCGTTTGAGCGGCTGGATCGGCGTCGGACCGAAAGTCAGCGGATAACGGGGGAAGCGTTGCAGGTTCATCGGCAGGAGCTCCGGAAGGGACCAAGCTGGGAAGGGGATCGTTCGCGCTCGACCCGGCAGGCCGTGCGCCGATGAGCAAAATGATAGGCAGAAGCGCGGGAAATGAGCTTGCGAAATGCGTTCGATCGGCATACGTTATTTGCGATAGAACGGACAGTCGAACAATTTCGATTCGCACAGAGGAGTTTCAGTGCAATGAAATTAGGTCACGGCAGCACATCCCCGGCCGACGCCGCACCGGCGCTCGATCGCATCGACCGCGCGATCCTGCGGCAACTGCAGCAGGACGCGTCGATCTCGAACGTCAGCCTCGCGGCGAAGGTGAAGCTGAGCGCGCCGGCGTGCCTGCGCCGCGTCGAGCGGCTGAAGGAGACGGGATTGATCCGCGGCATCGTCGCGCTGCTCGAGCCGAAGCCGCTCGGTGCCGGGATGCTGGTCGTGATCGGCTTCGTGCTCGATCGTTCGACGCCGGAGGCGTTCGCCGAATTCGAGAAGGCCGCGCAGAAAGTGTCGGGATGCGTCGAATGTCACGTGGTGACCGGCGAATTCGATTACTTCATGCTGGTCCGTACGCGCGACAACGAGAGCTTCAACCGGCTGCACGCCGAACAGTTGCTGTACCTGCCCGGTGTGCGGCAGGTGCGTTCGTTCATGGTGCTCAAGGAAATACTGTCCACGCATGCGCTGCCGGTGTAGCGCATCCGTGACGGGGCGGCCCTGCATGCGGCGCGGGCAGCGAGCGCGACGCCACGCGATGGCTCGAGCGCGGTCGAAGCGAAGGGATCCCGCCGACGACCGCACGATGCTCCCGACAGGGACGGACCGCGCCGCAGGCCGCCGCACAGGACGTTCTGCATCGTCACGACGCCGCGCGACACGATCGCGTATGCTCGTTCCGTCACCGGCGGCGGCTGACGTTGCCGGATCAATCGTGTGACGACCAATCAACGAGCGAGGGCATCATGGCAAGACAGACGATGGCGGAATACCTGGCGAAGACGCTGGCGGCAGCGGGCATCGAACGCATCTGGGGCGTGACGGGCGACAGCCTGAACGGGTTGTCGTTCAGCCTGAGCCAGCTCGGCACGATCCGCTGGATGCATACGCGGCACGAGGAAAGCGCCGCGTTCGCGGCCGGCGCGGATGCTGCGTCGGCCGGCCGGCTCGCGGTGTGCGCGGGCAGCTGCGGGCCCGGCAACCTGCACCTGATCAACGGGCTGTATGACTGCCACCGCAATCACCAGCCGGTGCTCGCAATCGCCGCTCACATTCCGTCCACCGAGATCGGCCTCGGCTACTTCCAGGAAACCCATCCGCAGGAACTCTTCCGCGAATGCAGCCATTTCGCGGAACTCGTAACCAATGCGTCGCAATTCCCGCGCGTGCTCGCGCGCGCGATGCGTACCGCGATCGAAGAACGCGGGGTCGCGGTGATCGTGCTGCCGGGCGACATCGCGCTCGGCGACGGGCCGGAAGAAGCGCCTGCGTGGAGCGAGTCGGCGCCGCCGTCGATCGTGCCGGCGGACGCCGATCTCGACCGGCTCGCGGCGCTGCTCAACGGCTCGGACGCGGTCACGCTGCTGTGCGGCAGCGGCACGCAGGGCGCGCATGACGAAGTCGTCGCGCTGGCGGACACGCTCGGCGCACCGGTCGTGCATGCGTTGCGCGGCAAGCAGTTCGTCGAATGGGACAACCCGTTCGACGTCGGGATGACGGGGCTGATCGGCTTCAGCTCCGGCTATCACGCGATGGAGTCGTGCGACACGCTGTTAATGCTCGGCACGGATTTCCCGTACCGGCCGTTCTATCCGACCCACGCGAAGGTCGCGCAAATCGACTGGAAGGGCTCGCAGCTCGGGCATCGCGCGCCGCTTGCGCTGGGGCTCGTCGGCACCGTGAAGGAAACGATCGCGGCGCTGCTGCCGCGCCTCACGCGCAAGACGCAGCGGCGTTTCCTCGAGAACGCGCTGAAGCACTACGCGGCCGCGCGCAAGAGCCTCGACGATCTCGCGGTGGCCGAGCCGCCGGGCCGCGCGATCCATCCGCAGTACTTGACGAAGATCGTCGACGAAGTCGCAGCCGACGACGCGATCTTCACGGCCGACGTCGGCACGCCGACGCTGTGGGCTGCGCGCTATCTGACGATGAACGGCAAACGCCAGCTGCACGGCTCGTTCAATCACGGCTCGATGGCGAACGCGATGCCGCAGGCGCTCGGCGCGCAGGGCGCGCATCCGGGGCGGCAGGTCGTATCGCTGTCGGGCGACGGCGGACTGTCGATGTTGCTCGGCGACCTGCTCACCGCACGCCAGCTGAAGTTGCCGATCAAGATCGTCGTGTACAACAACAGCCTGCTCGGCTTCGTGTCGATGGAGCTGAAGGCGGCCGGCTATCTCGACACGAACGTCGATTTGAGCCCGACCGACTTCGCGGCGATCGCGAAAGGCGCGGGGATCTTCAGCGTGCGCGTCGAACATTCGGAGAACGTCGAGCATGCGCTGCGCACCGCGTTCGCGCACGACGGGCCGGCAGTCGTCGACGTCGTCACGTCGAAGTACGAACTCGCGATGCCGCCGAAGATCGAGCTCGCGCATGCGAAGGGCTTCAGCCTGTTCATGCTGCGCGCGATCCTGAGCGGGCGCGGCGACGAGATCGTCGAACTCGCTCGGACCAACTTGCGGTGACGTTGCCGGGCGGCGCGGCCGCTGGGCTCATGGCCGCAGTTTCGCCCGCCGCCCGGACATCCTGCACGCAACGCAATCCGTGACAATCTTCACGTCGCGTTAAGTTTGCATTTCCTAGAATCGATTGATCGCCGCCCGCTGCGGCGCAATGGTTCGTCCAGGAGGATGCACGTGAGAAAACCCCGTGTCGTCGAAACGCCGTTGCCGTCAGTCGTTGGCACGCCGGAGCCGGACGCGAAAACGCGCAAGGGGGGGGCGATGACCTGGCCGAATGCGGTGCGCGTGTCGGCATTGTTCGTACGCGAGTGGGTCGGCCGCCCGGCAGCGGTCGGGGCGTTGTGCCCGAGTTCGCGGCATCTGGCGCGCGCAATGGCCGAAGCGGCGCCTGACGGCGACGGCCTCGTCGTCGAACTGGGAGGCGGCACGGGTGCGATCACCGCCGCGTTGCTCGAACGCGGCGTCGCGCCGCGGCGCCTGGTCGTGGTGGAACGCTCGCCCGCGTTCGTCCGGCATCTGCGCCGACGTTTTCCCGCCATCACGATCTTGGCCGGGGACGCCCGACAACTTGCGCGATTGCTGCCGCCGGATGCGCGGGTCGATGCGATCGTGTCGTGCCTGCCGTTGCGCACGCTGCCGCGCGACGACGTGACGGCGATCGTCGATCAATGTCGTCGCGTGTTGTCGGCCGACGGCGTCATGATTCAGTTCACGTACGATTTGCGTCCGCCCGGACGTCGTCCGCTCGGTAATCCGGCATTTGCCGCCGCCGCCAGCCGCGTCGTATGGGCAAATATTCCGCCTGCACGCATCGTCACGATGCACGCGGTCGCGATTGAAGAACCGGTGTGAGCGGCCGCGCCGCGCTTTTGTCGCTCGACTGTGCGGGCCGACCGTTATTTCGTCGCGAGCACGCATGCAAGAGGATGCGACGGCGTTCCGTTGCGCTGCACGGCCACCGACACGAAACCGGCTTCGGTCATCAGCCGCGCGAGCTTTTCCGGCCGATGGGCATCGTAAGGCGCCCGATCGATGTCGCGGACGGTGATCGCGACGATCCCGTCGCGCCGGACGACGCGGCGCAATTCGGTCAGGCCGCGCATCGGAGCGCGCCAGAAATAGATGCAGTTGATCGAAAACGCCTTGTCGAAAGTACCGTCCGCGAACGGCAGCGCGTCGACGGAGCCGAGTGCGAGGCGCACGCGCCCCTGCTCGATGGTCGCCTGATTCAGGCGCTTTGCCGCGGCAAGCATGGTCAGCGAGTGGTCGACGCCGGCGATCCGGCAGGACGGGGCCATGTCGGCGGCGAGCTTGATTGCGTCGCCGGGCCCGAAGCCGACTTCAAGGACCCGATCGCTGTCGCCGAGGGACAACAGCGATAACGTCCACACGTTGTCCAGCCGATTGTGCCGACGCATGATCCCGCCGGCGATACGCCCGGCCAGGCCGCGCGGCAGTCCTGATTGCCCGAGGTGAGTCGTCATGGTCGTCCCCCTTTGCCGCGAATGGGGAGCAAGCGACGTGCCGCTTTCGGCAAGCGCCTGGAGCGGATCGCCGAATGGGCGCGCATCGCGCGCACCGTCGTGCAGGCGGCGACGTGACCGCGCGCGCCCGCGGAGCGACGCGGCATCCGCGTCCGGTTGACGGCCGGTCTTGTATCGCTCGGCGCGGCGACGGTCGGCGAGGCAGTGGCGACGGCGGCTTCGCGCATGCGCGCGACGTTCGATCCGCCACCTGCGCGTCGCCCGCCATCGTGCACGCTTGCAAGCAGCCGAATCGCCCGTTGGCGCGCCGCCGAACGACGGCCCTTGCATCGCATGCCGTTTTTTGCACCGCAACGCCGTTTTTTTGCACGGTATTTAGGGCGTGCTTTCTAAGCTGCCGGTGTGTCCAACAGCCGGGGAAGCCTTCCCTCCAGCACCATGACCGCAATGGATCCCGGACCCGCATCCGACGTCGCCGGCCGCCATGTGCCGGTCGGCGCCGGCCGCCTCGTCGTCCCGCTGCCGCGCCCGTCGCGCCTGCAGATGTCCGTCACGCTGACCGCTGATGCCGGCCTGCGCGCGCCCGCCCGGCTGGCGGCGCTGCTGCATTCGCCGCTCGGTGTGTACGTCGCCTGTGCGCACGTCGTGCGCGATTCGGTCCACGTGCAATTCGACATCGCGCCGCAGGATCTCGGCTTCACGCTGCATACGCTGATCGCGCAACAGGCCGGTGCGCTGATCGGGCGGGTCGCGTGCGCGTCGGCGTCCGGCCCCCAACGCATCTCGGACGAGGCACGCTGATTGCTCGTACGATCCGCCGTCGCTTCACCGGCTGCCGCGCTGTCCGTCGGCCGGGGCGGCGGACGTTTGTGCGCCGCGTCGTACGCGGCGCTGGCCTTCGACAAGGAGGATCCATGTACCTCACAGAAGAAGTACACACCGCGCGCCCCGCCAGCCGTCGCGTGCGCGTGGTGACGCTGCCGTCGAGCAGACAGCTTGCCCGGCAGTTGCTGGTGACGGTTCGCGCGGCGGACGTGCTGCTGCGCCAGGCGATCCGGTTGCCGGATCGTCATCAATGGTCGGTCGACATCGAACGTGTCGAGGCGGCCGGCGGCCCGCTGGCCGCGTGGGATTCGCACGTGACGTTCCGCGTCGCGAAGGTGTTCGCGCCGACGGTCGACGAGAATGGGCGCGCCGGCGACACCGATCAGGTCGGAGTCGAGATCCGGCTGTTCCTGCCCGAGCAGGCGTATATGGGCGAGCAGCGCGTCGGCATCTTCGGCCGGCGGCACGGCAACCGGTTCCGCGCGACGCTGTCGGTGACGGCAGGCTCCGGTTGGGGCGGCCGCCGCAACGAATGCATTCCGGCCGCCGGGCGGCACGTGCACGGCGACACGCTGGAAGCGCTCGTCGACACGGTGGCGGGTATCGTCAACGCCGCGTTGCTGACGGCCGGCCGTTCGCAACCCGGTGGTTCGTGACGACGCACGCGGCGCGTGCCCGAGCGCGGTTCACGCGTCGCTGGCCTGGCCGGTTTGCCGTTGCAGGTCTTCCATCAGTTGTTCCGCGAGAAAGTCGCACGGCGGGCGCTTCGATTTCGTGCTGCGCGCGAGGATCAGTTCGAGTGGCGGCAGATCGGGGAGCCCGTGCGAGCGGCCGAGCATCGACAACTGCGCGGGAATCGCGCAGCGTGCAAGCGGCGCGACGGCCAGGCCGGCCTCGACCATGCTGAGCAGCCCGAGCAGGCTCGGGCTTTCATACGAAGTCCGGAACGGCAGCTTCGCGCGTTCGAGGCTGCGGATCGCATTCTCGCGCGCGACGCTGCCCGGCATGAACACCGCGATCGGCAACGGCCGTTCTTCCCACACGCGCGGGCCGTTCGTCATCGCGGCCCACGCCATCGGCTCGTGGCGGATGAAGTCGCCGGACAACCCCTTGATGCGCGTGCCGCACACGAGATCGACGGTGCCGTCCTTCAACAGCGGCGCGAGCGCGCTGCTCGGCAGCCCGATCACCTGGATCTCGACCTTCGGATAGGTCGCCGAAAACTTCTTCAGCACCGACGGCAGCAGCGACGACGCGTAGTCGTCCGGCACGCCGATGACCACCTTGCCGGTCACTTCCGGCCGCACGACGGCCGCCCATGCTTCGTCGCGCAGTGCCAGCATTCGTCTGGCGAATCCCAACAGCACCTCGCCTTCGCGCGTCAGCACGATGCTGCGCGGCTTGCGCACGAACAGCGGGCGGCCGATCGCGTCCTCGAGGCTCTTGATCTGCATGCTCACGGCGGACTGCGAGCGGTTCACCGCCTCGGCGGCGCGGGTCATGTTGCCGGTTTCCGCGACGGCGACGACGGTGGCCAGCACGTCGTGATCGAGCATCTTCATCGGTATCAGGAAAACTGAATGTAACGATCAGCATTATGCGTTTTTATTGTCGCTGTGTGTCTGCCATAGTGGAATCAAGCCGGCCCGTATCGCTCGATGCGGCGCGGCAATCGCGCCGGCCTGCCAGGCGGGCAGCGTTGAACAGAGAAGAGTGGTGTACCGATGATCGATCATCCGTTGCGCGCCGCGCTGGCCGCGGAATTGCATGCCAGGCCATTCCTGCGGATCGCCGAAGCCGTGTCGCTCACGCATTACGCGATCTACACGGACGGCCAACCTGACATCCATGAAACGCTGCTGCAAGCGCTGTGCCGCGACACCGGCATGGCCGCGCCGCACGAAGGGGCGACTCACTACGCAGCGCAGTCGCCGTGCGGCTGGCACCTGAAGTGGGAGCGCCACACCGAATTCTCGACCTTCACGTTCGTTGCGCCGCGCCGCGACACCGGCTATTTCGACGATCTGGCGATCGAAGGGATTCCGGCCGCGTGGTTCGCGCGGCTCGCGGGCATTCGTTTCGTCGCGGTGCGGATGGAACTGTTGTCCGGCGACGCTGCACGGCTCGTGTGCGCAGACCTGCGCCGCTGGATCGACGGGCCCGCACTCGTCGGCAGCAACGTGCTCGGCGGCGGCAAGGTGTTCTGCGATTGGCACGTGCGCGACGACGGGTTCATGCGCTTTCTCGTGGTCGACGACGATTTTCGCGAGGAACAGGGCGGCCGTCTGCTGCAGCGTCTCCATGAGATCGAGACGTACCGGATGATGGCGCTGCTCGCGCTGCCGGTCGCGCGGCAGATGAGCCGCGAACTCGACGAGATCCATGCGGCGCTGCACGCGCTGATGCAGAGGATGGACGCGAGCGGCGCCGACGGCGACGACGCGGCGTTGCTCGTGAAGCTCACGCATCTCGCGGTGCGGGTCGAGGCGTTGTCGGGCGCCGGCGGCCGCTTCAGCGCGTCGCGCGCATACGAGAAGCTGGTGCTGGCACGCATCCATGAGTTGCGCGAGGAGCGCATCGAAGGGATGCCGACGATCGCGGAATTCATGGAGCGGCGTTTCGCGCCGGCCATGGAAACGTGCCGCAGCGTGTGGGCGCGGCACGAGCAGATCGCCGCGCGAATCGCCCGCGCGGTCGACCTGCTGCGCACACGCGTGAATCTCGCGCAGGAAAAGGACGTGACGCGGCTGCTGGCCGGCATGGAGCGCACCGCGCGCAATCAGCTCCATCTTCAGCACGCGGTCGAAGGGCTGTCGGTGGCGGCCATTTCGTACTACGTGCTGTCGCTCGCGACCGCGGCATTCAAGGCGCTGCACGTGATGAACCTGCCGGTCGATCCCGAACTGGCCGAAGGCCTGCTGATTGCGCCGGTGGTGTTCGCGGTGATTCACATCACGCGGCGCACGCGCGCGCAACTCGCGCACGCGGAAGCGGCGCATGAGCGCGCTTGCGCGCCGGCCGTGCACGCGGCGGCGATGAAGCAGGCAAGTTAGAACATCAACGACATATCGAAAGGAGTGGAGATGACTTTTTCGCCAGCACAAGCCGAGTTTTTCACCGGCCTCGATGCATTCGATCAAACGGTTCGGGATGAATCCGGCGTGCCGGAAGAAGCGTACGTGACGTCGTATCAGGCGGTGCTGCAGGAGCCGATGACGTCGCTCGTCGGCGGGACGATGGATCGGCCGGAAGTCGCGGCGGTGGCGATTCTCGGGTACAACTGACGCGCGTCGGCTGCACGGCGATTCAACATCGTGCGGTGCGCCGCGCGAGTCGCGTGCCGGGCGCCGGCGCAGCACGCATCGTGTCGGCGGTGTGGCCGGCCTGCGTTCTTTCGCTATCGGATGGTGTTCTGGTTGCGGCGCGATTGCCGCGCTGCGCGGCGGCGGCGCGCAGCGCGCCCGTTCGTGCCTGCGTTGCTGCGCTTGCACGATGCTTCCCCGGTGCGGCGACGTTCGGCGGCCGATTGTGCGGGATATCGGCGTCAATCCTCGCACGCATCGAGTACCGAGCCGGCCTGCGGTCACAACGAATGCCCGGCATTCGTTCGTCGCCGGCCACGTGCCGTCGTTCCAGCGCCTATCATGTATGAAGCCCGCCGCGCGCCGGGATGGTCGCGCGCGTGGCGAAACGCATGCGCGAACGAAGGGGGCAGTCATGATCGATCGCGACAACGTATTCGCGGGCTCGATTCCGGCGTTCTATGACACGCTGATGGTCCCGCTGATCTTTGACGGGTATGCGGCCGACGTGGCCGCGCTCGTCGCCGGATTTGCGCCGCGCACGGTGCTCGAAACGGCGGCCGGCAGCGGCGCGGTCACGCGGTTGCTCGCGCCGCGGCTCGGCCCCGATGCACACTACGTGGTGACCGACCTCAACCAGTCGATGCTCGACTACGCAGTCACCAGGCAAGCGCCCGACGGCCGTATCGAATGGCTGCAGGCGGACGCGCTCGCGCTGCCGTTCGACGATGCGTCGTTCGACGTCGTCTGCTGTCAGTTCGGCGCGATGTTCTTTCCCGACCGGGTGGCGGGCTACACCGAGGCGCGGCGCGTGCTGGCGCCGCACGGGCACTTCGTCTTCAGCGTCTGGGACCGCATCGACGAAAACGCGTTCGCCGACGAAATCACCGCGGCGATCGCCGCGCTGTTTCCGCACGACCCGCCGCGATTCCTCGCCCGCACGCCGCACGGCTATCACGATGTCGTGCTGATCCGCGACGAGTTGCATCGCGCAGGTTTCATCGACGTCGATATCACGACGCGCGAGAAAACGAGCCGGGCGCCATCCGCGCGCGATGCCGCAACCGCTTATTGTCGAGGCACGCCGCTATACGACGAAATCGTGTCGCGCGATCCCGCGCTGGTTCAGCTCGCGATGGATCGCGCGACGGAAGCGATTGCGGCGCGCCACGGCGACGGGCCGGTGGCCGGCAACATCCAGGCGCACGTGATCGTCGCGGCCGGATGACGGTGCGCCGGTTGCGGATGCCAAATCCGCGCGACCGCATCGCTCGCGGATCTAGCCAACCGCCCGGTCAATCGACCGAGCGCATTGCGTGACGCAGCTCCTGATAGCTGCGCAGGCCCGTCACACCGAGTTCGCGGCCGATTCCGCTGAGCCCGAAGCCGCCCCAGCACACATGCGGATAGATGAGTTGCGGCGCATTGATCCACACGAGTCCGGCACGCACGCGCACCTGGAACCGTTTCGCCGCCGCCGCATCGCGCGTGACGACGGTTGCGACGAGCCCATAGCGCGTGTCGTTCGCGAGCGAGATCGCTTCGTCATCGGTGCGGAACGACTTCACGCACGCGACCGGCCCGAACACTTCGTCCGTCCACAGCAGGTTGTCGGCTGCCGGTTCCGCGATCACGACGGGCGCCATGAAGAAGCCGTCGCCGCCGGCGTCGGCAACGCGGCCGCTGAACGCGACGCGCGCGCCCGCCGCGATCCCTTGCGCGACCATCGACTCGACGCGCGTGCGCTGCGCGGCCGAAATCATCGGCCCCATCGCAACCTGCTCGGTGGCGGGCGGCGCGACGACGAGCGCGCGCACGGCCGTTTCGAATGCGGCCATGAAACTGCGGTACAGGCTGTCGTGCACGAGGATGCGCGCGGTCGCCGAACACATCTGGCCCGCGTTCGTGAACGCGCCGGCGACGGCGAGCGACACCGCGACGTCGAGATCGGCGTCGTCGCGCACGATCAGCGACGACTTGCCGCCGAGCTCGAGCGTCACACGCTTCATGTCGTCGGCCGCTGCCCGCATCACCTTGCGGCCTGCGGCCGTGCTGCCGGTAAACGAAATCTTGTCGATCAGCGGATGCGCGGTCAGCGCCGCGCCGATCTCGGCGCCGCCATTGACGACGTTGACGACACCGGCGGGCACGCCGGCTTCGGCGATCAGGTCGAGCAGCGCGTGCTCGGCAGGCGACGTCAGTTCGGACGGCTTCAGCACGACCGTGCAGCCGGCGGCAAGCGCGGGCGCGAGCTTCCACGCGGTCGTGACCATCGGGAAGTTCCACGGCACGATCAGCGCGGCAACGCCGACCGCGTCGTGGAAGCGTTCGGCAGCGAACGCGTCGTTCGGCAGCGCGACCGGTTCGGCCGCGAACAGCGCGGCGTCTTCGCACAGCGTCGCGTAGTAAGCGAACGTCGCGGCAACGTCGCCGACGTCCGCATCGGCTTCGAACGGCGGCTTGCCGCTGACCTGCATCTGCAGCGCCGCGAGGTGCGTGCGATTGGCTTCGACGCGTTCGGCGATCTTCGCGAGCAGCCGGCCGCGCTCGGCAGGCGGCGTGTCGCGCCAGCCGGCAAATGCGTCGCGCGTGGCGCGGACCGCGGCGTCGACGTGCGCGGCCGTCGCGAACTCCTGCCAGCCGATCGTCTCGCCGGTCGACGCGTTGAAGATAGGCGCGCGGGCCTCGTCCGAATGCGTGCGCACGGGCTTGCCGGCGATGTGTGCGGCGGGCAGCACGCGCGTCGCGGCGGAAGGTGAAAGCTCGGAAGCGGACATGACGATGTTCCTGTCGGACGAATGGAGGGTTCAGCGGTACGCGACGCCGGGCATCACGCAGAGCATTTCGAAAGCGAGGTTCGCACCGACGAGCGCGGTGGTGCCGGTCGGATCGTACGGCGGCGATACTTCGACGAGATCCGCGCCGACGATGTTCAGCCCTTTCATGCCGCGAATGATCTCGAGACCCTGCTGCACCGACAGCCCACCGATTTCCGGCGTGCCGGTGCCGGGCGCGAACGACGGATCGAGGCCGTCGATGTCGAAGCTGAGATAGACGGGCGTGTCGCCGACGCGTTCGCGCACTTGCGCCATCAGCGGCGCGAGCGACGTGTTCCAGCATTGTTCGGCCTGTACGACCGTGAAGCCCTGCGCGCGGCACCAGTCGAAGTCGTCCGCGTGGTAGCCGGTGCCGCGCAGGCCGATCTGCGTGACCTTGTCACATTGCAGCAGCCCGTCCTCGACCGCGCGGCGGAACGGCGTGCCGTGCGCGATCTTCTCTCCGAACATCGTGTCGTTGACGTCCGCATGTGCGTCGACGTGCACGACCGCGACCCTGCCGTACTTGCGGTGCAGCGCGCGCAGGATCGGCCACGCGATCGTGTGGTCGCCGCCGAGCGTGATCGGCCGGCAGCCGTTCGCGACGATCTCGTCGTACGCTTGCTCGATGCGGCGTACCGAATCCTTCAGATCGTACGGGTTGGTCGCGACGTCGCCGATATCGGCGACTTGCAGCGAATCGAACGGTGCGGCGCGCGTCGCCATGTTGTAAGGGCGCAGCAGCACGGATTCGGTGCGGATCTGGCGCGGGCCGAAGCGGGCCCCGGAGCGGTTCGACGTGCCGAGGTCGAGCGGCACGCCGACGAAGCATACGTCGAGGCCGTCGGCCGTCGCGGCTTGCGGCAGCCGCATCATCGTGGCAATGCCGCCGAAGCGCGGCATCTCGTTGCCGCCCGTCGGCTGGTTCAATTCCCGGTGCATGAGCCGTCTCCTCGTTGGCTGAAAAGCGATTGCCGATGGTAGTGGAGAAGGTGAGCGGGAAGATTTCGAAGTCGCAACGTTTACATCGACGAGGCTCGATGCGAGCGGCGTTGCCGCATCGGCGCGGTGCGCGCGTCAGCGGGCAACAAACGCGATCATCCGGCGATGGCGGGCGGCGCGCCCGCGGCATCGTGCGCCGCGTTGGCCTGAAATGCCGGCGCCGTCGAGCCCCATGCGGCGAGCTCGCGCTTCGTGCGCACGCCGAGCTTCGCGAATGCGCGCTTCACGTATGACTCGGCCGTCGCCACGCGCACACCGAGGATGGCGGCGGTTTCCGGCACGGTCTTGCCGGAGATCAGATGCTTGCAGGTTTCATATTCGCGCCTGGACAGCTTGATGTTGTCGGCCGCGATCCGCGCATCGAATTGCGCAAGCGGGTGCGCTTCGGGCGTGGGATGCGCGACGCGCCGCGCGGCGGTGGTCGACGCATGCAGTTCGAGCAGCGGGAACAGCACGTCGCTGATGCTGCGAAAGCGGTTCATTTCGGCGAGCGTGAACGGCGGCCGGTCGCGGCCGCGTTCCAGCGCGATCGAGTGCTGCGCGTAGCGGGTGCCGCGCGCGAGCACGCATTCGTGGCCGATGCGCACGTCGTCGAATATCCGCTGCCGGAATTCGCCGGGCGGGATCGCGGCGATGTCGCGCACGACGAGCATCGTGCCGGTCTTGCCGCGCAGGCCCGCGAACAGCGGATCGCTGTCGAGGAAGCGCTCGTAATAGAGCGTCATCACGTCGGAGATTTCGGCGGTCGCGGTGCCGATGCCGCTGCTGCCGATCCATTCGCAGCGATAGCCGGTCGGCATCGAGCCGTCGACGCGCGAACGTTCGACGTGCGCGACGTCGAGCGGCACGACTTCGTTCAGCAATTGCGTGAGGCGCGGCACGAAGTGCGGCGTGCCGACCGTCTCGATCAGTTCGCCGAGCGCCTTGAACGACACGTTGAAACGGTCGGCGTCGCGGTGGAAGGGGTTCACGTCGAGCAGCATGCGGTTCCCCGGTGAAAATCGGGCGCGATTCTAGCGGGTGCGGCTTCGAACGTCAGTAGGGGGAAATACCGGCACGTCCGGCTCCAGCTCGATCGCGCCCGAAAAACGCGGTTTGTCCCCCCCGAAGGGGGGCATACCGGCGCAGTGTAAATCAGTAACTTTGTCTCTGCTTTTTTCAATCGAGAGACAACGATCCAGATGACCAAACTGATCAAGGACATCCTGCCGCTCGGCGCAGGCATCGGCGAATTCACGAAGCTCGACTTCGGGATGGACGAGAGCGACTGGCGCGCGGCCGAAGGCAAGAGCGGCAATTACGTCATCGGCTGGTGGGAAGGCAAGGCGGGCTCGGTGGAGTTCCCGGAAACTGCCGCGGACGAGGCGGTGTGGCTCGTAGAGGGACGTATCGCGCTGACCGACGTCGAGGGCAATCGGAAGGAATTCACGCCGGGCCACGGCTATCTGCTGCCGGCCGGTTTTGCGGGCCGCTGGGAGACGATCGAGGACGCGAAGAAGTTCTACGTGCTGCTCGAGAAGTCGTGAGCGAGGAGCTGCCGCGTGTGCGCCGTCGTCGGTTCGACGCGGCCAGTGCGCGGCGGCGGCCGCAGTTGCAGCGTCGATCGAGCGCAAGCGGCGTCGGCCGCGTTTCGGGGGACGCCACGCATCGCGGTGTGCGGTGCACGCGCGTCGATCATCGGAAAGGGCGGGGAACATGGAAATGGAAGTCAACGAAGCAACACGGGCCGCACCGGCTCACGCGCCGGCCACGCGCCGGGCGCCGGTTACGCTGAGTGCGGCCGACGCGCTCGCGAACACGAAGCTGTTCCCGTACTGGCTCGACAACCCGGCCGCGCCGGCGGCGGAACCGGAACTCGCCGGCGACGTGACGGCCGACCTGCTGATCGTCGGCGGCGGCTTCACCGGACTGTGGGCGGCCGTGCAGGCGAAGGAACAGATGCCGCACCTGAACGTGGTGCTGATCGAGGCCGGCAAGGTGGCGCACGGCGCATCGGGCCGCGCGGGCGGGATCATCTCGACGTCGGTGATGCATGGGCTGCCGAACGCGGTGCGCGTGTTTCCGAACGACATCGCGCAACTCGAGGAATTCGGCCATCGCAACCTCGACGGCTTCGAGGACACGCTGAAGCGCTACGACATCGACGCCGACATCGAGTGGAACGGCGAGATGACGGTTGCGGTGGATCCCGAGCACGTCGCGCACCTGAAGGGCGACTACGACCTGCATCGCGAATACGGGCACGACGTCGTGCTGCTGAACCGCGAAGAAACGCTCGAGCAACTGAATTCGCCGCTGTTCGCGGGCGCGCTGTGGTCGCGCAACCGCAGCGGCATCGTGCATCCGGCGAAGCTCGCCTGGGGGCTCAAGCGGGCTGCGCTGCAACTCGGCGTGAAGCTGTACGAGAACACGCCGTTGACGACCGTGGCCGATGAAGGCAGCACCGTCTACGTGACGACGCCGAAGGGCAGCGTGCGCGCGCCGCGCGTCGTGTTCGGCAGCGGCACCGCGAAGGTCGGCATTGCCGACATCAATCGTCGCGTGATGCAGGTGCGCGACCACGTGCTCGCGACCGAGCCGCTCACCGACGAGCAGCTCGCGCGGATCGGCTGGCAGAACCGCCAGGGCGTGTACGACACGCGCACGCAGCTCAACTATTTCCGGCTGACGAAGCACAACAACATCATCTTCGGCGGGCTCGTCAGCTATCACTTCGACGGCGATCCGGAGCCGCATCAGGACGGCCGGCGCGAAACCTACTACCGGCTCGCGGAAGCGTTCTACCGCACGTTCCCGCAGTTGGGCGACGTGCGCTTCTCGCATGCGTGGGGCGGCCCGATCGACTATTGCTCGCGCGGCTCGGTGTTCGCGAAGCGCTATCTCGGCGGCAAGGCCGTGTTCGTCGCCGGCTATACGGGCTTCGGCGTCGCGGCGAGCCGGTTCGGCGCGTTCATGGGGCTGAACATCCTGTTCGATCGCGACAGTCCGGAGCGCAAGCTCGACATCGCGAACCAGAGCCCGAGCTACATCCCGCCCGAGCCGGTGCGCTGGGTCGCCGCGAAGATCACGTTCCACGCGTTCGACGGCGCGGATGCCGAAGGCGGCTGGAAGCGCGCGTGGATCAACGGGATCAAGGCGATGGGCTTCCCGATGTAAGCGACGGTCGTCGGTGAACGACGAGTATGGCGTGTGCCGTTGCCGATGGCGGCGCGCGTCCGGTCCGGTCCATCGGCGAGCGCGGCCGGGTATCGCGCCGGCCCGACAACGCGCGCATGCGCAGCGGTTTGAAGCATGTTCTCGAATACCACCGATCTCGACCTCCGGCTCATCCGGGTCTTTCTGGCCGTCGTCGACGCGCGCGGCATCACCGCCGCCGAAGCGTCGCTCGGCGTGCGGCAATCGACGATCAGCACGCAGCTGTCCGCACTCGAAGCCCGCGTCGGCTTCAAACTGTGCGATCGCGGCCGCGGCGGCTTTCGGTTGACGTCGAAGGGCGAACGGTTCGCGGCCACCGCGCGCACGCTGGTCGCCGCGACGTCCGAGTTCGTTGCACGCGTGCGCGACATCGACCGCAAGCTGGTCGGCACGCTGTCGATCGGCCTGATCGGCCAGGCGCCGCTGGTCGAGAACGCCCGCGTGGCCGACGCGATCGGCGCGTTCCGCAAGCGCGACCAGGCCGTCACGTTCGCGATGAAGGTTGCGTCGCCGCAGGAGCTGGAGGAAAGCCTCGTCAACAATCAGCTCGATCTCGCGATCGGCTACTTCTGGCATCGCGTGCCGGGCCTCGACTACACGCCGCTGTTTACCGAGGAGCAGGTGATCTACTGCGGCCGCGGGCATCCGCTTTTTCATGCGGCGCGCCCGGTGTCGGCGGACGACCTCCAGGCGCACGACTGGGTTTGGCGCACGTATCCGGTGCCGGAGGAGCAGTATCCGCTGCCGGAGCGGCGCGTGACCGCGAGCGCGGACAGCATCGAAGCCGCGACGATCCTGATCCTGTCGGGCGGGCATCTCGGCTACCTGCCCGCACACTACGCGGAGCCGTTCGAACAGCGCGGCCTCGTGAAGGCCGTCGGGCGCGACACGTTCAGTTTCGACGTACCGCTGCATCTCGCGATGAAGCGCAGTACGAACGGCAAGCCGATCGTCGACGCGTTCCGCGAGGACCTGCTGCGCGCGTTCAACGTCAAGACGGCGGCGCTCGCCGCGTAGCGCGGCGCGGCGCACTGCGTTGCGACGCGCGGGCGGTGAGCGGTGAGCCATGCGCGGCGCTGTCGGTCTATCGGCCGCGCGGCTTACACGGCTGTGCGTTCGTCGCGATATCCGTTCTTGCCGTCGAAGATCTCCTTCAGTGCGGCGCGCAGTACCACCGGATCGTGGTCGCCGGGTGCGAGATGGATCACGTAACGCGTGTTGCCGTCGAGCCGCGCGGCGGTGCGTTCATCGAGTTCGACTTCGAGCGTGTTGCCCGTCAGCCGCACCGACAGATCCTGCACGTGCGCGGTGAGCTGGTCGCGCACCATCACCTCGATCGTCGAGTCGTCCGGAAAGCGCAGCAGCGAGAAGCAATAGTCTTGCTTTGGATCGTGGCAATAGATGTTCGCGCAACTTTCGTCGTCGTCGACGTCGAACGTTGCAGCACCGACGGTCGCGTGTAGTTCCATGATGTTTCTCTCGATGTGGGTTATCGGGGCGGCGCGGGCCCCGCTTCGACATGACGATGCGCGTCGCGCGCTGCGGACCCGGCCGAAACGCGCGCGCGACGCGGACGGCCCGCCGCAGCCGGTCGTCGCGCGCCGTGCGCGTTCGTCGCGTGCCCGACGCGCAGCTCGCGATTCTCAGCGCGTCAGCGTCACGAACAGATAACCGGCATACCCGGCGCCGTTCGCGAGCAGCGCCCAGATCGCCAGCCCGCGCGCACGCGCATTGACGCGCAGCCAGACCGCCGCGGCGAGCGTGATGACCACGCCGGTCAACACTTCCGGGCGCGGCTCCCACGGCGTCAGCATGATGCCGATCGCCGGCAGCAGCGTGCCCTGGAATACCATCGCGCCGGTGATGTTGCCGAACGCGAGCGTGTCCTTCCGACGGCGGATCCACAGCACGCTGTTGACCTTCTCCGGCAACTCCGTCGCGATCGGCACGATGATCAGCGACAGCAGCAGCGCCGAGATGCCGAGCAGATGCGACACGCCCTCGACGCCGTGAATGAAGCCCTTCGCACCGCCGACGAGCAGCGCGACGCCGATTGCGAGCTGCAGCGCAATGGTCGCAAGGTTCGTCGGCAGCCCGACGCGTGACAGGAACATCGCGTGCGGCGCTTCGGTGCCGTGCCCGGCATCGACGAGTTGCGTCGACGCGCGGAACGTCATCACGACGTACAGCGCGTAGATGCCGACGAGCATCGCGGCGAGCAGCGCGCGGACGGCCCACACGTGATGCGGGACGAACATCGCGATCGTCGCGAGTGCGAACGCGGCGATGAAGTAGTTCAGGTCGCGCACGAAGCCGGTGCGCTCGGGCGCAATCGTACCGCCGAGCCCGCGCGAGCCTATCACCGCGAGCGTCATCAGGAAGGTGGTCAACGTCGCGAGCATCAGCGGCGCGCCGAGAATCGCGCCGACACCGATTTCCTCGTTCACGGCCGCGTTCGACGTGCCGCCCGCGAGCGCGAGCAGCGGCACCATCGTTTCGGGCAGCGCGGTGCCGACCGCCGCGAACAGCGAACCGGTCACGCCTTCGGAGATCTTCAGCCGTTCACCGAGATGTTCGAGCGCGTTGGTGAAGAGTTCGGCGGCGACCAGGATGACGAGCAGCATGAACGCCAGTTCGACGAGCATCAACGTCATGCGGCACCTCCGCAGGCGCGTGCGCGGGCGATCGTGGAAGTCGCGAAACGGGAAGGGAAGGCAACGGGATACATGGGGACTCCGTGGTCGGACGTTGACGAACCATGACGCATCTGCCGACGTCCGACCAGGAACGACGCGATGCGTCGATGGTCTCGCCAGACCGATTCGGCCGAACGCGCCACGGCCGCAGGCCGAGTGTGTTGACGCGTTCGCTTTCCGGGGAAGGAAAGCAGGCTACTCCCCAAAGACGAACGGCAGTCTAGCGGAGGCGGCTGCTTTCGGCAAGCCTGCGGGCGCGGCGGCCGGTGCGGCGGAGCAACCGGCGCGTCGGCGCTTCACGATGCGATGCGGCGGCGGGCCGGCAGCGCGGCTGCCGAAGCGCGCGCCCGAACGCGCGCACCGGGGAGCGCATCGGGAGCGCACCGAAATACGCACAGAAGAACGTACCGGACAGCGCACCGGCGAGCGCACCGGCGAGCGCGAACGGCGGATCGCAAAAACGGCAGAGCAAATTACATACCCCTATCTTTTGGTTACTAACAACTGTCACCGAACGCCGTTAAGCTTTCGCCATCCTCACAACCGGGATTCCCCGTCATGCGCTCGACAATCCGCCTGTTTGCCCCGCTATTGCTGCTGCCCATGCTGACCGATCCGGCCTTCGCCGCCACGGCCGCCCCCGTCAGCCCGAACTGCGGCGGCAGCACGACGCCGATCGCCGACATTCAGGGGCCGGGCGCGACGTCGCCGCTCGCCGGGCAGAACGTATCGATCGAAGCGGTCGTCACCGCCGACTTCGGCGGCTTCTTCGTCCAGCAGGCCGATGCGCAGCGCCGCAATCAGCCGGGCGTGTCCGAAGGGCTGTTCGTCTATGCGCCGAAAACGCGCGCGCAGGCCGGCGATCTCGTGCACGTGACGGGCAAGGTCGAGGAGAAATACGGGCAGACGCAACTCACGCTGGCCGGCGCGATCGCGGTGTGCGCGAACGGGCAGACGGTCACGCCGGCGACGCTCACGCTGCCGGTTGACAGCCCGGCCACGTTCGCCGCGTATGAAGGGATGCGAGTGCGCCTGCCGCAAACGCTGACCGTCACCGAGAACTACGAGCTCGGCCGCTACGGCAGCGTGATGCTGAGCAACGGCCGCCTGCGCACGCCGACGAGCGTGGCGCCGCCGTCGCAGGCGCAAGCGCAGATCGAAGCGAACGCACGCAACCGGCTGATCCTCGACGACGGCTCCAACAAGCAGAACCCGGCGAGCGTCCCGTATCCGGCGCCGGGACTGTCGGCTGCGAACACGCTGCGCTCGGGTTATACGGTGCGCGACGTCGAAGGCGTGCTCGAAGTGCGGTACGGCGCCTGGCGCGTGCAGCCGCTGCCGGGCGCGGCCGCGCCGGCGTTCGACACGCGTTCGAACCCGCGCACCAATGCGCCGGCGCGCGATCCGAAAGCGAATCTGCGCGTCGCATCGTTCAACGTGCTCAACTACTTCAACGGCAACGGGCTCGGCGGCGGCTTCGACGATCCGAACAACCGCGGTGCGAAGAATTACCAGGAATTCCAGCGTCAGGAAGCAAAGATCGTCAGCGCGCTGAAGGCGTTGAACGCGGACGTGATCGGCCTGATGGAAATCCAGAACAACGGCTACGGCGAACTCGGCGCGGTGCGTCAGCTCGCGGCAAAGCTGGGCAGTCATTGGCGCGTCGTCGATCCGGGCACGTCGCGGCTGGGCGGCGATGCGATCGCGGTCGCGATGATCTACGACAGCCGGACGGTCGAGCCGGTCGGCCGCGCGGCAACGCTCGCGATCGACGACAAGAACCGCCAGCCGCTCGCGCAATCGTTCCGCCGCGTCGGCGGCAAGCAGGCGCTGACGATCGCGGTCAACCACCTCAAGTCGAAGAACTGCCCGGACGCGGCAAACGACGATCTCGACCAGGGCGACGGCCAGGGCTGCTGGAACCCGACGCGCACGCGTGCGGCCGCGAAGCTGGCGGACTGGCTCGCGGGTGCGCCGACAGGCGTCGCGGGGCAGGGCACGCTGCTGATCGGCGATT
This sequence comes from Burkholderia sp. AU19243, assembly GCF_018148075.1. NCBI lineage: Bacteria > Pseudomonadati > Pseudomonadota > Betaproteobacteria > Burkholderiales > Burkholderiaceae > Burkholderia > Burkholderia sp. AU19243. The sequence goes on from NZ_JAGSTV010000013.1 coordinate 178,271, forward strand.
TCAACAGCTACACGTTTGAAGACCCGATCCGCCTGCTCGAATCGCGCGGCTACCGCAATCTCGTCGCGCGCTGGATCGGCGCGAACGCGTACAGCTACGTGTACAACGGCGAAGCCGGCTATCTCGATCACGCGCTCGCATCGCTGCCGCTCGCGTCGCACGTGAAGGCCGTGCACGAATGGCACATCAACGCGGACGAACCGCTCGCGCTGCAGTACACGCTCGCGTATAAGTCGGCCGAGCAGCAGAAGACGTACTACGCGCCGGATGCGTATCGGTCGTCGGATCACGATCCGGTGCTGATCGATATCGCGCTGCCGGGCGGCGGGCGCTGAGCGCCGCAAGCTGGAGCCGTTGAAGGACGGCGTGCGGCGTCAGCCGCATGTCGGCGCGTGAGCAGCGGCTTCGCCGCTCGCTCACGCGGCGTTTTCCGTTCTCTGCGCGAATAGCGATAGCGCGCCGATTCGCGATTGTCGCAATGCAGTCCGCACTGCGGGGTACGAATCGGCGCGTATTCATTGCGAATAACGGTGTAGTCGTCGTCAGTGCGCATTTGGCGCAGATAGCGTACCCATTCCGGCGTTGTGTAAATAATTCCGCCGAGTATTGAGCGGCCCGTTTGAATCGGTATTTTATGGATCGTGCCGGCTTTATTCGACGATTCGCGCTAATCGATTCGGGATAATTAAAATGAAAGAAAAATCCTGTCGTTTTGAAGGGATCCTGCGCGCGAACTACCCGACTCCGTAAATCGCCACGCCACACGGTCTCAAGCGCCAGTCTCGGATACGAAACGGCCTGTGCCGCGCCGGCGATGCGCTCAATCTGATTGTCTTTCAGAATCCAGACACTGCGCCCCATTTGCATTATCGAAGATTTTTTAATACCGGAATGATCTTTGACAACGCGGCGCAGCACCGCCTATTTTTGTCATGTCGTAAATTTCCGTAATACAAAAGTCGTTGGAACTGCAAGGGGGCGGCGTTCTCGCATCATTCTCCGCCAGCAGTTTGCTGTGTTCTGTATCAAGTTCAGTCTCTCGAAGTAGTCCAATTCCCGATCGCCGTCTGCCGACCGTGCAACGCGAGTGGCGGGTACGCCTGCGCGTTTTTCGGCGGTGGTGGCGGCCAGTGTGAAGCGGTATCCGACCCAACACGAAGGACAGAGATGAAACCAGACAGGAGCAGTGCCGGCATCCGCCGCGGGCGTCGCGGCCGGCTGACCGGGCTAGGCGCATTGACCGCGATGACACTCGCGCTCGCGGGCTGTGGCGGCGACGATTCGTCGTCGGTGGGCGCATCGAGCGTCGCGCAGGCCACCGCGAGCCAGCAGGCCAGCGCGCAACAGGCGGCCGCCAATCAGACGCCGGCGTCCAACCAGCCTTACGTCGACCCGGTCGCGTATTCGATGAACGCGACCGACGGCCTCGCGCCCGCGCAGGTATCCGAGAAGGCGGCGGTGATGCATTACCAGTGGAAGTCCGGCGGCACGACGGTCAACTACACGACGACCACCGGCCACCTGACCGCGCAGGACGCGAACGGCAACGCGGAAGCATCGATGTCGTACGTCGCGTACACCGCGCCGAGCACGAACGGCAAGCCGCGGCCCGTCACGTTCGTCTATAACGGCGGCCCCGGTTCGTCGTCGATCTGGTTGCGGCTCGGCTCGTTCGCGCCGACGCGCGTCGCGACGCCCGATCCGCTGTTCGGCAGCAACTGGCCGAACTATCCGCTCGTCGACAACGCGGAAAGCCTGATCGATACGACCGATCTCGTGTTCATCGACCCGCCCGGCACCGGGCTGTCGGAAGCCGTGTTGCCGAACACGAACCAGAAGTACTGGAGTTCGGACGCGGACGTGAACATCATGCGCGACTTCATTCAGCGCTACCTGAACGTGAACGGCCGTGGGTCGTCGCCGATCTACCTGTACGGCGAATCGTACGGCACGCCGCGTACCGACATGCTCGCGCTCGCGCTCGAATCGGCCGGTGTGCACCTGACGGGGATCGTGCTGCAGTCCGCGATCCTTAACTACTTCGCGGATGCGGTGGAAGCGGTCGCGATCACGCAGTCGACCGAAGGGTTGCTGCTCGACACCGATACCGTGGCCGGCTATCTGCCGGGCTACGCGGCCGTCGCCGAGTACTTCAACCAGGTGTCGCCGGCGCCGGTCAACCCGTATCTGTACGCGCTGCAGACGGAACTGTTCACGACGCTGATCTACAACCAGCTGCAGCGATACTCGCAATCGTGGGTGCTGAGCCAGCTCGGCATTCCGGATGCGCTCGGCACGCCGGTGTTCCCGAGCGATGCGACGCTGAGGCTGTGGTCGGTGCCGTCGAGCCTGACGCTGCAGGCGCTGCGCGGCTACTTCAACGCGAATCCGTTCGGCACGAGCCTGCTGCCCGGCACCACGATCGGCCGTTACGACGGACGCGTGTCGTTGCCGAATTCGGACCCGCGGCTGCAGACGGACGGCGACCCGTCGGACATCCTGATCTCGCAGCCGTTCACGAACGCGCTTGCGACGCAGATGCCCGACTACCTCGGTTACACCGCGCCGAACGCGACCTACCTGCCATTGAACGACAACATCATCGAGGTGTGGGACTTCTCGCATGACGGCCAGCCGATGCCCGACACGATCCCCGATCTGCTCGGTGCGCTGCAGCTGAATCCGAAGCTCCACGTGCTCGCGGAGAACGGGCTGCACGACCTCGCGACGCCGTTCTTCAATACCGAGAAGCAGCTCGCGCGTCTGCAGACGGTGAAGGGGCTGAACCCGAAGCTGCAGGTGAACTTCTTCCAGGGCGGGCACATGACGTATCTGGATGACGTCGCCCGTCCGCAGATGAAGCGCGACCTGACGCTGTTCTATCAGGGCCGGCGGATTCCGACCGCGCTGACGCTGCGCACGCTGCCGCCGCCGTGGCCGGACGAGAACCCGGCCGGCACGCCGACCGGCAGCACGCCGGGCGGCACGGCCGCGACGACGCTGGCGGTCGCACCTTGAGCAACGCACGCGTTGCGCCAAGGGAACCCTCTATTCATCCATTGAATGCGAGCGATCATGTCTCTACTCAACTTGATGCGGCATATGTCTTTGTCGATCGTCGTCGGTGCAGTGACGAGCAGCGCCTACGCGCTGCCGCCGCAGGCGGTCGCGCCGGTGAAGCTGCCGCACGGCGCGCACGGCGTCGACGGTCCGTTCTTTCCTTCGACCCGAGCGGCGCCGGTGCTGCCGTCGACCGGCGCGACGCTGCAGCAGCAGGCGCAAAAGCGGGTCGATGCGCGGCTCGGCGGCAACACGGTGCTGAGCAACGGCGCGGCGGTGACGAAGGCGCAGGCGCAGAGCAGCGGGCTCGGGTTCGTCGCGAAGCACTTCGACGAGATCGATGCGAAACACACCGGTCGCGTAACGATGAGCGACGTGCGGCAGTTCATCCAGCAGCGGCAGGTGCAGGCGCAACAGGAACACCAGGACCAGCAGGAGTGAGGGTGTAGTGCGGTCGCATGCTGGCCGCCGGGACGGCGCCGAACGTGGCGCCGTCCGCCAGAATTGCCGAGCAGAACGGCATCGACACGGACGGCGCCCGGAAAGTCATCATGGATTCGCCCGGCGGCATTCCTCTTGGCCGGCCGTGCTTTCCGGGGAAGTGGCATAACCCACCGGTTTCCTTGTCTCCGCACGGGGCCAGCGCCATCATCGGCGCCGAGTACGCCATCGACGGCCGAACCGTTCCAACGGCGTGATCCAAGCCGCTTGTCCGTGGGCGTTGGCGCGCTTCGACATAGGCGAAGCCCGTTTCTCGGATAGCTGTTCGCGGCGCTGCTTGAGGGTGCACGGCAAGCTCAGCCGCCGCGATTGCTTAGTTTTGCGTGAGCGGATTCAGCGTTGTGCACAGGAAACCCGTGCAGTTGCTGGCCTCGAAGTAGAAAGATGCCGTCGGCGACGGCATGCCGAGAGCGAGATCGCCTAAATACGCATTGCCCTGCGCACCGAACGTATTCAACTGCTGGACGAAGCTCGCGCCGGTCGCCTGGACCGCGGCCGACTGGTACGTGAAAGTCGCTGACTGAGTTTGGTCCTTCATGTAGATCCACGAGAGATTAATCGCGCCAGTCGGTTGCAAAGGGCCGAACTGCATCTTGCCCTTCGATCGATAGCCCTTCGCCCCCTCGCTGTTGGCCTGCGTGATGAAGTCCCCGACGGTCGACGTCGGTATCACTGCATCGTATGTGTAGGTCGCGTTCGACGCGTTGTTCTTCATGTACACGTTCGCCTGTTCCGATCCCGCGACCATCGGGCCCAGGAACCAGTAGCCCGACTGCCCCTCGCCGTTCGCCTGCGCGACGAACGCGTCCGGGTTCGTCGACAGGTCCGCTGTCGTGTATGAGTAGGTGGCCGACGAGCCGCTGTCCTTGCGATAGAGATAACCGTACGTGAGCGGCCCTTCGAACCGGTAGCCGCTCGTGCCTTGTGCATTGGCCTGGCTGACAAAGCCCGTCATGGTGGTCGGCGTCGGCTGCAACTGGTAGGTGTATATCTGCGCGGCGCCGTCGTTTACGAAGATCGATTGCGAGCCGCCATTGCCGGCGTCGTAGAAGGAGTCGCCGAGGTAGCGATAGCCCTTTGCGCCTTCGTTGTTGATCAGCGTCAGGAAGCTCGCCTGATCCGCCGCACTGGGCAGGGCATCGTAGCGCAGCGTCAGCGTACTGTTGCCGGAGCCGTCGCTACCTCCGATGCGCCCGGTGTTGGTGGACTCTGCTACGTTCCCGGGCTGCGCCGGGGAAGAGGAACTATCGTCGCCCCCGCAAGCGGTCAGTGCCAGACAGCTCAACACGATCAATGCAATGGTTCTCACGGGGATCACCTTTTTATGAACAGGGCGGCACCGGTGCGTGCGGCACAGCGATGCTTGCACTCGCAGCGCATGCGAAAGAGACGGCTTCACAAGGGTCGTGGGGCTGCAACTTTCGTTGCTCGCATAATCCAGGGCATTGAAGCGACCGAGACCGGGTAGTGCGCCACGCCGATCGCGGTTACGGCGTCCAACGACCTTTGCGAATCGATCTCCAAGATTACAGCGACCGACCAGGCTGCGTGGTCAAAGACTGTTAGATGTCAGTGCCGAGTGAGGCTGATCTGGCCCCGCAGACCCATACATTGCACGGAACCGTGGAGGCTGATGCCGTAGAGGAAAAAAACGGTCACGACTTCGGGAAAAGTCGTCAACTCGCGCACCGACCGGCTCGTCAGTGGAAGACTCTGAACGATCCTGAAGCGGCCATCCGCAATCGCATGGCCGCTTCGCGGAGTATGGCGGCCCGCGAGTGCATTGGGCTTCGGTTGTCAAAGTTGTCCCCGTTAATGTCCCGATGTGACCGCGGAGCTGTCGGCCGGTGTTTTAAAAGGCGCTCTTTATAACGCCTCCATCGGCTCGCAACGCGGCTCCCGTCGTGGCCGACGAAAGCGGACTGGCGATATAGGCCACGAGCGACGCAACCTCCTGCGGTGAGCCAAATCGCTTGATGAGCGATGTGGGGCGGACCTTCTCGAAGAACTCCCGTTCGAACGCTTCAAACGATTTGCCGTCGGCGCTTGCAAGCGCCTCCACGAACTCGCCCACGCCACGCGATTTCGTCGGCCCCGGCAGCACGCTATTGACCGTAATGCCAGTGCCGGCAACGGCTTCCGCGAGCCCGCGCGATACGGCAATCTGCGCGGCTTTCGTCATCCCATAGTGGATCATTTCCGCTGGAATCTGCACGCCGCTTTCGCTCGAAATGAAGATGATGCGCCCCCAGTTGGCACGCTTCATCGCAGGCAGAAACAGGCGAGCGAGGCGTACGCCGCTCAACACGTTGACGTCGAAGAAACGCGACCAGTCGGCATCGGCGATCTCCTCAAATGGCTTGGGCTCGAAGATACCCAGGTTGTTGACCAGGATTTCCACGTCCGGATAACGCGTTGCGAGTTCATCGGCCGCCGCCGCGGTGGCGAGATCGCCCGCAAAACCCGTTACGTCGCTGCCCGTCTCGGCTTTCAGTTGCGCGACCACGTCATCCACTGATGACTGGGAGCGGCCATTCACGATCACGCGCGCGCCTTCCTGCGCCAACGTCCTGGCGATAGCGTAGCCAATGCCGGCGGTGCTGCCGCTGACCAATGCGAGCTTGCCTTGCAGATTCAGGTCCATGAGTCATTTCCTTTGCATGAGTGAGGTAGAACTGGCGGCATCGGCAGGTAGAAGCCGGATGCCGACAAAGAGCGATCAGGTCCGGGTAATGGACGCGCCACCGTCAACAAGTGATGCCGTACCGGTCACGAATGACGAATCGTCGGAAGCGAGATACAGCACCGACCGGGCAAGCTCTTCCGGCTTTGCAACGCGCTTGAGCGCATGCAGCCCCGTGACGAACGCCTGGGATTCGTGGGTGTCGTTCATGCCGCGATACATGTCCGTGTCGACCGCGCCCGGCAATACCGCGTTCACGCGCACGCCTTGCGCGCCGTATTCGGCAGCCAGTGCCTGCGTCAAGCCGATCAGGCCGGCCTTGCTGGCCGCGTAGGCCGCGGTGCCCGGAAACGCGAACGAGTAACCGACGAACGTCGACGTGAAGATGATCGATCCCCCACCTTGCTTCACCATTTCCGGAATCTGATGTTTCGCGCCAAGGAAGGCGCTCGTCAGATTGGTCGACAGCGCAGCATTCCAGCCTGCTTCGGAAATACCGGTGCTCGGTCCCATCTCGCCGAGCGTACCGGCGTTGTTGTAGGCAATGTCCAGGCGGCCGAAGCGGCTCACCGCGAGCGCGACCAGCGCCTTCGCGAAGTCCTCCGATTGCACGTCACCCGCCAGATATGCGGCTTCGCCGCCTTCGCTGACGATCTCAGCGGCGAGTGTTTCGAGTTCTGTCGCGCGCCGCGCTGCGATGACCACCTTGGCGCCTTCCTTCGCGAAGAGCGTTGCCGTAGCACGCCCAATCCCTGCGCTGGCGCCCGTGACGATGGCGACTTTTCCTTTCAAGCGTTGCATTTTCAATCTCCTGATGCACTTCGTCGGCCAGTGCCCCATGCATTGGCGCGTTGAAAGCAATATAGGCCTCAGTTTTGATTGTAGGAAGCGCTAAAATGTGCTTATATCATTCAGCTTTTGTGAATGAATCGAGGTACTGATGGATCGCCTGCGCGCCTTCGAGGTTTTCGTGACGGTGGTGAGCCGTGGGGGCTTCGCGCGCGCGGCGGATGCGCTCGGCACGTCTCCCGCCAATGTCACACGTTACGTAAATGAACTGGAGGCGCATCTGGGCACGCGCTTGCTGAATCGCTCGTCGCGTACGCTTTCTCTTACCGAGGGCGGCGAGACGCTTTACGCCCGTTGCAAGTCGATCCTCGACGATGTCGCCGAGACAGAGGGGCTGGTCTCGTCGGCGTCGGTCGAGCCGCGCGGGCGGCTGCGCATCAACGCCCCCGTGAGCTTCGGTATTTTGTATCTGGCACCGTTGTGGCCCGAGTTCATGCGGAAATACCCGGGAGTCGAACTCGACGTCGGACTGATTGACCGCGTCGTCGATATCGTGGACGAAGGCTACGATCTCGCCATTCGCATCTCACGCGCCGGTTCGACCAGTCATGCGGCCCGCAAGCTGGCGACGTCGCAAAACATTCTGTGTGCATCGCCGGCCTATCTGGCTCGCTTCGGCGTTCCGGCATCCCCGGCGGAGCTGGCCGGGCACCGCTGTATCGGCTACACGTATGCTGCTACGGGCGACGATTGGCAACTGATCGACGCGCGCGGCAAGCTTCACTCGGTGAAGGTCGACTGTCACATGCATACCAACAACGGCGATACGGCACGCACAGCCGCCCTCGCCGGGCACGGCTTGATCTGGCAGCCCACTTTCCTGATCGGCAACGATCTCCGCGCTGGCCGGCTCGTTCATGTTATGCCCGAGTACCGCTTGCCGGATATCGACATACTCGCACTGTATCCGAGCCGTCGGCATCTGAGTGCCAGAGTGCGCGTCATGATCGATTACCTGGTCGATGCGTTCGGTGGCGTGCCGCCTTGGGACCGAGGTGACGGAAACTGGCCAGGCGCCGCATCGGTGACGAATTGACGTTCATCAAGAACATGCGTCCGCCCTGTTCGCGCATTCAGGTTCGGTGAGAGCGCGATCCTTCCGCACCGTGGCGCACAAACATTATGGTGACTGGGGCAAGCCGTTGACTCTGCCTGGGACCGATTTCGAAATGCCCACAGTATCCGGATGCGGAGTTCGCGCGAAAGCCTGTCTTCTCGGCGCAGGCGAAGCTTGGATCCCTATGCGAGGGAACCGGCCGACTTCCGCAATTGGCCGACCGCCGACGTTCCTCCCCCGCCCCGTACGTCCACGAAGAACCATTTTGTTTGCCCATCCGCGGCGCGATGCATCCTAGCGGAATGTCGTAATCCTTCTATCTGAACGAACCCGCGTCTGCTGGAATGGCAACGGCGAATAACCGTTCGGCCGGCATCGCGGGGCGGCATGGTTGTCGACGTCATCCATCACTCTCTTTCGATCAATCATCATGTTCAATCGCTCTACCAGCACCATCGCGAACGTCGATCCCGAACTCTTTGCAGCGATCGAGCAGGAAAACCGCCGCCAGGAAGATCACATCGAGCTGATCGCGTCGGAGAACTACACGAGCCCGGCCGTGATGGCCGCACAGGGCTCGCAGCTCACGAACAAGTACGCGGAAGGTTACCCGGGCAAGCGCTACTACGGAGGCTGCGAATACGTCGACGTGGTCGAGCAGCTGGCGATCGACCGTGTGAAGCAGCTGTTCGGCGCGGAAGCGGCGAACGTGCAGCCGAACTCGGGTTCGCAGGCGAACCAGGGCGTGTTCTTCGCGATGCTCAAGCCGGGCGACACGATCATGGGCATGAGCCTCGCGCACGGCGGCCACCTGACGCACGGCTCGCCGGTGAACATGTCGGGCAAGTGGTTCAACGTCGTCAGCTACGGGCTGAACGAAAACGAAGACATCGACTACGACGCGGCCGAGAAGCTGGCGAACGAGCACAAGCCGAAGCTGATTGTCGCGGGCGCATCGGCGTTCGCGCTGAAGATCGATTTCGAGCGTCTGGCGAAGATTGCGAAGTCGGTGGGCGCGTACCTGATGGTCGACATGGCGCACTACGCGGGGCTGATCGCGGCGGGCGTGTATCCGAACCCGGTGCCGCACGCCGACTTCGTGACGACGACGACGCACAAGA
>NZ_JAGSTV010000014.1:0-164045 GCF_018148075.1 Burkholderia sp. AU19243
GGGCGACAACGTGTCGATCACGGTGAAGCTGATCGCGCCGATCGCGATGGAAGAAGGTCTGCGCTTCGCAATCCGCGAAGGCGGCCGTACCGTCGGCGCAGGCGTCGTCGCCAAGATCATCGAGTAATATCGACGATCCGCGGGCCCTTCCAGGGTCCGCGATTCTACGGTAGGCAGTCATACCGTCGAAACCGGGTGTCCAGTTTGATCTGGCACCCGGTTTTTCTTTGTGGGGCGTCGGCCGCGGCATCGAAAAACGCCTGCCACCGCGGCGAATTTTCGTGTAGAATCGCGGGCTTAGCAGTGGAAGTACCGTTCGGAACCCGGCGCTTCGCTCCCCGCAGGCAACAGGTTTCGCGTTCTTTTAGTGTCCGGCGATGCAACATCGCCTCGCTCTTTTCAAGGAATCGTCATGCAGCAACAAAAAATCCGCATTCGCCTGAAGGCTTTCGACTATCGTCTGATCGATCAATCGGCTGCCGAAATCGTCGATACCGCGAAGCGGACTGGCGCAATCGTCCGTGGCCCGGTGCCGCTGCCGACGCGCATTCAGCGTTTTGACATCCTGCGCTCGCCGCACGTCAACAAGACGTCGCGCGATCAGCTCGAAATCCGTACCCACCAGCGCCTGATGGACATCGTCGATCCGACCGACAAGACGGTCGACGCGCTGATGAAGCTCGATCTGCCGGCTGGCGTCGACGTGGAAATCAAGCTGCAGTAAGGCTTTCGGCGCCGCCTGGTCCGCTCGGTGGTGCTAAGTCTTTGTATTGCTTGCGGAAATCGAAAGGTCGGGCTATACTGCTTGGCTTTTCGCGTATTCGCGTAAAAAAGTTGGGCCTTGCGTGCCCGGCATTTTGTAAATCAGCCCCGACCAATCGCAGTCGGGAATGGAGAAAATGATGAGCCTTGGACTCGTAGGTCGCAAGGTTGGCATGACCCGTATCTTCACGGCTGAAGGGGATTCGATTCCCGTCACCGTGCTGGACGTGTCGGACAACCGCGTGACGCAGATCAAGACTGTTGAAACCGACGGCTACACGGCCGTGCAGGTTGCATTCGGCTCCCGCCGCGCATCGCGCGTGACGAAGCCGCTGGCAGGTCATCTCGCCAAAGCCGGTGTCGAAGCCGGTGAAATCCTCAAGGAATTCCGCATTGACGCGGCCAAGGCAGCCGAGCTGTCGAATGGCGCCGTGGTCGGTGCAGATCTTTTCGAAGTAGGCCAGAAGGTCGACGTGCAAGGCGTGTCGATCGGTAAGGGCTACGCCGGTACGATCAAGCGTTACAACTTCTCCTCCGGCCGTGCTACGCACGGTAACTCGCGCTCGCACAACGTGCCGGGCTCGATCGGTATGGCGCAGGATCCGGGTCGCGTTTTCCCGGGCAAGCGCATGACGGGTCACCTCGGTGACGTTACGGTGACGGTGCAGAACCTCGAAATCGCTCGTATCGACGCAGAGCGCAAGCTGCTGCTCGTCAAGGGCGCGATTCCGGGCGCGAAGGGCGGCAAGGTTTTCGTGACGCCGGCCGTCAAGACCAAGGGGGCGAAATAATGGAACTCAAGCTCCTGAACGAAAATGGTCAGGAAGGTGCAGTGGTCAACGCGTCGGACGTCGTGTTCGGTCGTGACTACAACGAAGCGCTGATCCACCAGGTCGTCGTCGCGTACCAGGCGAATGCTCGCCAGGGTAACCGCGCACAGAAGGACCGCGAGCAAGTCAAGCACACCACCAAGAAGCCGTGGCGTCAGAAGGGTACGGGCCGTGCTCGTGCCGGTATGTCGTCGAGCCCGCTGTGGCGTGGCGGTGGTCGCATCTTCCCGAACTCGCCGGAAGAAAACTTCTCGCACAAGGTCAACAAGAAGATGCATCGCGCAGGTCTCTGCTCGATCTTCTCGCAGCTGGCCCGTGAAGGCCGTCTGTCGGTCGTCGAAGACATCGTCCTCGAAGCGCCGAAGACCAAGCTGCTGGCTGACAAATTCAAGACCATGGGTCTCGACTCCGTTCTGATCATCACGGACACGGTCGACGAGAACCTGTACCTGGCTTCGCGCAACCTGCCGCACGTGGCGATTGTCGAGCCGCGCTACGCTGACCCGCTGTCGCTGATCTACTTCAAGAAAGTGCTGGTCACGAAGGCTGCGGTCGCCCAGATCGAGGAGTTGCTGTCATGAGCGAGATTCGCAAGAACGATCATCGTTTGATGCAGGTCCTGCTCGCACCGGTGATCTCGGAAAAGGCGACGCTGGTTGCCGACAAGAACGAGCAAGTCGTGTTCGAAGTCGCACCGGATGCCACGAAGCAGGAAGTGAAGGCGGCTGTCGAGCTGCTGTTCAAGGTTGAAGTTGATTCGGTCAACGTGCTGGTTCAGAAGGGCAAGCAAAAGCGCTTCGGCCGTTCGATGGGCCGCCGCAAGGACGTGAAGAAGGCGTACGTTTGCCTGAAGCCCGGCCAGGAAATCAACTTTGAAGCGGAGGCCAAGTAATCATGGCAATCGTGAAAGTTAAACCGACTTCGCCGGGTCGCCGCGCGATGGTCAAGGTGGTCAACAAGAACCTGCACCAGGGCAAGCCGTACGCGGCACTGCTCGATTCGCAGAGCTCGACCGCCGGCCGTAACAACAACGGTCGCATCACCACCCGTCACAAGGGCGGTGGTCACAAGCATCACTACCGTATCGTCGATTTCCGTCGCACGAAGGACGGCATCCCGGCAAAGGTCGAGCGTCTCGAGTACGACCCGAACCGCAGCGCGAACATCGCGCTGGTGCTCTACGCAGACGGCGAGCGTCGCTACATCATCGCCCCGAAGGGCCTGACCGTCGGCCAACAGCTGATGTCGGGTTCGGAAGCGCCGATCCGTGCAGGCAACACGCTGCCGATCCGCAACATTCCGGTCGGTACGACGATCCACTGCATCGAGATGCTGCCGGGCAAGGGCGCGCAAATGGCGCGTTCGGCTGGCACGTCGGCCATGCTGCTGGCGCGTGAAGGCGTCTACGCGCAGGTTCGTCTGCGTTCGGGCGAAATCCGCCGCGTGCACATCGAGTGCCGTGCAACGATCGGTGAAGTCGGCAACGAAGAGCATAGCCTGCGCCAAATCGGCAAGGCCGGCGCGAACCGCTGGCGCGGTATCCGCCCGACGGTGCGTGGCGTTGCGATGAACCCGGTTGATCACCCGCACGGTGGTGGTGAGGGCAAGACGGCTGCAGGTCGCGACCCGGTGAGCCCGTGGGGTACGCCGGCTAAGGGTTACCGCACCCGCAGCAACAAGCGCACGACGACGATGATCGTCCAGCGCCGTCACAAGCGTTAAGGAGTAGGCAATGGCACGTTCTGTAAAAAAAGGTCCGTTCTGCGACGCCCATTTGCTGAAGAAAGTTGAGGCGGCTGCAGCTTCGCGCGACAAAAAGCCGATCAAGACCTGGTCGCGTCGCTCGACGATTCTGCCGGATTTCATCGGCCTGACGATCGCTGTTCACAACGGCCGTCAACACGTTCCGGTGTACATCTCGGAAAACATGGTCGGCCACAAGCTTGGCGAGTTCGCACTGACCCGTACGTTCAAGGGTCACGCGGCCGACAAGAAGGCCAAGAAATAAGGGGCAATCAAGATGGAAGTGAAAGCAATTCATCGCGGTGCCCGCATCTCGGCGCAAAAAACGCGCCTTGTGGCTGACCAGATCCGCGGTTTGCCGGTCGACAAGGCGCTGAACGTTCTGACGTTCTCGCCGAAGAAGGCGGCTGGCATCGTGAAGAAGGTTGTGCTGTCGGCAATCGCGAATGCGGAGCACAACGAAGGCGCTGATATCGACGAGCTCAAGATCAAGAGCATCTACGTCGACAAGGCTGCATCGCTCAAGCGTTTCACCGCGCGCGCCAAGGGCCGCGGTAACCGCATCGAGAAGCAATCCTGTCACATCACTGTGACGGTCGGGAATTAAGGAGCCATACGATGGGACAGAAAATTCATCCGACTGGCTTCCGCCTGGCTGTCAGCCGCAATTGGGCTTCGCGTTGGTACGCGAACAACAACAATTTCGCGGCGATGCTGCAGGAAGACATCGGTGTTCGTGAATACCTGAAGAAGAAGCTGAAGAACGCTTCGGTCGGTCGGGTCGTCATCGAGCGTCCGGCAAAGAACGCGCGCATCACGATTTACAGCTCGCGTCCGGGCGTCGTCATCGGCAAGAAGGGCGAGGATATCGAACAGCTGAAGACGGAACTGCAACGCCGCATGGGCGTGCCGGTTCACGTCAACATCGAAGAGATCCGCAAGCCGGAAACCGATGCTCAGCTGATCGCTGATTCGATCACGCAACAGCTCGAGCGCCGGATCATGTTCCGTCGCGCGATGAAGCGTGCGATGCAGAACGCGATGCGTCTGGGTGCCCAAGGCATCAAGATCATGAGCGCAGGCCGTCTGAACGGTATCGAAATCGCACGTACGGAGTGGTATCGCGAAGGTCGCGTGCCGCTTCATACGCTGCGTGCCGACATCGACTACGCGACTTCGGAAGCGAAGACGACCTACGGGATCATCGGTGTCAAGGTGTGGGTGTACAAGGGCGACACGCTCGGCCGTAACGACGCGCCGGTGGTCGAAGAAGTAGCCGAAGACAAGCGTCCGCGTCGCAATGCGCGTCCGGGCGACCGTCGTCCGCGCCGTGATGGCGAAGGCGGCGCTCCGGGTGCTCGTCGTGGCGCACCGCGCCGTGGCGCCGGCAAGCCGGAAGACGGCAAGACTGGAGAATAACGATGCTGCAACCGAAACGCAGGAAGTATCGCAAAGAGCAGAAGGGTCGTAACACCGGCAAGGCGACGCGCGGCAACGCCGTGTCGTTCGGTGAATTCGGCCTGAAGGCGATCGGTCGCGGTCGTTTGACCGCACGTCAAATCGAAGCGGCGCGTCGTGCAATGACGCGTCACATCAAGCGTGGCGGCCGTATCTGGATCCGTATCTTCCCGGACAAGCCGATTTCGCAAAAGCCGGCAGAAGTGCGTATGGGTAACGGTAAGGGTAACCCGGAGTACTACGTCGCCGAAATCCAGCCGGGCAAGATGCTCTATGAAATGGACGGCGTATCCGAAGAACTGGCACGCGAAGCGTTCCGTCTGGCCGCAGCGAAGCTGCCGCTGAAGACGACGTTCATCGTGCGCCAGCTCGGCGCCTAAGGAGAAAACATGAAGGCTTCCGAACTTCTCCAGAAAGACCAGGCCGCGCTCAACAAGGAGCTGGCGGACCTGCTGAAGGCGCAATTCGGCCTGCGCATGCAACTCGCGACCCAGCAGCTCACGAACACGAGCCAGCTGAAGAAGGTTCGTCGCGACATCGCACGTGTGCGGACCGTCATGACTCAGAAGGCGAACCAGAAATGAACGATAGCGTGAAAACCTCGCTGAAGCGGACGCTGGTCGGTCGGGTCGTCAGCAACAAGATGGACAAGACCGTCACCGTGCTGATCGAGCACCGCGTCAAGCACCCGATCTACGGCAAGTACGTCGTGCGCTCGAAGAAGTACCACGCGCACGATGAAGCGAACACCTGCAACGAAGGCGATCTCGTCGAAATCCAGGAAACCCGTCCTGTTTCGAAGACGAAGGCCTGGACGGTGTCGCGCCTCGTCGAAGCAGCTCGCGTCATCTAAGCGGGCAGAGCAGTAGGCAGTAACAGGCACTTCTCCACGAAGTGCTTGAAATCGCAAAGTTTTTGCTTGCGTGACCGGGATTATTTGTTATAATCCCGGTCTTCCCTCTTTATGGGAGCCCCGTCGCGGGCGAAGTTGGTGGGGGAAGCGGACTGGCGCCAGCCTGTCCGAAAGATTCACCGAATTGCGATGGCGGGTTTCGTTTGCCGTCGCTGCTGTTCCAACCCAAGCAGCCGATTGGCTGACGGGACCAAGACTGACCGAATGCATCATGGTGGTGCATCCGGATTAAGTTGGGAAAGACAAACCATGATCCAGACCGAATCTCGGCTCGAAGTAGCCGACAACACGGGTGCGCGTGAAGTCATGTGCATCAAGGTGCTCGGCGGCTCGAAGCGTCGTTATGCCGGCATTGGCGACATCATCAAGGTGACCGTCAAAGAAGCAACGCCGCGCGGGCGCGTGAAGAAAGGCGAAATCTACAACGCCGTGGTGGTCCGCACCGCCAAGGGCGTTCGCCGTCAAGACGGCTCGCTGATCAAGTTCGACGGCAACGCCGCTGTGCTTTTGAACAACAAGCTTGAGCCGATCGGCACCCGTATCTTCGGGCCGGTGACGCGTGAGCTGCGTAGCGAACGATTCATGAAGATCGTTTCGCTGGCGCCGGAAGTGCTGTAAGGAGTCGCGATGAACAAGATTCGCAAAGGTGACGAAGTTATCGTCGTCACTGGCAAGGACAAGGGCAAGCGCGGCGTCGTGCTGGCTGTCGGTGCAGAACATGTGACGGTTGAAGGTATCAACCTCGTCAAGAAGCATGTGAAGCCGAACCCGATGAAGGGTACGACGGGCGGCGTGGAAGCGAAGACGATGCCCCTGCATATTTCGAACGTCGCACTGGTCGACGCGAATGGCAAGGCGTCGCGTGTTGGCATCAAGGTCGAGGAAGGCAAGAAGGTTCGCTTCCTGAAGACGACCGGTGCCGTACTGAGCGCCTGACGCAGCGGAGTAAAAAATGGCTCGTTTTCAAGAGTTTTACAAAGAAAAGGTTGTGCCTGGCCTGATCGAGAAGTTCGGTTACAAGTCGGTCATGGAAGTGCC
This sequence comes from Burkholderia sp. AU19243, assembly GCF_018148075.1. Lineage (NCBI taxonomy): Bacteria > Pseudomonadati > Pseudomonadota > Betaproteobacteria > Burkholderiales > Burkholderiaceae > Burkholderia > Burkholderia sp. AU19243. The sequence continues at coordinate 6,745 of NZ_JAGSTV010000014.1, forward strand.
GCGCATCACCAAGATCACGCTGAACATGGGTCTTGGCGAAGCGATCGCTGACAAGAAGATCATCGAGAACGCCGTTGGCGACCTCACGAAGATCGCTGGTCAGAAGCCGGTCGTCACGAAGGCACGCAAGGCAATCGCAGGCTTCAAGATCCGCCAGGGCTACCCGATTGGCGCGATGGTGACGCTGCGCGGCCGTGCGATGTACGAATTCCTCGACCGTTTCGTGACCGTTGCCCTGCCCCGCGTGCGTGACTTCCGCGGTGTGTCGGGCCGTGCTTTCGATGGCCGCGGCAACTACAACATCGGTGTGAAAGAGCAGATCATTTTCCCCGAAATCGACTACGACAAGATCGACGCACTGCGTGGGCTGAACATCAGCATCACGACGACTGCGAAGACCGACGACGAAGCAAAGGCTCTGCTCGCCAGCTTCAAGTTCCCGTTCAGAAACTGAGGTTACCGTGGCTAAACTGGCACTGATCGAACGTGAAAAGAAGCGCGCCCGCCTGGTCGCGAAGTTCGCAGCGAAGCGCGAAGCGCTGAAGGCGATCGTCGAAGACCAAAGCAAGTCGGAAGAAGAGCGCTACGAAGCACGCCTTGAGCTGCAGCAACTGCCCCGCAACGCAAACCCGACCCGCCAGCGTAACCGCTGCGCGATCACGGGCCGTCCGCGTGGCACGTTCCGTAAATTCGGCCTCGCGCGTAACAAGATTCGTGAAATCGCATTCCGTGGCGAGATTCCTGGCCTGACCAAGGCGAGCTGGTAATAGGAGAAACGTAAATGAGCATGAGTGATCCTATCGCCGATATGCTGACTCGCATCCGCAACGCGCAGATGGTCGAGAAGGTATCGGTCGCGATGCCCTCGTCGAAGGTCAAGGTTGCAATCGCGCAAGTCCTGAAGGACGAAGGTTATATCGACGATTTCGCCGTCAAGGCGGAAGGTGCGAAGTCCGAACTGAATATCGCGCTGAAGTACTACGCAGGCCGCCCGGTCATCGAACGCCTCGAGCGCGTGTCGAAGCCTGGTCTGCGCGTGTACCGCGGCCGTAACGACATTCCGCAGGTCATGAATGGCCTGGGCGTGGCAATCGTGTCGACGCCGAAGGGCGTGATGACCGACCGCAAGGCGCGCGCTACCGGCGTCGGCGGCGAAGTCATCTGCTACGTCGCTTAAAGCCGAGGAGAGAGAAACATGTCTCGAGTAGGTAAGAGCCCGATCGCGCTGCAAGGCGCGGAAGTCAAGCTGGCCGACGGTGCGATCACCGTCAAGGGCCCGCTGGGCACCATCACGCAAGCGATCAATCCGCTCGTGAACGTGGCGAACAACGACGGCACGCTGAATCTGTCGCCGGTCGACGAAAGCCGCGAAGCAAACGCACTGTCGGGCACGATGCGCGCGATCATCGCGAATGCCGTGCACGGCGTGACCAAGGGTTTCGAGCGCAAGCTGACGCTGGTTGGCGTCGGTTATCGTGCGCAAGCGCAAGGCGACAAGCTGAACCTGTCGCTGGGTTTCTCGCACCCGGTGGTGCACCAGATGCCGGAAGGCGTCAAGGCTGAAACCCCGACGCAAACCGAAATCGTGATCAAGGGGATCAACAAGCAACAAGTCGGTCAAGTGGCTGCGGAAGTCCGCGGTTACCGTCCGCCGGAGCCGTACAAGGGCAAGGGCGTGCGCTATTCCGACGAGGTTGTGATCCTCAAAGAAACGAAGAAGAAGTAAGGGTGCGCAATCATGGATAAGACTCAATCTCGCCTGCGCCGCGCTCGCCAGACGCGTATCAAGATCGCTGAGCTGCAGGTCGCGCGTCTCGCCGTGCATCGCACGAACACGCACATCTACGCTCAAGTGTTCTCGCCCTGCGGCACCAAGGTGCTCGCCAGCGCGTCGACGCTCGAAGCAGAAGTGCGCGCCGAACTGGCCGACAAGTCGGGCAAGGGCGGCAACGTTAATGCCGCGACGCTGATCGGCAAGCGTATTGCCGAGAAGGCAAAGGCTGCCGGCATCGAATCCGTCGCCTTCGACCGCTCGGGCTTCCGCTACCATGGCCGCGTCAAGGCGCTGGCTGAGGCAGCTCGCGAAGCTGGGCTCAAGTTCTAAGGAAGGAATTCGTCATGGCAAAGATGCAAGCGAAAGTTCAGGCTGACGAGCGCGACGACGGCCTTCGCGAAAAGATGATTTCGGTCAACCGCGTGACCAAGGTCGTGAAGGGTGGCCGTATTCTCGGCTTCGCCGCACTGACCGTGGTTGGCGACGGCGATGGCCGCATCGGTATGGGCAAGGGCAAGGCGAAGGAAGTGCCGGTCGCTGTCCAGAAGGCAATGGAACAAGCTCGCCGCAACATGTTCAAGGTGCCGCTCAAGAACGGCACGCTGCAGCACGAAGTGCACGGCAAGCATGGCGCATCCGCTGTCCTCCTCGCTCCGGCGAAGGCAGGTACGGGCGTGATCGCCGGCGGCCCAATGCGCGCAGTGTTCGACGTGATGGGCGTTCAGAACGTCGTGGCGAAGAGCCACGGTTCGACGAACCCGTACAACCTCGTTCGCGCCACGCTGGACGGTCTGCGCAAGCAGTCGACCCCGGCAGACATCGCGGCGAAGCGCGGCAAGTCCGTCGAAGATATTTTGGGCTAAGCCCGGGTGGTCACCATGTCTGAAAAAACTGTCAAGGTTCAGCTCGTCAAGAGCCTGATCGGGACCCGCGAATCGCACCGTGCGACCGTGCGTGGCCTGGGCCTGCGCCGACTCAACTCGGTGAGCGAGCTGCAGGATACGCCGGCGGTCCGCGGCATGATCAACAAGGTCTCGTACCTCGTTAAGGTCATCGCGTAAGCGGCCCTACGGATCAAGGAGTTGATATGGAATTGAATAACCTGAAGCCGGCCGCTGGTGCAAAGCACGCCAAGCGTCGCGTCGGCCGTGGCATCGGTTCGGGCCTCGGCAAGACGGCTGGCCGTGGTCACAAGGGTCAGAAATCGCGTTCGGGCGGCTTCCACAAAGTCGGTTTCGAAGGCGGTCAGATGCCGCTGCAACGTCGTCTGCCGAAGCGCGGCTTCACGTCGCTGACGAAGGAATTCGTCGGTGAAGTGCGCCTGGGCGACCTCGAGAAGCTGCCGGTCGACGAGATCGATCTGCTCGCACTGAAGCAAGCCGGCCTGGTCGGCGAGCTGACGAAGAGCGCAAAGATCATCGCGACGGGCGAACTGAAGCGCAAGATCGTCGTGAAGGGTCTCGGTGCCACCAAGGGTGCGCGCGCTGCGATCGAAGCGGCTGGCGGTTCGTTCGCCGAGTGACACGCGTAGCGCGTCGTTACTTGCATTCATCGGAGAAGGTACTTGGCTAACAGCCCGAGTCTTGCAAAACCCGGTCGAAGCACGGCGAAATTCGGCGATCTGCGCCGGCGAGCGATGTTCCTGCTCCTGGCGCTGATCGTCTATCGCATCGGCGCGCACATCCCCGTGCCGGGCATCGATCCGGATCAACTGGCGAAGCTGTTCCAGAGCCAGGCGGGCGGCATCCTGGGCATGTTCAACATGTTCTCGGGCGGCGCGCTTTCCCGCTTCACGATCTTTGCGCTGGGGATCATGCCGTACATCTCGGCGTCGATCATCATGCAGCTGCTGGCGATCGTATCGCCGCAGCTCGAGGCGCTGAAGAAGGAAGGGCAGGCAGGGCAACGGAAGATCACGCAGTACACGCGGTATTTCACCGTGGTGCTCGCGACCTTCCAGGCGTTCGGTATCGCGGCCGCGCTGGAAAACCAGCCGGGCCTCGTGATCGACCCCGGCATGCTGTTCCGGCTGACGACGGTCGTGACGCTGGTTACCGGCACGATGTTCCTGATGTGGCTGGGTGAGCAGATCACCGAGCGCGGTCTGGGCAACGGCATCTCGATCATCATCTTCGGCGGGATCGCAGCAGGGTTCCCGAATGCCGTCGGTGGGCTGTTCGAGCTGGTGCGTACGGGTTCGATGAGCATCATTTCGGCGATCATCATCGTCGTTCTGATCGCCGCGGTGACTTACCTGGTCGTGTTCATCGAACGCGGTCAGCGCAAGATCCTCGTGAACTACGCGAAGCGCCAGGTCGGCAACAAGATCTACGGTGGACAGTCGTCGCACTTGCCGCTGAAGCTGAACATGTCGGGTGTGATTCCGCCGATCTTCGCGTCGTCGATCATCCTGTTCCCGGCCACGATTCTCGGCTGGTTCAGCACGGGTCAGCCGTCGGGAAGCTGGATCTCCAACACGTTGCATAACGTCGCGGAGGCGCTGAAGCCGGGCCAGCCGGTCTATGTGCTGCTGTACACGCTGGCGATCGTGTTTTTCTGCTTCTTCTACACCGCACTGGTGTTCAACAGCAGGGAAACCGCGGACAACCTGAAGAAGAGCGGCGCGTTTGTTCCTGGCATCCGTCCGGGCGATCAGACCGCGCGATATATCGACCGCATCCTCACGCGTCTGACGCTGGCTGGTGCGATCTACATCGTCTTCGTGTGTCTGCTGCCGGAATTCCTGGTGCTGCGCTGGAACGTGCCGTTTTATTTTGGTGGAACGTCGCTGCTGATCATTGTCGTCGTCACGATGGACTTCATGGCGCAGGTGCAGTCGTACGTTATGTCGCAACAGTATGAGTCGCTGCTCAAGAAGGCAAACTTCAAGGGCGGCAACATCCCAATGCGTTAATTAAGGACTATGGCCAAAGACGATGTAATCCAGATGCAGGGTGAGGTGATCGAAAACCTCCCGAATGCGACCTTCCGTGTGAAGCTGGAAAACGGCCATGTCGTGTTGGGGCATATCTCCGGGAAGATGCGGATGCACTACATCCGCATCCTGCCGGGCGACAAGGTGACGGTTGAATTGACGCCTTACGATCTGTCTCGTGCGCGGATCGTGTTCCGGGCGAAGTGATTTGGAAAAAAGGGTATTATCATGAAAGTGATGGCATCGGTTAAGCGCATTTGCCGCAATTGCAAGATCATCAAGCGCAAAGGCGTCGTTCGCGTGATCTGCAGCTCGGATCCGCGCCACAAGCAGCGCCAAGGCTGACCGCGCGTTTGTTTGCGCTTTTTGTTTGAGGAAAAACAATGGCTCGTATCGCAGGGGTTAACATCCCGAATCACCAGCATACCGAGATCGGCCTGACGGCAATCTTCGGTATCGGCCGCACGCGCTCGCGCAGCATCTGCACGGCAGCTGGCGTGGAATTCTCGAAGAAGGTCAAGGACCTGACCGACGCAGACCTCGAAAAGCTGCGTGAAGAAGTGGGCAAGTTCATCGTCGAAGGCGACCTGCGCCGTGAAGTGACGATGAACATCAAGCGCCTGATGGACCTCGGTTGCTACCGTGGTGTTCGTCATCGCAAGGGCCTGCCGATGCGCGGTCAGCGTACGCGTACGAACGCACGTACCCGCAAGGGTCCGCGTCGTGCAGCGCAAGCGCTGAAGAAGTAAGCGGAACTGACAGTTACAGGAAAACGTAATGGCTAAGGCTTCGAACACCGCGGCGCAACGCGTTCGCAAGAAGGTTAAGAAGAACGTCGCTGAAGGCGTGGTTCACGTTCACGCGTCGTTCAACAACACGATCATCACGATCACCGATCGCCAGGGCAATGCGCTGGCATGGGCGACGTCGGGCGGCCAGGGCTTCAAGGGCTCGCGCAAGTCGACGCCGTTCGCTGCTCAGGTTGCTGCTGAGTCGGCCGGTCGCGTCGCGATGGAATACGGCGTGAAGAATCTGGAAGTGCGGATCAAGGGCCCGGGCCCGGGCCGTGAGTCGGCAGTGCGTGCACTGCATGGCCTCGGCATCAAGATCACCGCGATTTCGGACGTCACCCCGATTCCGCACAACGGCTGCCGTCCGCCGAAGCGCCGTCGTATCTAAGGATGTTGCTGGCACGTTCGTGCTGGCGCATTGCCTGTCGCCGCGCCGCGTCGACGGGCGTTGCTTTTTTGATTGACTAAGCCCACCGTTCGCCCCAAAGGGCGCGAACTAGCGCGGATTCCGATCCGCGTGACCGATTGATAAAGGAATGCAAAGTGGCACGTTATATCGGCCCTAAGGCCAAGCTGTCCCGCCGTGAAGGCACCGACCTGTTCCTGAAGAGCGCGCGCCGCTCGCTCGCCGACAAGTGCAAGCTCGACAGCAAGCCGGGCCAGCACGGCCGTACCTCGGGCGCACGTACGTCCGACTATGGTACGCAGCTGCGCGAAAAGCAGAAGGTCAAGCGTATTTACGGCGTGCTGGAGCGTCAGTTCCGCCGCTACTTCGCTGAAGCCGACCGTCGCAAGGGCAACACGGGTGAAAACCTGCTGCAACTGCTCGAGTCGCGCCTCGACAACGTCGTGTATCGCATGGGCTTCGGCTCGACCCGCGCTGAAGCGCGTCAGCTGGTGAGCCACAAGTCGATCACCGTGAACGGCGTCGTCGCGAACGTGCCGTCGCAGCAAGTGAAGGCTGGCGACGTCATCGCGATCCGCGAAAAGGCGAAGAAGCAGGCGCGTATCATCGAAGCGCTGTCGCTGGCCGAGCAAGGCGGCATGCCGAGCTGGGTTGCAGTCGATGCGAAGAAGTTCGAAGGCACGTTCAAGCAAATGCCGGAACGCGCTGACATCGCAGGCGACATCAACGAAAGCCTGATCGTCGAATTGTATTCGCGTTAATCCGATTGACGGCCGAGGTATCCCGATTGCGTCATGCAAGGAGGGGCCTCGGCTGTTTATTTTCTGGTTGTTACCGGTCAGCCTTATCGGTGTAACGAGCCGAGGGTATTGAAAAGGAAAGCCCATGCAAACCAGTTTGCTGAAACCCAAGATCATCGCCGTGGAATCGCTTGGCGAGAACCACGCGAGGGTGGTCATGGAACCGTTCGAACGCGGTTACGGCCACACCTTGGGCAATGCGCTTCGCCGCGTGCTGCTGTCGTCGATGGTTGGCTACGCGCCGACCGAAGTGACGATCGCGGGCGTGGTGCACGAGTACTCGACGCTTGATGGCGTGCAAGAGGACGTCGTCAACCTGCTGCTGAACCTGAAGGGTGTGGTGTTCAAGCTGCACAACCGTGACGAAGTGACGGTGACCCTGCGCAAGGAAGGCGAAGGCGTCGTCACGGCCGGCGATATCGAGCTGGCGCACGATTGCGAAGTCATCAACCCGAATCACGTGATCGCACACCTGTCGAAGGGCGGCAAGCTCGACGTTCAGATCAAGATCGAGAAGGGTCGCGGCTACGTGCCGGGCAACGTCCGTCGCTACGGCGAAGACACGGCCAAGATCATCGGCCGCATCGTCCTCGACGCATCGTTCTCGCCGGTTCGCCGCGTGAGCTACGCAGTCGAAAGCGCACGTGTCGAGCAGCGTACCGACCTCGACAAGCTCGTGATGAACATCGAGACGAGCGGCGTGATCACCCCGGAAGAGGCGATCCGTCAGTCGGCCCGCATCCTGGTCGACCAGCTGTCCGTATTCGCGGCGCTGGAAGGCACGGAAACGGCTGCCGAGGCACCGTCGCGTGCACCGCAGATCGATCCGATCCTGCTGCGTCCGGTGGACGATCTCGAGCTGACGGTTCGTTCGGCGAACTGCCTGAAGGCCGAGAACATCTACTACATCGGCGACCTGATCCAGCGCACGGAAAACGAGCTGCTGAAGACGCCGAACCTCGGTCGCAAGTCGCTCAACGAGATCAAGGAAGTGCTCGCTTCGCGCGGTCTCACGCTGGGCATGAAGCTCGAAAACTGGCCGCCGGCTGGTCTCGACAAGTAAGCCCGTCTGTAGCGTCGCTATAGCGGTAGTTGGCAAAGATGCGGATTTTCCTTTAAAATCCGCATCTTGTTTTTTTTCGTTACCGGCCCGTGCGCCCTCGAGGGTGCGATAGAAGAGCTGGATCAAAACTTCGAATCAAGGAAACTGAAATGCGCCATCGTCATGGTCTGCGGAAACTGAACCGCACGAGCAGCCACCGTCTGGCTATGCTCCGTAACATGTCCAACTCGCTGATCGAGCACGAAGTCATCAAGACGACGCTGCCGAAGGCGAAGGAACTCCGTAAAGTCGTCGAGCCGCTGATCACGCTCGGCAAGAAGCCGTCGCTGGCAAACCGTCGCCTGGCATTCAACCGCCTGCGCGATCGCGACTCGGTCGCGAAGCTGTTCGACGTGCTCGGTCCGCGTTTCGCGAACCGTCCGGGCGGCTACCTGCGCGTGCTGAAGTTCGGCTTCCGCGTCGGCGACAACGCACCGATGGCACTCGTCGAGCTGCTGGATCGTCCGGAAGTCGACGAAACGGAAAACGTGCAAGAAGCTGAATAAGTTTCAGGTGCGTGGCAGTAACCGGAAAGGGCTGAGCGAATGCTTGGCCCTTTTTGTTTTTGAGATTCGATGCGGCCGATTGCCGCAGACGAAGCGAATCCCGTCGCGGCATCCCGGCTCAACGCGCTGCGGTGTCTGCGAAGCCGGCAGAGTCGCACAGGCTGCGCTACGATACGGGGCGACCGGCGTGGATGTTCCGCGTCGGCCGGAAGCCGGTAAATCAGTCGGGGAACGCGTATGGTTGTGGTGCTGATGCTGACGACGGTGCCCGATGCGGCGACGGCCCAGGCACTGGTCAACGGCGCGCTTGATGCGCGTCTTGCCGCATGCGTGTCGGAACTCGGGGCGATCAAGTCGCGCTATCACTGGCAGGGCAAGGTCGAAACGGCCGACGAGATCCAGTTGCTGTTCAAGACGAGCCCCGTGCGCGCGCTCGAACTGGAGCGATTTATTCTCGCGCATCATCCTTACGAGACACCGGAAATCCTCTCGTGGCAGACGACTGCGTCGGCCGCGTACGGCCAGTGGGTGACCAGCGAAACTCAACGTCTATTTCATGTTTAACGGTATGGCGCTTTCCGTGCGTGTGCACGCGCTGCGGGTCCTCGCAGTCCTGTTGTCGTTCATGTTCGTGCTGGGCGTGGGCGGACTGTCGGTCGCGCGCGCGGCCGATGATTTTCTCGATCCGTCGGTCGCGTTCAAGTTCAGCGCGACCGAATCGCCGGGGCAGGTGGACGTCCGTTTCAAGGTCGCGAACGGGTATTACCTTTACCGCGAGCGGTTTGCGTTCGCGGTGAAGAGTGGTCAGGCCACGCTCGGCGATCCCCAATATCCTGCCGGTCACGTGAAGTTCGACCAGACGTTCCAGAAGGAAGTCGAAACCTATCGCGACGAGGTCGTGATCCGCGTGCCGGTCAAGCAGGCAGCGGGGCCGTTCGAGCTCGCGGTCACGTCGCAGGGCTGCGCGGACGAAGGCATCTGCTATCCGCCTGCCGAACACGTCGTGAAGGTTGACGGTGCGGCGCTGGGCGCGCCCACGGCGGCCGGCGGCGCAGCCGCTTCGGGCAACTGGCTCGACAAGGTGACGAGCGCGGATTTCGCGCAGTCGCTGCTCGAGGGGCACGGCTTCTTCACGATCGTCGCGCTGTATTTCGTCGCCGGCGTCGTGCTGAGTCTGCTGCCGTGTTCGTATCCGATGATTCCGATCGTGTCGGCGATCATCATCGGCCAGGGCACGCGCGCGACGCATGCGCGCGGCTTTGCGCTGTCGCTCACGTATGTGGTCGGCATGGCGCTCGTCTATACGGTACTCGGCATCGCGGCGGCGCTGGTCGGCCAGAGCCTCGGCGCATGGCTGCAGAACCCGTGGGTGCTCGGCGCGTTCGGCGTGCTGCTCACCGCGTTCGCGATAGCGCTGATCTCGGGGAAGGACATCGCGCTGCCCGAGCGCTGGCAGAACGGCGCGGCCGAAGCGTCGCGAGCGCGTCAGGGTGGCCACTTCGCCGCGGTCGCCGCGATGGGTGCGTTGTCGGCGCTCGTCGTCGGCGCATGCATGACGGCGCCGCTATTTGCGGTGCTCGCGTTCATCGCGCACACCGGCAATGCGCTGCTCGGCGGTGCCGCGCTGTTTGCGATGGGCCTCGGGCTCGGCGTGCCGCTGCTCGTCGTCGGCGTCGGCGCGGGCACGGTCCTGCCGCGCGCCGGCGCATGGATGGACGGTGTGAAGGTGTTCTTCGGGATCGTGCTGCTTGCCGCCGCACTGTGGATTGTGTGGCCGGTGCTCGCGGGCGGTCTGAAGATGGTGCTCGCCGCGTTGTGGCTGCTCGTCGCGGCCGCGGCGCTCGGCCTGTTCACCCCGCATGCGGGCGTCGCGTCGATCTGGCGCCGCCTCGGCCGCGGCCTCGGCGCCGCGCTCGCGATCTGGGCGGCGACGCTGCTCGTCGGGCTCGCCGCGGGGTCCGACGACCCGGTCAAGCCGCTGGCCGTCCTCGCGGCACGCACGGTTGCGTCGGGCGCTGCATCAGTCGACGGCGCGCCGTCCGCGCAGGGCGGCCCCGCGTTCGCGCCGGTGCGTTCCAGCGGCGAACTGGACACGTTGCTGAAGACGTCCGCGCGGCCCGTGATGCTCGATTTCTATGCGGACTGGTGCGTAAGTTGCAAGGAGATGGAGCATCTGACGTTTACCGACTCGCGCGTGCAGGCTCGGCTCGCGCAGCTTCACCTCGTGCGTGCGGACGTCACCGCGAACAACGCGGACGATCAGGCGCTGCTCAAACGCTTCAATCTTTTTGGACCGCCGGGGATCATCTTCTTCGATCGCAACGGCAACGAGATCGGCCGCGTGGTCGGCTATCAGGCCGCCGAGACGTTCCTGCGCAGCCTCGATCGGGCGGCGGTGCCGACGGTTTGACGACCATTCGCGTGCGCGTCGGCCGCGGCTGCATCGATTTCATGTAAAAAACGGCGGGACACCGAAGTGTCCCGCCGTTTTTCTTGATGCCGGCAGTTGCGCGGCTTAGCGCTGAGCCTTCAGCAGACGCGCGGCATCGAGCGCGAAGTACGTGAGCACGCCATCGGCCCCGGCGCGCTTGAACGCGAGCAGCGATTCGAGCACGACCTTGTCGTGATCCAGCCAGCCATTCATCGCGGCGGCCTTCAGCATCGCGTATTCGCCGCTCACCTGGTACACGTAGGTCGGGAAGCGGAACTCGTCCTTCACGCGGCGCACGATGTCGAGATACGGCATGCCCGGCTTGACCATCACCATGTCGGCGCCTTCGTCGATGTCGAGGCGCACTTCGCGCAGCGCTTCGTCGCTGTTCGCCGGATCCATCTGATAGGTCATCTTGTTGCCCTTGCCCAGGTTCGACGCCGAACCCACCGCATCGCGGAACGGACCGTAGAACGCCGACGCGAACTTCGCCGAGTAAGCCATGATCCGCGTATGGATGTGGCCATCGCTTTCGAGCATTTCGCGTACCGCACCGATGCGGCCGTCCATCATGTCCGACGGCGCGACGATGTCAACGCCGGCTTCCGCCTGCGCGCGTGCCTGGTCAACCAGGATCTCGATCGTGTCGTCGTTGATCACGTAGCCGTTTTCGTCGAGCACGCCATCCTGGCCGTGGCTCGTGTACGGATCGAGTGCGACGTCGGTCAGCACGCCGAGTTCGGGGAAGTGCTTTTTCAGCTCGCGCACCGCGCGCGGAATCAGGCCGTCGGGGTTGGCTGCTTCGCGCCCATCGGGCGTCTTCAGCGACGGCTCGATGGCCGGGAACAGCGACAACACCGGCACGCCGAGTTCGACGCATTGCTCGGCGACGTGCATCAGCAGATCCACCGACACGCGCTCGACGCCGGGCATCGACGGCACGCTCTGGCGTTCATTCGTGCCGTCGACGACGAATACCGGGTAGATCAGATCGTCGGTGGTCAGGCGGTTTTCGCGCATCAGGCGCCGGGAGAAGTCGTCGCGGCGCATCCGGCGCGGACGATGAAGCGGATGGAAGCTCATGGCGATTTGGCAGAAATCAGGGCAAGAAGGGCCTTACGGAACCCTTAGGTCATTTTCGAGATCGTTGGTATATGATAGCGATCGAGCGGCGCGCGTCGCGTGCAGCTCCCCGCTTCTCCTCCCTGAGCGGGTGCCTGTCGTTATTCGATTAGGCTGTTTGACCCGCCGTTCAACGGCGGGTTTTTTTATGAGCCGGGGGAATCCGCAGGTGCCGTCAGGTGCGCACGGCCGATCCGGGCCGCGCGTTGCCCCCTCATTTTGCTACAGGCTCGCTTTTTTCGTCGGCGACGGACGGCCGCACCCAGCTCTCGATCAGCGCGTGCGCCTCGTCGAGCCCCGTGCGCTTCAGCGCCGAGAACAGCTGGACCGTCAGCTTGCCCTTCACGCCCTGATCGCGATACGCGTCGAGCCCCTTTTGCGTGTTCCGAAGCGCGTTGATGCTCTCCTGCCGCGTCAATTTGTCGCACTTCGTCAGCAGCGTGTGAATGGGCTTGCCGGTCGGTGCGAACCACTCGATCATCCGGCGATCGAGATCGGTCAGCGGACGGCGCGAGTCCATCATCAGGATCAGGCCGCACAGTTGCGAGCGCGTCGCGAGGTAGGACGACAGCAGCATTTCCCAGTGGGCCTTCGCGGCCCCCGGCACTTCCGCATAACCGTAGCCGGGCAGGTCGACGAGGTTCGCGACCGGCTCGGCGGCCGGGCCGATCGAAAAGTAGTTGATATGCTGCGTGCGGCCGGGCGTTTTCGACGCGAACGCGAGCCGCTTCTGATTGCACAGCACGTTGATCGCCGTCGATTTGCCGGCATTCGAGCGGCCCGCGAACGCGATTTCCGGCTGGACCGTCGGCGGCAGGTCGCGCAAATGATTGACGGTCGTGTAGAAGCGGGCTTGATGGAGCAAAAAGGCCATGGGAAACCGGTGGGACGGGCGGCGCGAGCCGCTTGGTGGAGGCGGGGTAGCCCCGATAGGCGCGGGAGCTTTCAGCACGATATTGTACAATACGCCGGTTTTGCCGACGGGCTGCGGGCGCGTGCCTCACGCTTTTATGCAGCTTCTGCGGTAGACTGGTCGACGTCGTTTTTTGCAGAACCTCAAATTCCCACAAGACGAAACAGGGTGTGCGAATGAATCGACTGTGCAAGTCTCTGATGGTGCTTCAGGTTGCAGCAGGGTTCGTAGGTTTCGTAGCGGAGGCAAACGCGGCGGAGGCGGCAAAGAAGCCGGATCTGGACCGCGGCAAGGCGATTGCCGCGCAGGTGTGCGCGTCGTGTCACGGCGCCGACGGCAACAGTGCGTCGGGCAGTTTTCCGAAGCTCGCCGGCCAGCATCCCGAATACTTGGTCAAGCAGTTGAACGACTTCAAGGCCCAGCCGGGTGCGAAGGGGCCGGCGCGGACCAATCCGGTGATGGTGGGGTTCGCGAGCGCATTGAGCGCGGACGACATGCGCAACGTCGCCGCGTACTACGGATCGCAGACGACGAAGCTCGGCACCGCACGCGATGCGGCGACCGTGCCGATCGGCCAGAAGATCTATCGCGGCGGCATCGCGGAGAAGGGCGTACCGGCCTGCGCGAGCTGCCACGGGCCGACGGGGCAGGGAATGCCGGTGCAGTATCCGCGCCTGTCGGGGCAATGGGCGGATTACACGGTCGCGCAATTGAACGCGTTTCAGCAAGGGGCCGGTGCGCGTAACAACAACGAGGCGATGCATCAGATCGCTTCGCGCCTGTCGGACACCGAGATCAAGGCCGTCGCGGATTACATCGCCGGGCTGCGTTGAATGGATCGTCGCGAATGAAATGACCGGCCGCGCGTAACGCGGCCGGAGTCAGAACAAGAAAAGGGTGGGGCGCCGCGTGATTGCGGCCGCCTTGCCCTTTTTTGTTGTCAGTTGGAGTTTGAATGAGCGTTACCACGTCGGGGTTGCAGTCGAAGTCGGGTCAGAGTGTGTCCAAGCGCGCGATCGAGCTGGTGAGTTCGATGCGCTTCGCGATCGCGCTGCTGGTGGTGCTGTCGATCGCGAGCATCGTCGGTACGGTCCTGACGCAGGACGACCCGTATCCGAACTACGTGAACCAGTTCGGCCCGTTCTGGGCGGACATCTTCCGGTCGCTGGGCCTGTACAACGTGTACAGCGCGTGGTGGTTCATGCTGATCCTGATCTTCCTCGTCGTGTCGATCTCGCTGTGCGTGGTCCGCAATGCGCCGAAGATGCTCGCGGACGCGAAAAGCTGGAAGGACAAGGTTCGCGAAGGCAGCCTGCGCGCGTTCCACCACAAGGCGGAATACACGGCGCCGGGCACGCGCGCGAGTGTCGCGGCCACGCTTGCCGCGTTCGTCGGCAAGGCCGGCTACAAGCACGTCGTGCGCGAAACCGACGGCGCGACGCTGATTTCCGCGAAGCGCGGCGCGCTGACGAAGTGGGGCTACATTTCCGCGCACCTTGCGATCGTCGTGATCTGCGTCGGCGGTCTGCTCGACAGCAACCTGCCGATCAAATTCCAGATGTGGATGTTCGGCAAGAGCCCGGTCAACACGAGCGCGACGATCAGCGAGATCTCGCCCGACCATCGCCTTTCCGCGTCGAATCCGACGTTCCGCGGCTATGCGTGGGTGCCGGAGGGCCAGTTCGTGTCGACCGCGATCCTGAACCAGCCGAGCGGTTCGCTGATCCAGGATCTGCCGTTCTCGATCCAGCTGAACAAGTTCATCGTCGACTACTACACGACCGGGATGCCGAAGCTGTTTGCGAGCGACATCGTCGTGATCGATCGCGAAACGGGGCAGAAGATTCCGGCGCGCGTCGAAGTCAACAAGCCGTTCACGTACAAGGGCGTGTCGATCTACCAGTCGAGCTTCCAGGACGGCGGCTCGCAAATGGAGATGACGGCCTACCCGATGACGGGCGGCAACGCGAAGACGTTCGCGGTGAAGGGCACGATCGGCAGCTCCGCGCCGCTGCAGATGCCAGGCGCGGACGGCGACACGATCGAGTTCTCGGATTTCCGCGCGATCAACGTCGAAAACATGGCCGACGCGAACGGCAAGCCCGACGTGCGGGGCGTCGCGAAGACGGAGTCGCTGAAGGAAGCGTTCGACGAGCGGCTCGGTTCGGGCGCGAAGACGTCGAAGCCGATGCAGCTTCACAACATCGGCCCGTCCGTGCAGTACAAGATTCGCGGCAAGGACGGCCAGGCGCGCGAATTCAACAACTACATGCTGCCGGTCGACATGGGCGGCTCGCGCGTGTTCCTCGCCGGCGTGCGTGCGAGCCCGAACGATCCGTTCCGCTACATGCGGATTCCGGCGGACAGCCAGGATTCGATCGGCGAATGGATGCGCTTGCGCGCCGCGCTCGAGGATCCGGCGGTGCGCGCCGATGCCGCAGCGCGCTTCGCGCAGCGTTCGTTGCCGAACACCGAAGCGGCGCTGCGCAGCCGCCTGCAGGACAGCGCGTTCAAGGTGCTGACCCTGTTTGCGGCGAGCGACGACAGCGTGGGGCGTGGCGTCGACGGGCAACCGATCGGCGGCTTCCAAGCGGTGGCGACGTTCATCGACCGCTCGGTGCCCAAGGCCGAGCAGGAAAAGGCCGCGAGCCTGCTGCTGCGTATGCTCGAAGGCTCGATGTGGGAGGTCTGGCAGATCGCGCGCGAGCGCGCCGGCGAGCCGGCCGCGCAGCAAGGCGCCGACACGATCCGGTTCGTGCAGAATGCGATCAATGCGCTATCCGATAGCTTTCTGTATGGATCGCCGGTCTATCTGCAGCTTGATTCGTTCAAGCAGGTGCAAGCTTCGGTATTTCAGCTGACGCGCGCGCCCGGCAAGAATCTGGTGTATCTTGGCAGCCTGCTGTTGGTCGTCGGCATCTTCTCGATGTTCTACGTGCGCGAGCGGCGCCTGTGGTTCTGGCTCAAGGATGCCGGCTCGGGCGTCGATGTGGTGATGGCGATGTCCACGGCCCGCAAGACCTTCGATTTCGAGAAAGAATTCGTGCAGACGCGCGACGCGGCCGGCGCAGCGTTGGGCGCCGCACCTCGCGATGCAGCGCCTGCCGGTGCGGCCGCGGCTGCCCGCCCGCCTGCCGGCGGCGGTTCCGATTCCGAGAATTCCACCCGGTAACATCATGGATCTCACTCAAGTTTCCTCTTCCCGACCGGGGCCGGCCAAGGCCCCGAATCCGGCGCCGTTATTCGACGACCGTCCGTTCCTCGCCCGCCTGTCCGTCATCGACTGGCTGTTTGCGCTCGCGCTCGTGGTAGGCGCGGGCTATGCGCTCGTGCACTACAACGAGCACATGAATTACTACGACAAGGCGGTGATGATTGGCACGGTGCCGGCGCTCGTCGCGCTCGGCTGGCGCTGGAAGCCCGCGCGGCTGATGATGGCGGCGATCGCGGCGCTGTCGCTGCTGTCGATCCAGATCTACCAGGGGGATCTCGCGCGCGCCGATTCGGCGTTCTTCCTCAAGTACTTCCTGTCGAGCCAGTCGGCGATCCTGTGGATGAGCGCGCTGTTCGTGCTCGCGACGATCTTTTACTGGATCGGCTTGCTCGCGCGCTCGGAGTCGGGCTCCGCAATCGGCCAGAAGCTCACGTGGGTCGCCGTGCTGATGGGCTTCACGGGCCTGATGGTGCGCTGGTACGAGTCGTACCTGATCGGTGCCGACGTCGGGCATATTCCCGTGTCGAACCTGTATGAAGTGTTCGTGCTGTTCAGCCTCATCACCGCGCTGCTGTATCTGTATTACGAAGGCCACTACGGCACGCGTGCGCTCGGCGCGTTCGTGCTGCTCGTCATCAGCGCGGCCGTCGGCTTCCTGATGTGGTACTCGGTCGCGCGCGACGCGCAGCAGATCCAGCCGCTCGTGCCGGCGCTGCAAAGCTGGTGGATGAAGATCCACGTGCCCGCGAACTTCATCGGCTACGGCAGCTTCGCGCTATCGGCGATGGTGTCGGTCGCGTACCTGATGAAGGAGCGTGGCGTGCTCGCGGATCGCCTGCCGGCACTCGAAGTGCTCGACGACGTGATGTACAAGTCGATCGCGGTCGGTTTCGCGTTTTTCACGATCGCGACGATCCTCGGCGCACTTTGGGCTGCGGAAGCATGGGGCGGCTACTGGAGCTGGGACCCGAAGGAAACCTGGGCGCTGATCGTGTGGCTCAACTATGCGGCGTGGCTGCACATGCGCCTGATGAAGGGGCTGCGCGGCGCGGTCGCCGCATGGTGGGCGCTGACGGGCCTGCTCGTGACGACGTTTGCGTTCCTGGGCGTCAACATGTTCCTGTCCGGGCTGCATAGCTACGGCAAGCTGTAAGATTTCCGACGCGGGTCCGACAAACGACCGCCGGCGCACTGCGTGCCCGGCGGTTTTCTTTTGTAACGCGCGAGCGAGGCCGGGGTGTCGAACGGCGCCCGATCGGCCGGGTCGAACGCTGATGAAGCGTGCGGGCCGCGCATGCACGAGGAGCAGCACGATGTGGATCAAAACCCCTTTGCGCACCGCCCTGACGGGCGGTGATATCGCACAGAGCGAGATTACGCCGCGCGCGGTGTTCGAGAACCGGCGGCGCCTATTGCAGGCCGCGGGCCTTGCTGCGGCGGGCGGATTGCTCGGCGGCAGCGGCGCGGCATTCGCCGCGTATGCGTCGCCCGACGCGCGGGCTGTCAAGCTCGCGGCCAAAACCAACGCGAAATTCGTCGCGGTCGACAAGGTGACGCCGTTCAAGGACATCACGTCGTACAACAACTTCTACGAATTCGGCACCGACAAGGGCGACCCGGCGCAGAACGCCGGCACGCTGCGGCCGCGACCGTGGCGCGTGAGCGTCGAGGGCGAGGTGCTGCACCCGAAGGTGTTCGATCTCGACGAACTGCTGAAGCTCGCGCCGCTCGAGGAGCGCGTGTACCGGCTGCGCTGCGTGGAGGGCTGGTCGATGGTGATTCCGTGGATCGGCGTGCCGTTCGCCGAACTGGTCAAGCGCGTGCAGCCGACCGGCAACGCGAAATACGTACAGTTCATCACGCTCGCTGATCCGTCGCAGATGCCGGGGCTGTCGACGCCGGTGCTCGATTGGCCGTATTCGGAAGGCCTGCGGATGGACGAGGCGATGAACCCGCTGACGCTGTTGACGATGGGCGTCTACGGACAGGTGCTGCCGAACCAGAACGGCGCACCGGTGCGAATCGTGGTGCCGTGGAAGTACGGTTTCAAAAGTGCGAAGTCGCTGGTGAAGATTCGCTTCGTCGACAAGCAGCCGAAGACCAGCTGGAACACGTACGCGTCGAACGAATACGGCTTCTATTCGAACGTGAACCCGAACGTCGATCACCCGCGCTGGAGCCAGGCCACCGAACGCCGGATCGGCGAGGACGGCTTTTTCACGCCGAAGCGCAAGACCCTGATGTTCAACGGCTACGGCGATCTCGTCGCATCGATGTATCAGGGCATGGACCTGAAGAAGAACTTTTGAGAGGCGCGGTGAGAAACGACATGCCTCCTTCGACGCTGACGCCGGAGCGAGCGCGCCGTCCGCGCTCGGCCGCCGCCGGCGCCTCATCCCGGACCGGCGGCGCGCAGCGAGCTGCCGCGCCGCGCTGGCTCGGGCCGGCCAAGGTGCTCGCCTTCGCGGCCGGCCTTTATCCGCTCGCACGTCTCGTGCTGTTCGCGCTGACCGACCGGCTCGGCGCGAACCCGATCGAATTCATCACTCGCTCGACTGGTCTCTGGACGCTGGTGATGCTGTGCGTGACGCTGGCCGTCACGCCGCTTCGGCGTGCGACGGGCGTGTCCGCGTTGCTGCGGTTTCGCCGGATGATCGGACTGTTCGCGTTCTTTTACGCGACGCTGCACTTCACGACGTATTTGTGGTTTGACAAGTGGTTCGACGTGTTCGCGATCCTGAAGGACGTCGGCAAGCGCCCGTTCATCACGGTCGGTTTCGCCGCGTTCGTGTTGCTGATCCCTCTGGCGGCGACGTCGCCGCGTGCGATGGTGCGCCGGCTCGGCCGTCACTGGGCGACACTGCATCGCGCGATCTATGCGATCGCGCTGTTCGGCGTGCTCCATTTCTGGTGGATGCGCTCCGGCAAGCACGATCTTGCGCAGCCGAAGCTTTATGCGGTGATCGTCGCGGTGCTGCTCGGCTGGCGACTGGTTGGCTGGGCCTGGCGGAGGGTCCGCGCATGATCGCGCCGACACGAAAAAATGAAAGGCGATGCCCGGGAGTCATCGCCTTTTTGCATGATGGGCGCCGCGCGAGCGGCGGCGCGCGATTGCTTACTGCGCGGCAGCCGGGGAGGATGCGGGCGTGGCCGCCTTCGTCGTATCGCTCGACAGTTCGGGCGAAAGCGTGAGCGGCATGCCGGAAGTATCTGGAGTGCTCTCGGACGACGCATTTTCGCCGGTCGGCGTAACGTCGGACGGCGGCGTGTCCTGCTGCTGAATGGGCTTCGCCGGCAGCGGAGGCACGGTGGGTAGATAGAGCGGACCGCGTTGACCGCAACCGGCAAGAATCGCCAAAGCCGCTACAATCGCGCTCATCCGGAAAACGACTCGCATGATCGTCCCTGAACAATTTAACCGATAGAGTTTAGCATGTCCGATACCGAATACCTGGCCCGCGCCGAGGCTGTGCTGGCTGCCGTCGAGCGTACCGTGGATGCCGCGAACGACGGCGATCACGACATCGATCTGGAGCGCAACGGCAGCGTGCTGACGCTCACGTTCGAGAACGGCTCGAAGATCATCATCAACCTTCAGCCGCCGATGAAGGAACTGTGGATCGCCGCGAAGGCGGGCGGATTCCACTATCGCTTTGTGGACGGCCAATGGCGCGATACGCGCACCGGCACCGAGTTCTTCGCCGCGCTTACCGATTACGCGACGCAGCAGGCCGGCCTGCCGATCACGTTCGCCGCGTAACGGCGCGCACACTCGGTTCGCCGGGCGCCGATACGTCGCCTGCGACAGATACGCCGAATCGAAACACGAAGAAAAAGCGCCCCGCGGGGCGCTTTTTTCATGCACGCGCCGCTTGTTTCAGTGGCCGCGGAACAGGTTCATGATGTCCTGCTTTTCCTGCTCGTCGACATGCGGCACCGCTTCGTCGACGTTCTCGGTTGCAGGCGCCTGCGGCACGCCGACCGTCGACACGAAGCCGTGCCCCGGCGTGAACTCGGTGAAGTACAGTTCGCCGCCGAGCGACTGGACGTCGTCCGGCATCGTCGGCTTGAATTCCGGCACGCCCTTCAACGCCGCACCCATGTAGTCGATCCAGACCGGCAGCGACAGGCCGCCGCCGGTTTCGCGATCGCCGAGGCTGCGCGGGTTGTCGTAGCCGATCCACGCGATCGCCGCGAGCGTGTGCTGGTAACCGGCGAACCACGCGTCGTGCGAGTCGTTCGTCGTACCGGTCTTGCCCGCGAGGTCGGTGCGCTTCAGCACGTTGGTGCGCGCGCCCGTGCCGCGCTGCGCGACGCTCTGCAGCAAGCTGTTCATCACGTACGCGTTGCGCGCGTCGATTGCGCGCGGCGCATTCTGCTCGGCGATGAGCGGCTGCGCACGCGCGACGATCGCGCCGTTCGGATCGGTCACTTCGGCGATCAGGTACGGGTTCACGCGGAAACCGCCGTTCGCGAACACGGAGTACGCGCCGGCCATCTGCAGCGGCGTGACCTGGCCGGCGCCGAGCGCCATCGGCAGGTAGGCCGGATGGCGCTCGGCGTCGAAGCCGAAGCGCGTGATGTACTGCTGCGCGTACTTCGTGCCGATGTGGTTGAGGATCCGGATCGACACGAGGTTGCGCGAGCGCTGCAGCGCAGTGCGCATCGACATCGGGCCTTCGAAGCCGCCGCCGTAGTTCTTCGGTTCCCACGGCTGGCCGCCGGTTTCCGCGGCGCTGAAATACAGCGGGCCGTCGTTGATCACCGTGGCCGGCCCGAGGCCCTTGTCGAGCGACGCCGAGTAGATGAACGGCTTGAACGACGAACCCGGCTGCCGCCACGCCTGCGTGACGTGGTTGAACTTGTTCTTGTTGTAATCGAAGCCGCCGACGAGCGAGCGGATCGCACCGTCCTGCGGGACGATCGAGATGAACGCGCCTTCGACCTGCGGCAATTGCGTGATCGACCATTTGCCCGCGTCGTTTTTCACGACGCGGACGATCGCGCCCGGGCGGATCCGACGGTTCGGCTGCGCGTTGGCCGACAGCGCGCTCGACGCGAAGCGCAGATTGTCGCCTTCGATCGTCGCGCTGGTGCCGTCGATGAACGCGACCGTGATCTGGCGCGGCGTGGCCGCAGTGACGACCGCCGCGATCAGCTCGCCGTTGTCGGGATGCTCGAGCAGGGCGTCGTCGATCGCCTGCTCGCGATCGTCGGCGCCGGCCGGCAGCTCGATGAAGCCCTCCGGCCCGCGATAGCCATGGCGGCGCTCGTAATCCATGATGCCCTTGCGCAGCGCGGTGTACGCGACCTGCTGATCGGCGGAGTCGATCGTCGTGACGACGTTGAAGCCGCGTGTGTAGGTTTCCTCGCGGTACTGCGCGTACATCATTTGTCGGACCATTTCGGCGACGTACTCGGCGTGTACGCTGAATTCGCGGCCCGCACCCTTGACGACGAGCGGCTGCGCGACGGCTTCGTCGTATTGCTCGCGCGTGATGAAGTTCAGCTCGAGCATCCGCTGCAGGATGTATTCCTGGCGCACCTTCGCGCGCTTCGGGTTCACCACCGGGTTATACGCGGACGGCGCCTTCGGCAGCCCCGCGAGCATCGCCGCTTCGGCGAGCGTGATGTCCTTCAGGTCCTTGCCGAAGTAGACCCGCGCGGCGCTCGCGAAACCGTACGCGCGCTGGCCGAGATAGATCTGATTCATGTAGACCTCGAGAATCTGATCTTTCGTCAGCGCGCGCTCGATCCGGTACGCGAGCAGCATCTCGTAGATCTTGCGCGTGTAGGTCTTCTCGCTCGACAGGAAGAAGTTGCGCGCGACCTGCATCGTGATCGTGCTCGCGCCCTGCGACGCATGGCCGTTCGTCAGCGCGACGAAACCGGCGCGGGCGATGCCGGTGAGGTCGACGCCGCCGTGGTCGTAGAAGCGCGCATCCTCGATCGCGAGGATCGCCTTCTTCAGCGAGTCGGGCACGTCCTTGAAATGGACGATGTCGCGGCGTTCCTCGCCGAATTCGCCGATCAGCACATGATCGGACGTGTAGATGCGCAGCGGCACCTTCGGACGATAGTCGGTCAGCGCGTCGAGCGACGGCATGTTCGGCCACGCAACGACGAGCGCGTAGCCGAGCACGAGGCCGCCGGCCACGACGAGGGCCACGCACATCGCGGCGAGGCCGATCAGGGCCTTCAGCCACCAGGGCCGCTTCTTCGGCTCGGGCGCGGGAGGCGGGGACGTAGGAGACGTGGATTGCATAGGCATACCGGAAAACAGTCCCGCGATTATAGCTGCCCGGTATGACCGGTCCTGACGCCGCGGGCGGGCGCGGGCGCGCAGCGGATCGCGGTGTCGCCGGCACAGTGTCCACGTCGGCGGCCGGCGCGACAACTGGCCGTTCGGCCGACTGTCGCGCGCTCGCTTCGCTTTGCAGAATCAGGCCTCGGAAACGCGGCGTGGGCCGCAACGATCGCGGGAGGCTGGGATGACTGGACGATGGGCGGCGCGATTTGCGCCGGGCAGGCACCGTTCGACGGGGATCGACGTCGCCGCGCACGAGGTGAGAGTGGCCGTGTTGAGCCGCCGAGGACGGGCGGCGGACGTGCGTGTCGAGGGCCTGGAGCGGGAGCCGGTGGGGCTGGCGGGCGGGCCGGACGACGCGCGCTGGGCTGCTGTTGCGCGCGCACTGGCGGCGGCTGTCTCGCGGCTGTCGGCAGCGGGCGTGCGCTGCGACGCGCGCGGCGTGATGGCGCTGCGCGACGACGAGATGCGCACCGCTGCGCTCGATCTCGCAGGGCGGGATGACGTCGCGGACGCAGCCCGGCAGGCGGCCGAGCGGATCTCGGGCCTGGCGCCCGACAGTCTCGCGTACGACTGGCGTCAGGATGACGGCCCTGGTACCGCCGAGATTGAGGTCGCTGTCGCGCCGCAGGCTTTGCTCGAGCGTCGGATCGACGTGGCTGCGCAGGCGGGCATCGACCTGACGGCCGTCGACGGCGAATCGGCCGCCGCGCTGCGCGCGCTGCGCTATGCCGCGCGGTTCGAGCATGACGCAAACGGTCCGTACGCCGCATTCTGGTTCGGCGATGCGGGCGTACACGGCTGGCGGGTCGACGGCGCGGTTGCCGCGCCGGTGCTCGCGGTGTCCGGCGACGTGCGCGCGGCGTTTCCGGATGCGTTGCGGCAGTCCGGGTTCGGAACGGTGGGCTGCGTGCTCGTGGCCGGCGACGAGCGCTGCATCGCGCGCTGCGGCACGTCGGTTGCCGACATCGGCGATGCGCTTGGCGTGGCCGCGGTGCCATTCGACTGCAACGGTTGGGACGGGTTGCCCGGCGATCCGGCGGAAGCTTCAGGCGGTCCGGCATTTGCGCTCGCAATCGGGCTGGCGCTTCGCGGGGTCTGGGAATGACGGCCGATGCGGGATTCGCGCGGACTGCCACGGCGGGGCCGGTGCTTGGCGGATTCAATCTGCTGCCTTATCGAGAGCGGCTCGCGCATGCGTTACGGCGTCGCCGAGCGATGCAATGCGGCGCAGCATTCGTATTGGGCGTGCTCTGCGCTGGTCTGTGGACGGGCGCGGCGACCCTGTGGCGTTGGCGCGTGGACGCCGAACGGACACGGGTGGACGCGCAACTGCGGCAATGGCAGCCGCGGCTCGA
Organism: Burkholderia sp. AU19243; assembly: GCF_018148075.1. Taxonomy (NCBI): domain Bacteria; kingdom Pseudomonadati; phylum Pseudomonadota; class Betaproteobacteria; order Burkholderiales; family Burkholderiaceae; genus Burkholderia; species Burkholderia sp. AU19243. The sequence continues at coordinate 30,404 of NZ_JAGSTV010000014.1, forward strand.
TGTGGCTCGGCGCGCTGCCGGCGCGGCCGCAGGCGTTGCGAAGCGCGACGCGCAGGCGGCCGCGCTCGCCGCGCCTTACCGGCGCATCGCCGGGCTGCTGGCAACGCTGGCGCACGCGCGCGACGACACGGTTCGGCTCGACGCGTTGCGTGCGACGTCGTCCGGCGCCGTGCTCGATGTGCGCGCCACGAGTTACCGGGCCGCCGCGCGGTGGCTCGCGCGGATCGCTGCCGAGCGGCACGGCTGGCGCTTCGATATCGGCGAGCTTGCACCGGCTTCGACCGGGCCGGTCACCGGTTCGGCCTCGCCATTCCGGTTCTCCGTGCGGGTACGCTGGCATGACGGGGCGACTCGGCAGAATGCGGCAGGGGACAGCGCATGACGACGCTCGCCGATCGGTTGATGTCTGGCGGTGCCGGGCTGCGTGGCAGCGTGATGCGCGTGTCGCCGGCTACCGCGCACGCCGCGGGCTGCGCGCTGGCATTCACGGCAGCGGTGGCGGGCGGCATTCATCTGATGGATGCCGCCGACTGGAGCGGGCTCGCGCGCAGTCGCGTGCTGCTGGCAACCGCGCAGGCGCGGGCGGCTGCGGCGCAGCGGATGCTCGCGGATGCTGTGCACGTGCGCGACACCGGCGACGCCTCCGTGTCCGATGCCGATGCGCGGTCCGTGCCGACGTGGCCCGCCCTGGTACTGGAGGTGGCCGCGTTGACCGGTGCGAGCGGTTTGCGTATTGCATCGATCGAACCGCGAAGCGTGGATGGCGCGGGGGCCGATGGGCGGCGCACGATGCGAATCGTCGCGGACGGCGGTTTTCCTGCCGCACGGCGGTTGATGGACCGGCTCGCGAGTTTCCGGGTACTGGCTGTGCCGGTGGCATTGCACATAGAGCGGAAAGCCTTGGAGGCGCGAATCGACATGACGCTCGACGTATTTCCGACGCTGCCCGCGCTTTCGGACGCGGAAGGCGCCGCAGCTCCGGCATTCGCGAGCGCGCCGGCAGGCGATCCGTTCGACGGTGCGGGTGCGCCCGTGGTGTCCGACGGTCCCGCGCTGCGGCTGGCTGGCACGATCAACGGCGCGCGGGCCGCGCTCGCGTTGTTCGATTCCGGCGACGGAACGTTCACGGCAATCGCGCCGGGCGAAGCGCTCGGGGCGGCCCGTTTGACGCGCGTCGATGCCGGTGCCGTGATGCTCGCGACGGCCGACGGCGCGCACCGGGTCGTTATGGACGATGGAGGAGGCCGATGATCCGTTACCGACGCTGGGCGACCGTGGTCTGGATCGTGTTGCACGTCGCAGCCTCCCACGCCGCACTGCCGCCGCTGCCGCCTTTGCCGGCGGCCGGATGGCCCGTCGCGCCGATGCAGGTACGCGCTGAAGGCGTTCCATTGCCGCAAGGCCTCCTCGACGGAGCCTCCGATCCCGCCCAGCTGCCGGGGCAGGGGCAGGCCGATTCGACGCCTTTCGCAGACGCGATGCGGCCAGCGCTGCAGGCAGGCCCCGGTGCAACGGCGTCCGCACCGCTGCTGGAAGGGCCGCCGATTCCGTTGCCGCCACCGACCCGCATGAGCGACGCCGCATCGCGGCGTCCCGGCGATGCGGACGACGCGCAGCGGATCTCGCTGAACCTGCAAGGGGCCGCGCTCGCGGCCGCATTCGACGCGCTAGCGCGATTCACCGGGCTCAACATCATCGTCGCCGAGCAGGTGCGCGGTACCGTGACGTTGCGTCTGAACAATGTCCGATGGCGCGATGCGTTCGATACGCTGCTCGACACGCACGGCCTCGCGATGTCCCGGCGAGGCAACGTGATCTGGGTCACGCCGGCGGCCGAACTCGCCGCTCGGGAGCGCGAGCGATTCGAAACGCACGCGCGCGCGGCCGAGCTCGAACCGCTGTCGAGTCGTACCTTCGCGCTGCATTACCCGCGCGCGCAGGACGTGCAGCGGCTGCTGGCCGGCGCGACGGGTCAACGCCTGCTGTCGAAACGCGGCGCCGCGGCGGCCGATCCGCGCACGAATCTGCTGTTCGTCACGGATCTGGGGCCGCGCGTCGCGCAGATCGCGGAGTTGATCGACGCGATCGACCGGCCTTCGCGGCAGGTGCGTATCGAGGCGCGCATCGTCGAGGGCGAACAGGGCTTCTCCCGCAACCTCGGCGCGCGCATCGCGCTCCGCGCGCAAGGGCGGGCAGCGCCGGCCGACGGTACGGCTGTGGCGGCCGACGCGCGCAACGCGCTCGACCTGGCCGCGCGCCCCCTCGGCGGTTTCGATGCGGCGACGGCCGGCTTCACGTTGTTTGCCGCGCCGCTCAGCCGTGTGCTCGACGTCGAGCTGAGCGCGCTCGAGGCGCAAGGACGGGGCCAGATCGTTTCGCGCCCACGCGTGGTAACGGCCGACCGCGTGAAGGCGATCGTCGAGCAGGGCTCGGAGCTGCCGTATCAGGCCAAGGTAGGCAACGGCGTCAGCGGCGTGCAGTTTCGCCGCGCGACGTTGAAGCTCGAGGTCGAGCCGCAGATCACGCCCGACGGACGCGTCGTGCTCGACCTCGACGTAACGAAGGACAGCATCGGCGAGCCGACTGCGGCCGGCCCGGCGATTCATACCAAGCACGTGCAGACGCGGGTGGAAGTCGAAGATGGCGGGACGGTCGCGATCGGTGGGATCTACGAGCAGCTGAACCGGGACGATGTGACGCGGGTGCCGCTCTTGGGCAAAATACCCGTACTCGGCGCGCTTTTTCGGCATCGCGCGCGCCGCGACCAGCGCAGCGAACTGGTTGTCTTCATTACGCCGACGGTCGTCGGCGCGCGCTGCGAGACGGTCGGCGCAAGCGGCCCGGATGCGGGAAAAACGGGGCCGGACGCCGATGACGCCCGCTCGACAAGGCAGCCGCTTTGCCAGTAAGCTGCGCCACACACCAGCAAGATTCAAGCAGAGGAAGCCGTTGCAAGCGCGGGACCCACATGCAAACGTATTTTTCGTCGGCCTTATGGGAGCGGGTAAGACCACCGTGGGCCGTGCGGTCGCGCGCCGGCTCGACAGGACGTTCTTCGACTCCGATCACGAAATCGAGGCTCGCACGGGTGCGCGCATTCCGGTGATTTTCGAAATGGAGGGCGAGGCCGGCTTTCGCGATCGCGAATCGCAGGTGATCGCCGAGCTCACGCAGCGCGAGAGCATCGTTCTGGCGACGGGCGGCGGTGCGGTGCTGCGTCCCGAAAACCGCGATTGCCTGAAAACCAACGGAATCGTCGTCTATCTGCGCGCCAATCCGCACGATCTCTGGCTGCGCACCCGCAAGGACAAGAACCGCCCGCTGCTGCAAACGGACGATCCGAAGGCGCGTCTCGAAGCGCTCTACGACGTGCGCGACCCGCTTTACCGCGAATGCGCGGACTTCATCATCGAAACCGGCCGCCCGTCGGTCAACGGGCTCGTCAACATGGTGCTGATGCAACTCGAACTCGCAGGCGTCATCGCCAAGCCGCTACAAGCATGATTACCGTCAACGTCGATCTGGGCGACCGCGCCTATCCGATTCACATTGGTGCCGGCCTGATCGGCCGCACCGACCTGTACGCCCCTCACATTACCGGTTCGTCGGTCACGATCGTCACGAACACGACGGTCGATCCGCTCTACGGCGATACGCTGCGCGCGGCGCTCGCGCCGCTCGGCAAACGCGTGTCGACCGTCGTGTTGCCGGACGGCGAGGCCTACAAGAACTGGGAAACGCTGAACCTGATCTTCGACGGTCTCCTGACCGAGCGCGCCGACCGCAAGACCACGCTCGTCGCGCTCGGCGGCGGCGTGGTCGGCGACATGACGGGATTTGCCGCCGCGTGCTACATGCGCGGCGTACCGTTCATCCAGGTGCCGACGACGCTGCTGTCGCAGGTCGATTCGTCGGTCGGCGGCAAGACGGGCATCAATCATCCGCTCGGCAAGAACATGATCGGCGCGTTCTACCAGCCGCAAGCGGTGATCGCCGATATCGGCGCGCTGACGACGCTGCCCGATCGCGAACTGGCAGCGGGCGTCGCGGAAGTCATCAAGACCGGCGCGATCGCCGATGCGGAATTCTTCGACTGGATCGAGGCGAACGTCGACGCGCTCAATCGCCGCGAGCCTGATGCGCTCGCGCATGCGGTGAAGCGCTCGTGCGAAATCAAGGCAAGCGTAGTCGCGGCCGACGAGCGTGAAGGCGGCCTGCGCGCGATCCTGAATTTCGGCCATACGTTCGGTCATGCGATCGAAGCCGGGCTCGGCTACGGCGAATGGCTGCACGGCGAAGCGGTCGGCTGCGGGATGGTGATGGCCGGCGACTTGTCGGTGCGGCTCGGCCTGCTCGACGACGCGTCGCGGCAGCGGCTGGACACCGTGATTGCCGCCGCGCACCTGCCGGTCCGCGGCCCCGCACTCGGCGATGCGCGCTACATGGATCTGATGCGCGTCGACAAGAAGGCGGAGGCCGGCGCGATCAAGTTCATCCTGCTGAAGCGATTCGGCGATACGGTGATCACGCAGGCCCCCGACGAAGCCGTATTCGCCACCCTGGCGCAGACAACCCGGTAACGGCGTTCCGGATGCCCCGGCGCCCCTGACATGGAGGAGACGTGAGCGAGACATCCAGCAGCAAACTGCCCGAGGCCGGCCGCGCTTCCGTCGTGGCACCGGTCGAGCCGCCGACGCTGGCGGCGCTGGAAGCCCATCTCGCTCCGTATGCGGCGCACGCGTCGCAGTCGCGCGGCCGCCGCCATCCGGAAACACCGCCGGCCGCGCGCACCGAATTCCAGCGCGATCGCGACCGCATCGTTCACTCGACCGCGTTCCGCCGGCTCGAATACAAGACGCAGGTGTTCGTCAATCACGAAGGCGACCTGTTCCGGACGCGACTCACGCACAGTCTCGAAGTCGCGCAGATCGCGCGTTCGATCGCGCGCAACCTGCGCCTGAACGAGGATCTGGTCGAAGCGATCTCGCTCGCGCACGATCTCGGCCATACACCGTTCGGCCATGCCGGGCAGGACGCGCTGAATGCATGCATGCGCGAGCATGGCGGCTTCGAGCACAATCTGCAGAGCCTGGCTGTGGTCGACGAGCTCGAAGAGCACTACGGCGCCTTCAACGGCCTGAACCTGTGCTTCGAGACGCGCGAAGGCATCCTCAAGCACTGCTCGCGCGAGAACGCGCGCAAGCTCGGCGCGCTCGGCGAGCGTTTCCTGCAAGGGCGGCAGCCGTCGCTGGAGGCGCAGCTGGCGAACATCGCCGACGAAATCGCGTACAACAACCATGACGTCGACGACGGCCTGCGCTCCGGCCTGATCACGATCGAGCAACTCGCCGAAGTCGAGCTGTGGCAACGCCATTACGAGGCGGCGCTCGCCGAATTTCCGCGTCTCGAAGGCCGCCGCCTCGTGCACGAAACGGTGCGCCGCATCATCAACACGCTGATCGTCGACCTGATCGACGAGACCACGCGCAATCTCGCGCGTGTCGCTCCGGCATCGCTCGACGACGTGCGCGCCTCGCCGCCGCTCGTCGCGCATAGCGAACCGGTCGCCGCGCAGGCGGCCGCGCTCAAGCGTTTTCTGTTCAAGAACCTGTATCGTCACTACAAGGTGATGCGCATGGCGAACAAGGCGCAACGCGTCGTGACGGGGCTGTTCGACGCGTTCATCGACGATCCGCGCCTGCTGCCGCCTCCATATCAGTCGGACGACGAAGCGCAGCAGCCGCGCCTCGTCGCGCACTACATTGCCGGCATGACGGACCGCTTCGCGCTGAAGGAGTATCAGCGGCTGTTCGTCGTCAACGACAACTGACTGTCACAAACGATCACTAGACTTCGCCGGTTCGATGGCGACGGGAATGTTGCACACGCTGTTGGTAACGTTTTCACAGGAGAGAGGTCGATGAAGAAGAAGCCCGCGGGGACCATGATTCGCTCGATCGCGCTGGGCGGCGCGTTGATGTTCGGTGTGCAGCATGCGGCGTTCGCCGCGACGGAGATCCAGTTCTGGCATGCGATGGAGTCGGCACTCGGCGAGCGCGTGAACGAGCTCGCCGCGCAGTTCAACGCGTCGCAGAGCGACTACAAGATCGTGCCGGTCTTCAAGGGCACTTACGACCAGGCGCTCGCCGCGGGCATCGCCGCCTATCGCAGCGGCAACGCGCCGGCGATCCTCCAGGTGTATGAAGTTGGCACCGCGACGATGATGCAGGCGAAGAAGGCCGTCGTGCCGGTCTACGACGTGTTCAAGCAGGCCGGCGTGCCGCTCGACGAAAAGGCGTTCGTGCCGACCATCGCGAGCTACTACAGCGACGCGAAGACGGGCCACCTCGTGTCGATGCCGTTCAATAGCTCGACGCCGGTGCTGTACTACAACAAGGACGCGTTCAAGAAGGCCGGGCTCGACCCGAACCAGCCGCCGAAGACGTGGGCCGACGTGCAGGCCGACGCGGAAAAGCTGCGCAAGTCCGGGATGGCGTGCGGCTTCACGACCGGCTGGCAGGGCTGGATCCAGCTCGAAAACTACAGTGCGTGGCACGCGCTGCCGTTCGCGAGCCGCAACAACGGCTTCGACGGCACCGACGCGGTGCTCGAGTTCAACAAGCCGCAGCAGATCGCCCATATCGCGTTTCTGCAGCAGATGCAGAAGGACGGCACGTTCACGTACGCGGGCCGCAAGGACGAAGCGTCGGCGAAGTTCTATAGCGGCGACTGCGGGATCCTGACGACGTCGTCGGGCGCGCTCGCGAACGTGCAGAAGTTCGCGAAGTTCAGCTACGGCACCGGGATGATGCCGTACGACGCGAACGTGAAGGGCGCGCCGCAGAACGCAATCATCGGCGGCGCGAGCCTGTGGGTGCTGGCCGGCAAGGATGCCGCGACCTACAAGGGCGTCGCGAAATTCCTCGCGTTCCTGTCTTCGCCGCCGATCGCTGCGAAGTGGCATCAGGAAACGGGCTACCTGCCGGTGACGACGGCTGCATACGACCTCACGCGCCAGCAAGGCTTCTATGCGAAGAACCCGAGCGCGGAAACCGCGATCAAGCAGATGCTGAACAAGCCGCCGCTGCCTTACACGAAGGGGCTGCGTCTCGGCAACATGCCGCAGATCCGCACGGTCGTCGACGAGGAGCTGGAGCAGGTCTGGGCGCAGAAGAAGTCGCCGAAGGACGCGCTCGATTCGGCGGCGTCGCGCGGCGACGAGCTGCTGCGCCGCTTCGAGAAGTCGGGCGGCTGAGCCGCATCGCGTTCGTGCCGCCGGCTGCCGCGTCGCGCATGCGCGCACGGGCCAGCGGCGCGGTTCCCTTTCCGTTTCGCCTTCGGACACCCGCGATGCAATCCCGTTCCCGTTTCGGCACGAGCCTGCTGCCGTACCTGCTGATCGCGCCGCAGCTCGCGATCACCGCCGTGTTCTTCCTGTGGCCGGCCGGCGTCGCGCTGTGGCAGTCGACGCAGATGCAGGACGCGTTCGGCACGTCGAGCGAATTCGTCGGCTTCGCGAACTTCGCGCGCCTGTTCGCCGATCCGCTCTACCTCGACTCATTCCGGACGACGCTCGTGTTCAGCTCGCTCGTGACGGCGAGCGGGCTCGTCGTGTCGCTGCTGCTCGCCGCATGCGCGGACCGCGTGATCCGCGGCGCACGCGTGTACCGCACACTGCTGATCTGGCCTTACGCGGTCGCGCCGACGATAGCGGCCGTGCTGTGGGCGTTCCTGTTTAACCCTAGCATCGGCCTCGTCACGTACGCGCTCGCGAAGGGCGGCATCGTATGGAATCACGCGCTGAACGGCAGCCAGGCAATGTTTCTCGTCGTGCTCGCGTCGGTGTGGAAGCAGGTGAGCTACAACTTCCTGTTCTTCTACGCGGGGCTGCAGGCGATTCCGCGCTCGCTGATCGAGGCGGCGGCGATTGACGGCGCCGGCCCGGTGCGGCGCTTCTTCAACATCGTGCTGCCGCTGCTGTCGCCGACGAGCTTCTTCCTGCTTGTCGTGAATCTCGTGTATGCGTTCTTCGACACGTTCCCGGTCATTGACGCGGCCACGGCGGGCGGCCCGGCCCAAAGCACGAAGACGCTGATCTACAAGATCTTCACGGAAGGCTTCCAGGGCCTCGACATCGGCAGCTCGGGCGCGCAGTCGGTCGTGCTGATGATCATCGTCGTCGGACTCACGGTGATCCAGTTCCGCTTCGTCGAACGCAGGGTGCAATACGCATGATCGAAAATCGCAAGGGCTTCGACCTGTTCTGCCATGCGGTGCTGATCGCGGGCATCGTGCTGATCGTGTTTCCGGTGTACGTCGCATTCTGCGCGGCGACGATGAACGCGCAGGAAGTGTTCACGATTCCGCTGTCGCTGGTGCCGAGCACGCATTTGCTCGAGAACGTCGCGTACATCTGGGGGCACGGCAGCGGCGGCACGACGGCGCCGTTCGGCCGGCTGCTCGTCAACAGCTTCGTGATGGCGCTCGGGATCGCGCTCGGCAAGATCGCAGTGTCGATCCTGTCCGCGTACGCGATCGTCTATTTCCGCTTCCCGTTCCGCAATACGGCGTTCTGGCTGATCTTCGTCACGCTGATGCTGCCGGTCGAAGTGCGGATCTTCCCGACCGTGCAGGTCGTGTCGACGCTGCACATGACGAACGCCTACGCGGGGCTCACGCTGCCGCTGATCGCGTCGGCGACCGCGACATTCCTGTTCCGCCAGTTCTTCATGACGTTGCCAGACGAGTTGATGGACGCCGCGCGCATCGACGGCGCGGGGCCGCTGCGCTTTTTCTGGGACGTCGTGCTGCCGTTGTCGAAGACGAGCATCGCGGCGCTGTTCGTGATCACGTTCATCTACGGCTGGAACCAGTATTTGTGGCCGATCCTGATCACGACGGAGGCGTCGCTGTCGACGGCGGTGGTCGGCATCAAGACGATGATCGCGAGCGGCGATGCCGCGACCGAATGGCAATACGTGATGGCGGCGACGCTGCTGGCGATGATTCCGCCGCTCGTCGTCGTGCTGGCGATGCAGCGCTGGTTCGTGCGCGGCCTCGTTGATTCCGAGAAATAACCAAAGACGGCAACCGGGAGAAGGATCAAGTATGGCTGCGCTGAGCTTGAAGGGCGTCAGGAAATCCTACGACGGCAAGCAGCACGTGCTGCACGGCATCGACGTGGAGATCGCCGACGGCGAATTCATCGTGCTGGTCGGCCCGTCGGGCTGCGGCAAGTCGACGCTGCTGCGGATGATCGCGGGGCTCGAGACGGTGACGGACGGCGAGATCGCGATCGGCGGGCGTGTGGTGAACGCGCTGGAGCCTAAGGATCGCGACATCGCGATGGTGTTCCAGAACTATGCGCTGTATCCGCACATGACGGTCGCGCAAAACATGGGTTACGGGCTGAAGATCCGCGGTATCGACCGTGCGGCGATCGACGCGCGGGTGGCCGCGGCCGCAAAGATCCTCGAACTCGAGCCGCTGCTCGCGCGGCGGCCGCGCGAACTGTCGGGCGGCCAGCGCCAGCGCGTCGCGATGGGCCGCGCGATCGTGCGCGAGCCGGCGGTGTTCCTGTTCGACGAGCCGCTGTCGAACCTCGATGCGAAGCTGCGCGTGCAGATGCGGCTCGAGATCCAGCGGCTGCATGCGCGGCTCGCGACGACGAGCGTCTACGTGACACACGACCAGATCGAGGCGATGACCCTCGCGCAGCGCGTGATCGTGATGAACCGCGGCTACGCGGAACAGATCGGCGCGCCGGTCGACGTGTACGAAAAGCCGGCGACGGTGTTCGTCGCCGGCTTCATCGGCTCGCCGGCGATGAACCTGATGCACGGGCGGCTGTCCGACGACGGCGCGACGTTTACGGTCGCAGGCGGCGGCCCGGCGCTGCCGGTGGCCGGCGCGCCGGGCATCGGCGCCGCGATCGCCACGGGCCGCGACTGGGTGCTGGGTGTGCGGCCGGAGCACATGACGCCGCAGCCGGGCGTCGCGCAGGCCACGCTGCCGGTCGACTCGTGCGAACTGCTCGGCGCGGACAATCTCGCGCACGGCCGCTGGGGCAACCACGACGTTGCGGTGCGTCTGCCGCACGCGGACCGTCCTGCGCGCGGGACGGCCTTCGGCGCGGCGTTGCCCGCGCACCGGCTGCATTTCTTCGATCCCGAGACCGGCAAGCGTGCCGGCTGACCCTGACGACCTGCTGAACGTGTGACGAGGCCGACGATGACAACCTGCCCCGACTGGCCCTATCCGCGCGTCGTCGCCCATCGCGGCGGCGGCACGCTCGCGCCCGAAAACACGCTCGCGGCGCTCGACGAGGGCGCGCGCCGCGGTCACCGGATGGTCGAATTCGACGCGAAGCTGTCCGCCGACGATGTGACCTTCCTGCTGCACGACGACACGGTCGACCGCACGTCGAACGGCAGCGGGCCGGCCGCGGGCATGCGTTATGCGGAACTGGCCGCGCTGGACGCGGGCGCGTGGTTCGATGCGCGCTTCACGGGAGAGCAGATGCCGACGTTCGAGGCGGCGGCGGCGCGCTGTATCGCGCACGGGCTCGCCGCGAACGTCGAGATCAAGCCGTGCCCGGGCCGCGAACGCGACACCGGGCGCCGCGTGGCCGGCGACGCGGCGGCGTACTGGCACGGCGCGGCCGTGCCGCCGCTGCTGTCGTCGTTCTCGTTCGACGCGCTTCAGCAGGCGCGCGCGACGGCGCCCGGGTTGGCGCGCGGGATGCTGTACGACGCGGTTCCGGACGACTGGCACGCGCAGGTGGTCGGCGCGCTCGACTGCGTATCGTTGCACGCCAACCACGCGGAACTCGACGAAGCGCTCGTGCGCGCCATCAAGTCGGCGGGGCTGCGCATCCTGGTTTACACGGTGAACGACCTCGCGCGGGCGCGCGAACTCGTGCGATGGGGCGTCGATGCGGTCTGCACCGACCGCATCGACCTGATCGGCCCGTCGTCGCTGGACGGCCTCGTCTAGTGCCGCGCGGCAGGTAAAACCCTGCACGGAAACGTGCCCGACGCGAAAAAACGATGCCCCGGCGGGTTCTCCACCGGGGCGTTTTGCATCGCGGCCGCGTTACTCGACGAAAAATCCGCTACAAATTGCAGCAGGATTAACCATTCCCCAAATATTCGACTACGCTTAGAAGCGGTAGCCGACGTTCAGGTACGTGACGATCGGGTTGAGCGAGATATGCGCCTTCGACGTCTCGGTCAGCGTGCCGACCGGCGTGCGGCGTGCCGTCGTGAACGTCGCGGTCACACTGACCGGGATGTACGAAATCGACAGGCCGCCGAACCAGTGCTTGGTGAAGTTGTACGTGAAGCCTGCGTTGAACACGGGCGCCCACTGGTTGCTGGTCGTCGCGCTGGTCGGACCGCCGAGCACGCCGTTCTCGAAGCTGCCGTTCGTGATCTTCGCGCCGGTGAACCAGACATACGTCGCGCCGATGCCCACATACGGACGGAACTTCGCGTTGGCATCGTTGAAGTGGTAGCGGAGCAACAGCGCAGGGCTCCACTGGTACGCACGGCCGAGGACGCCGAACTTTTCGAACTGACCCTTGCCGGTGATGTCGAACTTCGGCGGGATCCCCATGACGAGCTCGGTGGAGATATGGTCGGTAACGAAGTAGCCGGTCGCGAGGCCGAGGGTATCGGCGTCGCTGATGCCGGCGCCGGTGTTGGGAATCGACTGATTGATGGGCGTGCCGCCTACGCCGTACACGAAGAGCGGGTCGCTGCTGTCCTGAGGGGACAGGTGGAACCAGCCGGTGCTGACGTAGAAATCACCTGCAGATTGTGCGTGTGCCGTACCGCCCGCAAATGCGAATGCGAGCGCTGCGGCCCCCGTAATGGCCAGTTTTCGTTTCATTGTGTCTCCTCCGATCAAAGGCGTGCTCATTATGACGACTGCGTTTAAAACCAAACAAGCTCGCAAGTTAGAGCTTTCTCCCTAGGATTCGCACGACCGTACGCTTCCGCGCCCCGCAGGGACAGGCATTCTACGCAAGTGCGCAATTTCGGACCTCCGGGTATTTCCTAACGCGTTCAAACGGACATTCAGCATGGCACGGTTAGCACGACTTTACGTTCCCGACCAGCCGCAGCACGTGATACTGCGCGGCCTGGATCAGCAACCCGCGTTCGTCGACGACCAGGACTACGAGCTTTTCATCGATTGTCTGAAGGCCGCGGCACGCGATCATCACCTGTCGGTGCATGCCTATGTGCTGCTCCCGCGACAGGTGCAACTCCTCGTCACGCCGAGCGACGAAGCGAGCCTGCCGAAGGCGATGCAGGCGGTCGGCCGCCGTTACGTCGCGCATTTCAACCGGCGTTATTCGCGCCGCGGCACCCTGTGGGAAGGCCGCTATCGGGCGACCGTCATCGAAGGCGAGCGCTATTTCCTGCTCGCGAGCCGCGTGGTCGAGATGAGCCCGGTGCGCTCGCAGCTTGTCGCGACGCCCGATGCCTACCGCTGGTCGAGCTACCGCCACCACGTGGGCCTCACCGTCGATAGCCTGATTACCGATCACCCGCTCTACTGGGCGCTCGGCAACACGCCGTTCGACCGTCAGCGCGCGTACAAGGAGCTCTGCGAGCAGCCGCTCGACGAGCGGCAGGCCGATCAACTCCAGCAGGCGACGCTCAAGGGATGGGTGCTCGGCGGCGAAAATTACCGCGAGTGGGCGGCGCGCACCGCGAACCGCCGCGTGTCGCCGCTGCCGCGCGGACGCCCCAGAAAGGTGCGTGAAAATACGCCGCCGATCCAGCAGTAACGCCGGAGAGGCGGGCCACGAAGCGGCGCGGCGGGCGCCGCTTCTTTTTGCACCAAAATGATACGTCCCCAATAAAATGGCACCACATCGAAGCGTTCGTTTAATTGGGGATCGATCATGCGGTTTTTGTTGCTATTCCTTTGATTCGTCGCGTATATTCCGAATTCCGGTGGCCCCGGCGAAGTTCGCCCAACCACTGTCGGCCGTGCCGTCTCCCGTCGGGAGCGGGAGTGACGGCAACAAAAAATGGTTCAACGGCCCTCGAGGCCCCTTTACGACGGTGTCCCCATGAACGACCACCAGCAGCCGCTCGCCGCGGTGCCCGCCGCACAAGGTCTGTACGACCCGCAAAACGAACATGACGCCTGCGGCGTCGGCTTCGTCGCTCACATCAAGGGCAAGAAAAGTCACGAGATCATTCAGCAGGGTCTGAAGATTCTCGAAAACCTCGACCACCGCGGCGCGGTCGGCGCCGATCCGCTGATGGGCGACGGCGCGGGGATCCTGATCCAGATTCCCGACGCGTTCTATCGCGAGGAAATGTCGAAGCAGGGCGTGACGCTGCCGCCGGCCGGCGAATACGGGGTCGGGATGATCTTCCTGCCGAAGGAAAACGCGTCGCGTCTCGCGTGCGAGCAGGAGCTCGAGCGGACGGTGCGGGCCGAGGGCCAGGTGGTGCTCGGCTGGCGCGACGTGCCGGTCGACCATACGATGCCGATCTCGCCGACGGTCAAGGCGAGCGAGCCGCTGATCCGCCAGATCTTCATCGGCCGCGGCAAGGACATCATGGTGACGGACGCGCTCGAGCGGAAGCTGTACGTGATTCGCAAGACCGCGAGCCACCGTATCCAGGCGCTGAAGCTCAAGCACGGCAAGGAATACTTCGTGCCGTCGATGTCGGCGCGCACGGTCGTCTACAAGGGGCTGCTGCTGGCGGGCCAGGTCGGCGTGTACTACCGCGACCTGCAGGACGAGCGCGTCGTGTCGGCGCTCGCGCTCGTGCACCAGCGTTTTTCGACCAACACGTTCCCGGCGTGGGAACTGGCTCACCCGTACCGGATGATCGCGCACAACGGCGAGATCAACACCGTGAAGGGCAACGTGAACTGGCTGAACGCACGTACCGGCGCGATCGCATCGCATGTGCTCGGCGACGATCTGCCGAAGCTGTGGCCGCTGATCTACCCGGGCCAGTCGGACACCGCATCGTTCGACAACTGCCTCGAACTGCTGGTGATGGCCGGCTACCCGCTCGTGCACGCGGTGATGATGATGATCCCGGAAGCGTGGGAACAGCACACGCTGATGGACGAGAACCGCCGCGCGTTCTACGAGTACCACGCCGCGATGATGGAGCCGTGGGACGGCCCCGCCGCGATCGCGTTCACCGACGGCCGCCAGATCGGCGCGACGCTCGACCGTAACGGCCTGCGTCCGGCGCGCTACATCGTCACGGACGACGACCTCGTCATCATGGCGTCGGAAGCCGGCACGCTGCCGATTCCGGAATCGAAGATCGTCAAGAAGTGGCGCCTGCAGCCGGGCAAGATGTTCCTGATCGACATGGAACACGGCCGCATCATCGACGACAAGGAGCTCAAGGACAACCTCGCGAACGCGAAGCCGTACAAGAGCTGGATCGACGCCGTGCGCATCAAGCTCGACGAAATCGAGCCGAAGGCCGAGGAAGTCGCGGCCGGCCGTACGCAGGGCGCCGCGCTGCTCGACCGCCAGCAGGCGTTCGGGTATACGCAGGAAGACCTGAAGTTCCTGATGGCGCCGATGGCGCAGCAGGGCGAAGAGGCCGTCGGCTCGATGGGCAACGACTCGCCGCTCGCGGTGATGTCGAACAAGAACAAGACGCTCTATCACTACTTCAAGCAGCTGTTCGCGCAGGTCACGAACCCGCCGATCGACCCGATCCGCGAGAACATGGTGATGTCGCTCGTGTCGTTCATCGGCCCGAAGCCGAACCTGCTCGACACGAACAACATCAACCCGCCGATGCGTCTCGAAGTGTCGCAGCCGGTGCTCGACTTCAAGGACATCGCGAAGATCCGCGCGATCGACCAGTACACGGGCGGCAAGTTCAGCGCGTACGAACTGAACATCTGCTATCCGGTCGCATGGGGCAAGGAAGGCATCGAAGCGCGCCTCGCGTCGCTGTGCGCGGAAGCCGTCGACGCGGTGAAGTCCGGCTACAACATCCTGATCGTGTCGGACCGCAAGACGGACGCTGAGCACGTCGCGATTCCGGCGCTGCTCGCCACGTCGGCGATCCACACGCACCTCGTCCAGCAAGGGCTGCGCACGAGCACGGGCCTCGTCGTCGAGACGGGCTCGGCACGTGAGACGCACCACTTCGCGCTGCTCGCGGGCTATGGCGCGGAAGCCGTGCACCCGTACCTCGCGATGGAAACGCTCGCGAAGATGGCCGAAGGGCTGCCGGGCGACCTGTCGCCGGAGAAGGCCGTCTACAACTTCACGAAGGCGGTCGGCAAGGGCCTGCAGAAGGTGATGTCGAAGATGGGCATCTCGACGTACATGTCGTACACGGGCGCGCAGATCTTCGAAGCGCTCGGCCTGTCGAGCGACCTCGTCGAGAAGTATTTCAAGGGCACGGCATCGAAGGTCGGCGGCATCGGCCTGTTCGAAGTCGCGGAGGAAGCGATCCGCCTGCACCGCGATGCGTTCGGCGACAACCCGATCCTGCGCGACATGCTCGACGCGGGCGGCGAGTACGCGTATCGCGTGCGCGGCGAAGATCACATGTGGACGCCGGATTCGATCGCGAAGCTGCAGCACGCGACGCGCAGCAACTCGTACCAGACGTACAAGGAATACGCGCACCTGATCAACGATCAGACGAAGCGTCACATGACGTTCCGCGGCCTGTTCGAGTTCAAGGTCGAGCCGACCAAGGCGATCCCGATCGAGAACGTCGAGCCGGCGAAGGAGATCGTGAAGCGCTTCGCGACCGGCGCGATGTCGCTCGGGTCGATCAGCACCGAAGCGCACGCGACGCTCGCGATCGCAATGAACCGGATCGGCGGCAAGTCGAACACCGGCGAAGGCGGCGAGGACGAGAAGCGCTATCGCAACGAGCTGCGCGGCATCCCGATCAAGTCGGGCGAGACGCTCAAGTCGGTGATCGGCGACGAGATCGTCAGCGATATCCCGCTGAAGGACGGCGATTCGCTGCGCTCGAAGATCAAGCAGGTTGCGTCGGGCCGCTTCGGCGTGACCGCCGAGTACCTCGCATCGGCCGATCAGATCCAGATCAAGATGGCGCAGGGCGCGAAGCCGGGCGAAGGCGGTCAGCTGCCGGGCCACAAGGTGTCCGAATACATCGGCAAGCTGCGTTACTCGGTGCCGGGCGTCGGCCTGATCTCGCCGCCGCCGCATCACGACATCTACTCGATCGAGGATCTGGCGCAGCTGATTCACGATCTGAAGAACGTGAACCCGAGCTCGAGCATTTCGGTGAAGCTGGTGTCGGAAGTGGGCGTCGGCACGGTCGCGGCCGGTGTCGCGAAGGCGAAGGCCGACCACGTCGTGATCGCCGGCCACGACGGCGGCACGGGCGCATCGCCGCTGTCGTCGGTGAAGCATGCGGGCACGCCGTGGGAACTCGGCCTGGCCGAAACGCAGCAGACGCTGGTGCTGAACCGCCTGCGCGGCCGGATCCGCGTGCAGGCCGACGGCCAGATGAAGACGGGTCGCGACGTCGTGATCGGCGCGCTGCTCGGCGCGGACGAATTCGGCTTCGCGACGGCGCCGCTCGTCGTCGAAGGCTGCATCATGATGCGCAAGTGCCACCTGAACACGTGCCCGGTCGGCGTCGCGACGCAAGACCCGGTGCTGCGCGCGAAGTTCAAGGGCCAGCCCGAGCACGTCGTGAACTACTTCTTCTTCGTCGCCGAGGAAGTGCGCGAAATCATGGCTCAGCTCGGCATCGCGAAGTTCGACGACCTGATCGGCCGTGCGGACCTGCTCGATACGCGCAAGGGCATCGAGCACTGGAAGGCGAAGGGCCTCGACTTCTCGCGCGTGTTCTATCAGCCGGAAGAATGCGAGGACGTCGCGCGCCGTCACGTCGACGTGCAGGATCACGGCCTCGAGCGCGCGCTCGACCACGTGCTGATCGAGAAGGCGAAGGCCGCGATCGAGAACGGCGAGCACGTGTCGTTCATCCAGCCGGTGCGCAACGTGAACCGGACGGTCGGCGCGATGCTGTCGGGCGTGATCGCGAAGAAGCACGGCCACGACGGCCTGGCGGACGATGCAGTGCACATCCAGCTGAAGGGCACGGCCGGCCAGAGCTTCGGTGCGTTCCTCGCGAAGGGCGTGACGCTCGATCTCGTCGGTGACGGCAACGACTACGTCGGCAAGGGCCTGTCGGGCGGCCGGATCATTATCCGTCCGACCAACGACTTCCGCGGCAAGTCCGAGGAAAACATCATCTGCGGCAACACGGTGATGTACGGCGCGATCGAAGGCGAGGCCTTCTTCCGCGGCGTGGCGGGCGAGCGTTTCTGCGTGCGCAACTCGGGTGCGACGGCGGTCGTCGAAGGCACAGGCGACCACGGTTGCGAATACATGACGGGCGGCACGGTCGTCGTGCTCGGCGAAACCGGGCGCAACTTCGCGGCCGGCATGTCGGGCGGTCTCGCGTACATCTACGATCCGGAAGGCACGTTCGCGGCGAAGTGCAACAAGTCGATGGTCGCGCTGGAGCCGGTGCTGCAGCAGGCCGAGCAGGAGCGCACGGTCGATCGCGCACTCTGGCACGAGGGCACGACGGATGAGGCGCTGCTCAAGGGGCTCGTCGAGCGTCATTTCCAGTTCACGGGTTCGCCGCGCGCGAAGTCGCTGCTGGAAAACTGGGACGCGGCGCGCCGCCAGTTCGTAAAGGTGTTCCCGCACGAATACAAGCGCGCGCTGGGCGAAATCGGTGCGAAGAAGGCGGCGAAGGAAGTGCTGGCCGCCTGAACGACGAACGACATAGCGACTGCCGCGCGCGCATGATTGCCGCGCGCGGCTCCCCCACCCGATACACCGAACAGAAGAGCACCTTATGGGCAAGGCAACCGGTTTTCTGGAGTTCGAACGCCGCCACGAGGCGTACGAAGCACCGCTCACGCGCGTGAAGCACTACAAGGAATTCGTCGCGGCGCTGACCGACGCGGACGCGAAGGTTCAGGGCGCGCGCTGCATGGATTGCGGCATCCCGTTTTGCAACAACGGCTGCCCGGTCAACAACATCATCCCGGACTTCAACGATCTCGTTTATCGCCAGGACTGGCAGCAGGCGATCGAAGTCCTGCACTCGACCAACAACTTCCCGGAGTTCACGGGCCGCATTTGTCCGGCGCCGTGCGAGGCAGCGTGCACGCTCGGAATCAACAACGATCCGGTCGGCATCAAGTCGATCGAGCACGCGATCATCGACAAGGCGTGGGCAGAAGGCTGGGTGAAGCCGCAGCCGGCCGCACACAAGACGGGCAAGAAAGTCGCGATCGTCGGCTCGGGCCCCGCCGGCCTCGCCGCCGCGCAGCAGCTCGCGCGCGCCGGCCACGACGTGACGGTGTTCGAGAAGAACGATCGCATCGGCGGTCTGCTGCGTTACGGGATCCCCGACTTCAAGCTCGAGAAGTGGCTGATCGATCGCCGCATGCGCCAGATGGAAGCGGAAGGCGTGACGTTCCGCACGAGCGTGTTCATCGGCAAGGATCCGCTGCCCGAATCGATCGGCAACCTCGCGAAAGAAACCATTTCGCCGGAGACGCTGAAGGAAGAATTCGACGCGGTCGTGATCGCAGGCGGTTCGGAAACGCCGCGCGACCTGCCGGTGCCGGGTCGCGAGCTCGCCGGCGTCCATTTCGCGATGGACTTCCTGCCGCAGCAAAACCGCGTGAACGCAGGCGACAAGCTCACCGACCAGCTGCTTGCGAAGGGCAAGCACGTGATCGTGATCGGCGGTGGTGACACGGGTTCGGACTGCGTCGGCACGTCGAATCGTCACGGCGCGAAGCAGGTCACGCAGTTCGAACTGCTGCCGCAGCCGCCGGAAGAGGAGAACAAGCCGCTCGTATGGCCGTACTGGCCGATCAAGCTGCGCACGTCGTCGTCGCACGAGGAAGGCTGCGAGCGCGACTGGGCAGTCGCGACGAAGCGCCTCGAAGGCAAGAACGGCAAGGTCGAGAAGCTGATCGCGGTGCGCGTCGAGTGGAAGGACGGCAAGATGCAGGAAGTGCCGGGCTCGGAGTTCGAGATGAAGGCCGACCTCGTGCTGCTCGCGATGGGCTTCACGCAGCCGGCCGCGCCGGTGCTCGACGCGTTCGGCGTCGCGAAGGATGCGCGAGGCAATGCGCGCGCCGCGACCGAAGGCGATCGTTCGTACTACACGTCGGTCGACAAGGTGTTCGCGGCAGGCGACATGCGTCGCGGCCAGTCGCTCGTCGTGTGGGCGATCCGCGAAGGCCGCCAGTGCGCGCGCTCGGTCGATGCGTACCTGATGGGGCATTCGGAGCTGCCGCGGTAAGCATCGAGGTGCTTTGAAGTAACAGCCGGGCGTCCATCAGGACGCCCGGTTTTATTTTGGATGGCCGTTAAGGGGAGTCGATCGTCGGATCGCGGCTGGCTTGGGCGCGTTTGCGCTGGTGGGGACCGTCGCCGGCAGCAAGATTCGTGAGCCGAACGCCGGTCGACACACGAACGGTATCGGCGCGCATCAAGCCACTAAACGACGGCCCGTGAACGACTTGCGGTGGGGGTACTTCAGCATTCCGGATGGGCCTTCGTCCCGCCGAGCCGCGCAGTCACTTGGGCGGGCCCGGCGGGTCAGGGAGCCGTTGGAATTTCATAAAGCCGGTGACGCAACCGGTGCGATCAATCGTCGCGACATAGTTTCCCTCGCGTGCGCTCAGATCGAATACCCACCAGCCAAGCGTGCCGGCGTGGTACAGGGGGAGGACTGGTGAACCTGACGTCGGTCAAACTGATTCCCTGTTCTTTGGCGAACGCGAGAATCTTGGCTTCAACCTCTCCAGCTGGCGCGTCGGGACAACTACCTTCGTCTTTCTCGTATCTCGCAAACATGAGGAGGACAAATAGCAGTAAGACCAGCACGGTTGTTGTTGCGACTAGCCAAAGCATCGACCGCACGGTGTAGCGTAGGATTTTCGACGTCATCCGGATTCGTTTCAGTTAATCAGTCGCCACGGATGTTTGTGCGTCCGGGGTGCGGATACAGCCTGCCAGCGGCCAGCGCGCATTGATCCTCCGAACGATGGTCGACGAACCGCTTGGGGTGGGTGGGCTTGGACATTTCGTATGGGCCTTTGACCGGAAAAGGAAACGTTCTTGCCCGACTCGCATCGCGCCATCCACCTTTCGTTTTGTAAGATTTATTGGGAATTGTCATATCATGTCGTCGCTCCGACGGGCCATGCGCGGCCCACATGACCGACCCATTTAAAAGGACACTGGATGGAAGCACTCGTGCAAGGGCTGATCGACGCCGTCAACGGCGTGTTGTGGAACTACGTGCTGATCGCGCTGCTGCTCGGCGCGGGTGCGTGGTTCACGTTGCGGTTCCGGATGATCCAGCTGAAGGCGCTGTTCCTCAGTATCAAACTGGTCGGCAGCAAGGGCGAGCCGGGCAGCATCTCGTCGTTCCAGGCCTTCGCGACCGGGCTTGCGAGCCGGGTGGGCACCGGCAACATCGCCGGTGTCGCGGTCGCGCTGACGGTCGGCGGGCCGGGCGCGATCTTCTGGATGTGGATGACGGCGCTTGTCGGGATGTCGTCGGCGTTCGTCGAGGCGACGCTCGCGCAAATCTTCAAGGTGTCGCACCCGGACGGCAGTTATCGCGGCGGCCCCGCGTACTACATCCAGACCGGCCTGCGCTCGCGCGCCTTCGGCGTGCTGTTCTCGCTGTCGCTGATCCTCGCGTTCGGTTTCGTGTTCAACGCTGTGCAGGCCAATGCGATTGCCGATGCGTTCCATACGTCGTTCGGGTGGAGTCGCGAGACGGTCGGTCTCGGCCTCGTGCTGCTGACCGCGCCGCTGATCTTCGGCGGGATTCGCCGCATCGCATCCGTCGCGCAGGTGCTCGTACCGGTGATGGCGATCGGCTACCTCGGGCTGGCGGTCTACGCGGTCGCGACGCACGCCGCGCTGGTTCCGGGCGTGATAGCGCTGATCGTGAAGAGTGCGTTCGGACTCGAGCAGGCGGCGGGCGGCCTGACCGGCTATGCGGTCAGTCAGGCGGTCGCGATGGGCGTGAAGCGCGGGCTGTTCTCGAACGAGGCCGGCATGGGCAGCGCACCGAATGCGGCCGCGACCGCGAGCGTGCGGCATCCGGTCGTCCAGGGGCTGATCCAGATGCTCGGCGTGTTCGTCGACACGATCGTGATCTGCAGCGCGACCGCGTTCGTGATCCTGTTATCGGGCCAGTACGAACTCGGCACCGGCATGGAGGGCGCCGCGCTCACGCAGCGCGCGATCGCGAGCCACGTCGGCGATTGGGGCGCGATCTATATGGCCGTCGCGATCTTCTTCTTCGCGTATTCGTCGCTGATCGGCAATTACGCGTATGCGGAAGGCAATGTCGACTTCATCACGAAGCGCCGCGGTGTGCTGCCGCTGTTCCGCGTCGCGGTGCTCGGGATGGTGATGTTCGGCAGCGTCGGTCAACTGCCGCTCGTGTGGGCGATGGCCGATACGAGCATGGGACTGATGGCGATCATCAACCTGGTAGCGATCCTCGCGCTCGGCAAGTATGCGCACGCCGCGTGGCGCGACTATCGCCGCCAGCGCGCGCAGGGCATCGCCGATCCGGTGTTTACGCGCAACACGATTCCAGAGCTCGCACGCGTGCTGCCGGCCGACGTGTGGGGCGAGCACGGCCCGCTGCCGCAGCGTCCGGTGCCGGTCGATGCGGTAACCGAAACGCGCGTGGCGGTGCGCGAGCCGTGAACGGCGACCGGCTCCGTGCGTTCGTCGCGCTGATGCCGGATGTGGCGGCGCGCGACGCGCTGCACGCGCTGCCGGTCACCCGCGGCGCGCGGCGGACGCTGCCCGCGCAACTGCACGTGACACTCGCGTTCATCGGCGCGATCGAACGCGCGCGTTGCGACGCGCTGGCCGCGCGCCTGCCGGCGCTTGCGGGCGCGCATGCGCTGCCGTTGCAGCGGGTCGAGCGGATTGCCTGGTGGCCGAGCCTGCCGCGCGCGCGGCTGATCGTCGCGGAACTTGCGCCCGATGCTGCCTGTGCGGCGCTGAATGCCGAGTTGTGCGCGCTGCTGCGCGAGTTGGGCGTGCCGGCCGACCGCCGGCCGTTCAGGCCGCATGTCACGCTCGCGCGGCTGCCGCGCGACGCGGAAGGGCAACCCGCACACGGCGGCGCGACCGGACGGCCGGTCGCGCTGCGCTTCGACGCGCTGACGTTATTTGAAAGCCGGTTGTCGCGCGACGGCGTATCGCATGTGCCGATCGTGTCGGTGCCGGTCGGGCGGGCCTAGCGCGAAGGCCGGAGGACGAGCAGGAGAAGAAGGCCGGCGCGGTATGTGCCGGCCTTCCGTGGCGAGGTTACGCGGCGACCTTGTCGTCGTCGTTCACGCGTTCGACGTTGATCGTGCCGACGTGGAACGCGGCGAGCGACTCGCGGTGTGCGATGCTGACGATCGCGGCCTTGGGCAGCCGCTCGGCGAACAGGTGGTAGAGCCGCGCTTCGTTGTCGGCGTCGAGCGCGCTCGTCGCTTCGTCGAGGAACAGGAAATCCGGCTTGTGCAGCAGCACGCGCGCGCCCGCGAGACGCTGCTGTTCGCCCGGCGACAGCACGCGCGTCCAGTGACCGGTTTCGTCGAGGCGCTCGACGTAGTCTTCGAGACGGCACGCGCGCAGCGCGTCGCGGCACGCATCGTCGGTGAACGCATCGGGCGCGGCCGGATAGGTGAGCGCGGCCTTCAGCGTGCCGATCGGCAGGTAGCTGGTTTGCGGCACGAACATCATCCGTGCGCCGACCGGCGCGTCGATCGCGCCGTCGCCGAACGGCCACAAGCCGGCCAGCGCGCGCATGAACGTGCTCTTGCCCGAACCCGACTTGCCGATCACGAGCCAGCGCGAGCCCGGTTCGATCGTCACGTTGCCGATGTTCGCGAGCGCGTTGCCGTTGGGCAGCGCGAGCTTCAGCGACGACGTCGACAGCTTCGCCGCATCGACGTAGTGCAGATTGATGCCGCCGTGCTCGGTTGCGGGCGACAAGCTTTCCTTCAGGTGCGACGTGCCCATCACGCGCTTGAATTCGCGCAGACGGTTGACGGTGGCGCGCCAGTCGACCAGGGTCGAGTAACTGTTGATGAACCACGAGAACGAATCGCTGACGGTCCCGAATGCGGACGCGATCTGCATCAGCACCCCGAACGAGAACGCGCCCGCGAAATAGCGCGGCGCCGCGACGACGAGCGGGAAGATGATCGCGATCTGACTGTAGAACGCCGTGACGAACGTAAGGCGCTTCGTGTACTTCATCACGCGCCACCAGTTGTCGCGAATGCGCATGAACAGCGTTTGCGCGGTGCCGATCTCGGTTTTTTCGCCGTCGTAGAACGCGATCTGCTCAGCGTTCTCGCGCACGCGGATCAAACCGAAGCGGAAGTCGGCCTCGACGCGCTGTTGCTGATAGTTGATCGACACGAGCGGGTGGCCGACCTTCTGGATGATCAGCGAGCCGACCATCGCATACAGCGCGGCCGCCCAGACCATGTACCCGGGAATCGCGATCGGCGTCGCGCCGAGCGTAATCGTCAGCGCGCCCGCAAGCGACCACAGGATCGCGATGAACGACACGAGGGTGACGACCGTCGACAGCAGGTCGAGCGACAGCGTGAGCGTGGCCGTGGCGAACGACTGGAGGTCGTCGGTGATCCGCTGGTCGGGGTTGTCGGCGAGGCGGTCGCGCTCGATCCGGTAGAACGCGCGATCGCCGAGCCATTGGCCGAGAAAGCGCTCGGTGAGCCACTGGCGCCAGCGGAACCCGAGCATCTGGCGCAGATAACGGCCGTAGACGGCGAGGATGATGAACGCGAACGCGAATCCCGAGAACTGCATCAACAGGCCGGGGAAATCGCGCACGTTCTTCGACTGCAGCGCGTTGTAGAACCCCACGTTCCACTTGTTCAGTTTCACGTTGATCCAGACCACGCAGAGATTGATCGCGATGATCGTGATCAGCAGCCCCCACGCGACTTTCCATTCCGACGACACCCAATAGGGCTTGATGAGGCTCCATGCGGATACCGGGCGCTCGTCCTGCGGCGCGTCGGAGGCGGGGCGGACGGGATCGATCGATTGGGTCATGTGCTTCCTGATGTGTGGCCGGCGCGCGGGGCCCGGCGAGGCCGGGTGCGCGCCGCGATACGGCGTGCGGCATGCCGGCACGGGGGCCGACTGACGGCGGGCGTCCGGATGGTGGCCTGCACGTCTTAAACGGCCCTTAAGACCGGCAGTGACGCGGCAACCGACCGCTCGCGCGGCCGGCCTGCGGGCATTGTGCCAGAGCGTGCGCGGCACGACGGCGAATTTGCCGCATGGGGGACAGTTTGCGGCGTTTTCCGCTTTTATGGTCTAATGGCCGACGACGAAACAGGGGTGCTTCGAGCGCGGCCGCGGGTAGTTCCGGGCAACGCGGCGAGGCTGAGAAAGACCCTTCGCACCCGATCCGGGTAATACCGGCGAGGGAAGTTTCTGATCCCGCCGGGCCGCGCTGGCTGCCATCCCACATGGTCAGCGCCCAAGTCCCGCCCGGCCGGCCGCTGCCGCCGGTTTCGTCCTTTTGGGTACGCGCGTCGCGCGTTACGGAAGGAATGATGACCGCTCAATCTTCAGTCTTTTGCGCTGTTTCCGGTTCGCCGCCGTGTGTGTCTGCACGCGGCGGTGCGCGTGCGCCGGCATTCGCTGCAGATGTGCGCGCGGCTCGCGGGGAGGGCGCGCAATGAATCTCCACGCTTCCCGGCCCGATTTCGCGGTACTCGGCGGCGGCCTCGTCGGCCGCCTGATCGCGTGGCGGCTCGCGGGCGACGGGCACCGCGTCGCGCTGTACGAGCGCGGCGGTCCGGACGGCGAGCAGTCGGCCGCGTGGATCGCGGCCGCGATGCTCGCGCCGCTCGCCGAGGCGGCGAGCGCCGAACGCCTGATTGCCGAGCTTGGCGCGGCGTCGCTCGCTCGCTGGCCGCAGTGGCTCGCCGAGCTTCCTGAATCCGTGTTCTTTCAGCATCGCGGCACGCTCGTCGTCTGGCATCACGCGGATCGCGCGGAGGCGCCGCTGTTCGAACGGCGCGTGCGCGCGAACGCGCCGGCCGAGCTGTTCGACGGCGGCTTCATCGCGTTGGCCGGCGCGCAGGTCGACGCGGCCGAGCCCGCACTCGCCGGGCGCTTCGCGCGCGGGCTGATGCTGCCGCGCGAAGGGCAGCTCGACAACCGGCAGGCGTTGCGCGCGCTCGCGGCAGGCCTCGCGCAACGCGGCGTCGCGCTGCACTGGCACGCGACGATCGACGACGCGAATCGGCCCGACGCGCATTTCACGATCGACTGCCGCGGCCTCGGCGCCAAATCCGCGCTGCCTGCGCTGCGCGGCATCCGCGGCGAGGTTGCGCGCGTGCGGGCGCCCGGCATCGGTCTTACGCGGCCGGTGCGGCTGCTGCATCCGCGCTATCCGCTGTACATCGCGCCGAAGCAGGACGACCTGTATGTGATCGGCGCGACCGAGGTCGAGGGCGAGGACATGTCGCCGGTCAGCGTGCGCTCCGCCCTCGAACTGCTGAGCGCGGCGTTCTCCGTTCATCCGGCCTTCGGCGAGGCGCGCATCCTTGAACTCAACGCGCAGTGCCGACCGACGCTGCCCGATCATCGCCCGGCGGTGATCTGGGACGGCGCGACGACGCTGGCCGTCAACGGCCTGTACCGGCATGGCTTCATGATCGCGCCGGAAGTCGCGCACGCGGCGGTTGAATTTGCGCAGGCCGCGCTCGGCGGCGCGTTCGCCGATACCGACGCGTTCGACGCATGGCGCGATGCCGCGCGCTGGCCGACGCTCCTTCACCATCGCGACGACGCACGCCAGCCGGCCTGATTGCGCGCCGCCGATCGAATCCGACCAAGCTCCATGGACATCCAGATCAATCAACAGACACTGACGCTGCCCGACGGCGCAACGGTGGCCGACGCGCTCGAAGCGTACGGCGCGCGGCCGCCGTACGCGGTCGCGCTGAACGGCCATTTCGTCGCGCGCACGCAGCATGCGGCGCGCGCGCTCGCGGCGGGCGACAAGCTCGACGTGGTGCACCCCGTCGCGGGCGGCTGAGCGCCGCCGGTTCGCCCACGCTCCTCCAGGAAATCGACATGACGTCCCTCACTTCCGCCGACGCGCTCACGCTGTACGGCGAAACCTTCGCAAGCCGCGTGCTGCTCGGCACGTCGCGCTATCCGTCGCTGCAATCGCTGTCCGATTCGATCGTCGCGTCGCGTCCCGGGATGGTGACGGTCGCGTTGCGCCGCCAGATGACCGGCGGCACCGCCGAAGCCGGTTTCTTCGAGCTGCTCAAGCGCCACGCGGTGCCGCTGCTGCCGAACACGGCCGGCTGCCAGACCGTTGCCGAAGCGGTGACGACCGCGCACATGGCGCGCGAGGTGTTCGAGACCGACTGGATCAAGCTCGAGCTGATCGGCGACGACTACACGCTGCAGCCCGATCCGGTGGGCCTGATCGAGGCCGCCGCGCAACTGGTCAAGGACGGCTTCAAGGTGCTGCCGTACTGCACGGAGGACCTCGTGATCGGCCGGCGCCTCCTCGATGTCGGCTGCGAGGCGCTGATGCCGTGGGGCGCGCCGATCGGCACCGGCAAGGGCGTCGTGAACCCGTACGGGCTGCGCGTGCTGCGCGAGCGACTGCCCGACGTGCCGCTGATCGTCGACGCGGGGCTCGGCGTGCCGTCTCACGCATGCCAGGTGATGGAGTGGGGCTTCGACGGCGTGCTGCTGAACACGGCCGTGTCGCAGGCCACGCATCCGGAAATCATGGCGCGGGCGTTCGCGCAGGGCGTCGAGGCCGGCCGCGCGGCCTACCTCGCCGGGCCGATGGACGCGCGCGAGACCGCGCACGCGAGCACGCCGGTCGTCGGGATGCCGTTCTGGCATCAGGACGGGGGCGCCGCATGAGCGCGCGCTTCGCCGACGCGTTCTGGCCGCCGGCCGACGAGCTCGCCGAAGCGGCAGAACGGATTCGTGCGCGCCTCGGCGACTGGCCGGCCGCCACGACGCCGTGGCGGCTCTGCGTCGCGGCGCCCGAGGCGCCGGCGGACGGCGACGTGCTGATCGTGTCGGCCGGGGACCGTGCCGCGCAGGCGCGCGTGTCGGCGGCATCGCGGCCGGCCTCGGCGGACGCCGTCGCGATCGAATTCGACGAGCGCGGCGCGACCCTGCACGCCGCGGGCGTGCGCCATGCGCTGGAAGCTGCGCATCCGCTCGCGGACGACTGGATCGCGGCGCTCGCCGCGTTCCTCGACTGCGGTTTTGCGCCGATCGACGCGCTGGTGCTCGCGCTCGCATGGCGCGATGGCGACGACACGCGCGATGCCGACGCTTGGCCCGTCGATGCCGCACGGTTCCCGCGGGTTGCCGGCCTGGCCGCCGCGCCGGAGCCCGCGTTCCCGCCGTGCCCCGCGCAGCTCGGCCTTTATCCGGTGGTCCCCGATGCTGAATGGGTCGAGCGTGTGCTCGAGTGCGGCGTGCGCACCGTGCAATTGCGCGTGAAAGAGGCTGGCCCCGACGCACTCCGCCGGGAAATCGCGCGCGCGGTCGCGGCCGGACGCCGCTATCCCGATGCACGCGTGTTCATCAACGATCACTGGCAGATCGCGGTAGAAGAGGGGGCGTACGGCGTTCATCTGGGTCAGGAAGACCTGGAAACCGCCGATCTGGCCGCGATCGCGCGGGCCGGACTGCGGCTCGGGCTGTCGAGCCACGGCTATTACGAGATGTTGCGGGCGTTGCACGAGCGTCCGAGCTACCTGGCGCTCGGCCCCGTCTACGCGACCGCGACCAAGGCAGTCGCCGCGCCGCCGCAGGGCCTCGCCAGGATTGCGCGCTATGCGTGCTTCGCGGGCCCCCAAGCGCCGCTCGTCGCGATCGGCGGCGTGGGGCTCGACGCGCTGCCGGACGTGCTGGCGACGGGCGTCGGCAGCGTCGCGGTCGTCAGCGCGGTGACGGGCGCCGCCGACTATCGGGCTGCCATTGTTGCGTTGCAGCAATGTTTTGCCTCACAATTTGACAATCGTTGACCGCAGGGCGCGGAACGGCTTCACGACATCATTCCGATGCAGGCCCTATAATTCGGCGTTCTGCGTAAAAGGACTGTCAGCTCCGTGAGCCCCACTCCTACCGACACACTGCTGGAACTTCGCGACGTCGACTTCGGCTATGGCGAGCGCCTCGTCCTGTCGAACCTGAACCTGCGCTTCGGGCGCGGCCAGGTCGTCGCCGTCATGGGCGGGTCGGGCTGCGGCAAGACGACCGTGCTGCGCCTGATCGGCGGCCTCGTGCGCGCGAACCGCGGCCAGGTGCTGTTCGACGGCGCCGACGTCGGCGCGCAGACGCGCGACGGCTTGTACGCGCTGCGCCGCAAGATGGGCATGCTGTTCCAGTTCGGCGCGCTCTTCACCGACATGTCGGTGTTCGAGAACGTCGCGTTCGCGCTGCGCGAACACACCGACCTGCCCGAAGACCTGATCCGCGATCTCGTGCTGATGAAGCTGAACGCGGTCGGCCTGCGCGGCGCGCGCGATCTGATGCCGTCCGAGGTGTCGGGCGGGATGGCGCGCCGCATCGCCCTCGCGCGCGCGATCGCGCTCGATCCGGAACTCATCATGTACGACGAGCCGTTCGCGGGCCTCGATCCGATCTCGCTCGGCATCACCGCGAACCTGATCCGCACGCTGAACCAGGCGCTCGGGGCGACGTCGATCCTCGTCACGCACGACGTGCCGGAGTCGTTCGCGATCGCCGATTACGTGTATTTTCTGGCCAATGGCGGCGTGCTCGCGCAGGGTACGCCCGACGAGCTGCGCGCATCGACCGATCCGAGCGTGCGCCAGTTCATCGACGGCGCGCCGGACGGCCCGTACAAATTTCATTACACGAGCCCGCCGCTCGCAGCGGATTTCGGGCTCGGCGGAGGGCGCGCATGATCAGCGCGATCGGACGTTACGTCATCGGCGGCCTCGAACGCGCGGGCTACGGCACGCGGCTGTTCGTGCGCCTCGTGCTGGAATTCTTCCCGCTGCTGCGCCGGCCGCGGCTGGTCACGAAGCAGATCCACTTCCTCGGCAACTATTCGTTCGTAATCATCGCCGTGTCGGGTCTGTTCGTCGGTTTCGTGCTCGGCCTGCAGGGCTATTACACGCTGAATCGCTACGGGTCCGAACAGGCGCTCGGCCTGCTGGTCGCGCTGTCGCTCGTGCGCGAACTCGGGCCTGTCGTCACCGCGCTGCTGTTCGCGGGCCGCGCGGGCACGTCGCTCACCGCAGAGATCGGCCTGATGAAGGCCGGCGAGCAGCTCACCGCGCTCGAGATGATGGCCGTCGATCCGATCAAGACCGTGATCGCGCCGCGCCTGTGGGCCGGCATCATTGCGATGCCCTTGCTCGCGGCGATCTTCAACGCGGTTGGCGTGCTCGGCGGCTATTTCGTCGGCGTCGTGCTGATCGGCGTCGATCCTGGCGCGTTCTGGTCGCAAATGCAGGGCGGGGTCCAGGTATGGGCCGACGTCGGCAACGGCGTGATCAAGAGCATCGTGTTCGGATTCGCCGTGACCTTCATTGCACTGTTTCAAGGGTATGAAGCGAAGCCCACGCCCGAGGGCGTGTCGCGTGCGACGACCAAGACGGTCGTGTTCGCGTCGCTCGCCGTACTCGGCCTCGATTTCCTGCTGACCGCGCTGATGTTCAGCTAAGCCTCAGCCAAGCCAAATTTTGGGATGACGATGAAAAAGACTGCTCTCGACTTCTGGGTCGGCCTGTTCGTGGTGGTGGGCTTCCTTGCGGTGCTGTTCCTTGCGCTGAAGGTCGGCAACATGAGCTCGCTGTCGTTTCAGCCGACCTACTCGGTGAGAATGAAATTCGACAACATCGGCGGGCTGAAGCCGCGTGCGGCCGTGAAGAGCGCGGGCGTCGTCGTCGGCCGCGTGAAGTCGATCGGTTTCGACACCAACACCTATCAGGCGGTCGTGACGATCGACGTCGACGGCCAGTACCAGTTCCCGAAGGACTCGTCCGCGAAGATCCTGACGTCGGGCCTGCTCGGCGAGCAGTACATCGGCCTCGATCCGGGCGGCGACACCGAAATGCTGAAGGCCGGCGATACGATCACGATGACGCAGTCGGCCATCGTGCTCGAGAACCTGATCGGCCAGTTCCTGTACAGCAAGGCAGCCGATGCGGGCGGCGCGAAGCCCGCGGCAGGCGCACCGGCGACGCCGGCCGCGCCCGCACCGGTTGCGGTGCCGGCGTCCGCGGTGTCCGGGGCGGCCGGCCAATAACCACACGAGAGAACGACAAGAGGGTAATGACCATGCAGACGATCCGCATCAGGCACGCCGCGCTCGCCGTGGCGGCAGTCGCCGCGTTGAGCGGTTGCGCGACCGTGCAGACGCCGACCAAGGGCGATCCGCTCGAAGGCTTCAACCGCACGATGTACAAGTTCAACGACACGGTCGACACCTACGCGCTGAAGCCGGTCGCGAAGGGTTACCAGTACGTGGTGCCGCAGCCGGTGCGCGACAGTGTGACGAACTTCTTCTCGAACATCGGCGACGTCTACATCGCCGCGAACAACATCGTGCAGCTGCGAATCGCGGACGGTGTCGGCGACATCATGCGGGTCGTGATCAACACGGTGTTCGGCGTCGGCGGCCTGTTCGACGTCGCGACGATCGCGAAGCTGCCGAAGCACACGGCCGACTTCGGGATCACGATGGGCCGCTACGGCATGCCGTCGGGCCCGTATCTCGTGCTGCCGCTGCTCGGACCGAGCACGCTGCGCGACACGGCCGGCCTCGGCGTCGACTACGTCGGCAATCCGCTCACGTACGTGAAGCCCGACGGGCTCAGCTGGGGCCTGTTCGGCGTGAACCTCGTGAACACGCGTGCGAACCTGCTCGGCGCCGGCGACGTGCTCGATGCCGCGGCGCTCGACAAGTACTCGTTCGTACGCAACGCGTACCTGCAGCGCCGCCAGATGCTGATCGACAATGCGCGCGGCGAGGCGTCGACGACGTCGGGCAACGATGCGCTGCCGAAGTACGATCTGCCGGACGACGGCGCGGCGCCCGCACCGGCGGCGACCGGCGCGGCGGGCGCGGCGGGTGCAGCCGCAGTCGGCGGCGCGACGGCGCCCGCGGGCGCATCGGGCGCGGCCGTTGCTGCACCGGCATCGGGGAGCGCCGAATCGCCGAACCCGGCGAGTGCGACCAATGTGCCGGCGATGCAGATGACGCCGCCGGCGCCGGGCGGCTTCCGCTTCCCGAGCATCAAGCTGCACTGACGAACTTACATTCGTTACAGCCGGAAACGATTCAGTCGGTAGCGTGCGCGAACTTGCGCGTAAGCTACCGGCTCCAACCTTCGCATCGACTTTTCATGCAGGTCACCATGATGAAAAAACTGTTCCTGATTCCCGTATTCGCGGCGCTGTTCTCGTTCGGCAGCGCAGCTCACGCGCAAGTCGACCAGTCGAACCCGCAGGCGCTGATCAAGACGGCAACGCAGCAGGTGCTCGACGAGGTCAAGCAACAGACGATCAAGCAGGGCGATACCAACCGCATCATCTCGATCGTCAACAAGGACATCCTGCCGTACACCGATTTCCGCCGCACCACGCAGCTCGCAATGGGCCGCAACTGGCGCACGGCGACGGCCGACCAGCAACAGCAGGTCCAGGAGCAGTTCAAGCTGCTGCTGATCCGCACGTACTCGGGCGCGCTCGCGCAGCTGAAGCCGGACCAGCAGATCCAGTACCCGCCGTTCCGCGCCGATCCCGCGGACACCGACGTCGTCGTGAAGACGATCGCGATGAACAACGGCCAGCCGGTCCAGATCGACTACCGCCTGTACAAGACGGCCAACGGCTGGAAGGTCTATGACCTGAACGTGCTGGGTGCATGGCTGATCCAGACGTACCAGCAGCAGTTCAACGAGAAGATCCAGCAAAGCGGCGTCGACGGCCTGATCAAGTTCCTGACGCAGCGCAACCAGGAGCTTGCCGCCGGCAAGCAGGCGTCGTGAGCGGCTTCGCAGCCGGCTCGTCGCTGACCGTCGCGAGCGCGAAGGCCGCGCTCGCGGACGGTCTCGCGCGCATCGACGCGGGCGCCACCGCCGTCGATTTTGCCGCGCTCACGCAGTTCGACTCGTCCGCGCTTGCCGTGCTGCTCGCATGGCAACGCGCCGCCCACGCGCGCGGCGCCACCCTCGACATCCTCAATCTCCCTCCGAAGCTCGCGAGTCTCGCTCGCGCGTACGGCGTCGACACCCTCGTCGAACCCACCGGCCGACATTGACCCTGTCCGCTCGAAGCCTGCCGCGCCAGCCGGCGCGCGCACGCTTCAGGCCGCGCGCCTGCCGCGTCGGCTCCACCAGCCGGTTTGCCCTATAATCAAGCGTTTTGCGGGGCTGCCAATCGGCGTCCGGCCCCCATTTTCATTCGCAGCAAGCACAGAATAGGCGTCGCGGCCGTTGCGTCGCGCACAGTCATGTCAGCCATAGAAATCCGTCACGTCAAGAAGCGCTACAAATCGCTTCAGGCGCTCAAGGGCGTCAGCCTGTCGGTCGAGGAAGGCGAGTTTTTCGGTCTGCTCGGCCCCAACGGCGCAGGCAAGACCACGCTCATCAGTATCCTCGCCGGGCTAGCCCGGGCCGATGAAGGCAGTATCTCCGTGCGCGGCCACGACGTCGTCAAGGACTTCCGCGGCGCGCGCCGCGCGCTCGGCGTCGTGCCGCAGGAGCTCGTGTTCGACCCGTTCTTCACCGTCCGCGAGACGCTGCGGATCCAGTCCGGCTATTTCGGGCTGCGTCGCAACGACGACTGGATCGACGAAGTGATGGCCAATCTCGACCTCACGGAAAAGGCCGACGCGAACATGCGCGCGCTGTCGGGCGGGATGAAGCGCCGCGTGCTCGTCGCACAGGCGCTCGTGCACCGGCCGCCGGTGATCGTGCTCGACGAGCCTACAGCCGGAGTCGACGTCGAGCTGCGCCAGACGCTGTGGAAATTCATCTCGCGGCTGAACCGCGAGGGCCACACGATCGTCCTGACGACCCATTACCTCGAGGAAGCCGAGTCGCTGTGCGACCGCATCGCGATGCTGCGTCGCGGTGAAGTGGTCGCGCTCGACCGCACCGATGCGTTGCTGCGCCGCTTTGCGGGGCTGCAGCTGTACCTGCGGCTCGCGACCGGCGCGCTGCCGGCCGAGCTGCGCGGGATGGAAACGGATCCGGCCGCGCGCGCGCCGGGCGAGCACCTGCTGCGCCTGGCGAACTACGACGATGTCGAACGCATCCTCGCGCAGTGTCGCGCGGCGGGTTGCACGTTCGACGAGATTGAGGTCCGCAAGGCCGACCTCGAGGACGTGTTCGTCCAGGTGATGAACGGAGCAGAAGTCGTCGAGGGACTCGCATGAGCGGTTTTCAAACCCTGTTCTACAAGGAACTGCTGCGCTTCTGGAAGGTGTCGTTCCAGACGGTGTGCGCGCCGATCGTCACGGCGCTGCTGTATCTGACGATCTTCGGCCACGCGCTGTCGGGCCGCGTCGAAGTGTATCCGGGCGTCGAGTACGTGAGTTTCCTGGTGCCCGGCCTCGTGATGATGAGCGTGCTGCAAAACGCGTTCGCGAACAGCTCGTCGTCGCTGATCCAGTCGAAGATCACCGGCAACCTCGTGTTCGTGCTGTTGCCGCCGCTATCCTACAAGGACATCTTCGGCGCGTACGTGCTTGCGTCGGTCGTGCGCGGGCTCGCGGTCGGCGCCGGCGTGTTCGTCGTGACGATCTGGTTCATTCCGACGCACTTCGCCGCGCCGTTGTTCATCCTCGCGTTCGCGCTGCTGGGCTCGGCGATCCTCGGCACGCTCGGGCTGATCGCCGGGATCTGGGCCGAAAAGTTCGATCAGCTCGCCGCCTTCCAGAACTTCCTGATCATGCCGCTGACGTTCCTGTCCGGCGTGTTCTATTCGACGCACTCGCTGCCGCCCGTGTGGCGCGAGATCTCGCGTCTCAATCCGTTTTTCTACATGATCGACGGCTTCCGTTACGGGTTCTTCGGCGCGTCCGACATCAACCCGCTCGCGAGCCTCGCGATCGTCACCGGTTTCTTCGTGCTGCTCGCGGCGTTCGCGATGCGGCTGCTCGCGACCGGCTACAAACTGCGTCATTGATATCGACGGCAGCGGCCGCCTCGGGCGGCACGCGCCGACAGGAGCCCCTCATGTTGCC
The DNA here is from genome assembly GCF_018148075.1 of Burkholderia sp. AU19243. NCBI lineage: Bacteria > Pseudomonadati > Pseudomonadota > Betaproteobacteria > Burkholderiales > Burkholderiaceae > Burkholderia > Burkholderia sp. AU19243. The sequence continues at coordinate 64,744 of NZ_JAGSTV010000014.1, forward strand.
GACTCCCGAACAGGTCAAGCAATACATCGCCGGCGGTCTCGCCTGCACTCATCTGGAAGTCGAAGGCGACGGCCAGCATTTCTTCGCGACGATCGTGTCGGCGGCCTTCGAAGGCAAGCGGCCGATCCAGCGGCACCAGCTCGTCTATGCGGCGCTCGGCGACCGCATGAAGCAGGAAATCCACGCGCTCAGCATGAAGACGCTGACGCCCGCCGAATGGCAGAACGCATAACCCGGAACCACTGAGTGCAAGTCACCGTCAACGAGCGCGACGCCGTCCAGAGCGTCGCCACGGCACACCCGGCCGCCAACGGGGAATCGCAGGGACAGGGGATGGACAAGCTGGTGATTGAAGGCGGTCGCCGGCTGTCGGGCGAAATCGTCGTGTCGGGCGCGAAGAACGCCGCGCTACCGATCCTGTGCGCAGGGCTGCTCAGCGCCGAGCCGGTCGAGCTCGACAACGTGCCGAATCTGAAGGATGTGCGCACGACGCTGAAGGTGCTGAACCAGATGGGCGTGAAGAGCGAAACGGACGGCTGCCGCGTGCAACTCGATGCGTCGCACGTCGACAATCTCGTCGCGCCTTACGAGCTCGTGAAGACGATGCGCGCGTCGATCCTCGTGCTCGGGCCGCTGCTCGCGCGCTTCGGCGAGGCCAAGGTGTCGCTGCCTGGCGGCTGCGCGATCGGTGCGCGTCCGGTCGACCAGCACATCAAGGGCCTGCAGGCAATGGGCGCCGAGATCAGCATCGAGCACGGCTTCATCGACGCGCGCGCGAAGCGGCTGAAGGGCGCGCGCATCGTGACCGACATGATCACGGTGACGGGCACGGAAAACCTGCTGATGGCCGCGACGCTCGCCGACGGCGAAACGGTGATCGAGAACGCGGCCCGCGAGCCGGAAGTGAGCGATCTCGCACACTTGCTGGTCGCGATGGGCGCGAAAATCGACGGCATCGGCACCGACCGTCTCGTGATCCAGGGCGTCGAGCGGCTGCATGGCGCACGTCATTCGGTGATTCCGGACCGCATCGAGGCGGGCACGTTCCTGTGCGCGGTCGCGGCGGCGGGCGGCGACGTGCTGCTGACGGGCGTGCGCCCGCACATCCTCGATGCGGTGATCGACAAGCTGCGCGAGGCGGGCGTGTCGATCGAGGAAGGCGACAGCTGGCTGCGCGTGAAGATGGACCGCCGCCCGCAGGCAGTGACGATCCGCACGTCTGAATATCCGGCGTTCCCGACCGACATGCAGGCGCAGTTCATGGCGCTCAATTCGGTCGCGACGGGTACCGCGCAGGTTGTCGAGACCATTTTCGAGAACCGCTTCATGCACGTGCAGGAACTGAACCGGCTCGGCGCGAACATCACGATCGACGGCAACACCGCGCTCGTGACGGGCGTCGACAAGCTGTCCGGCGCGAACGTGATGGCCACCGATCTGCGCGCGTCTGCGAGCCTCGTGATCGCCGGGCTGCGCGCGGAAGGCGAAACGCTCGTCGACCGCATCTATCACCTGGACCGCGGCTACGACCGCATGGAAACGAAACTGACTGCCGTCGGCGCGAACGTGCGCCGCCTCTCCGGGAGCCAAGCATGACTGCGCCGTTGACCCTCGCCCTGTCGAAGGGCCGGATTTTCGAGGAAACCCTGCCGCTGCTGGCGGCCGCCGGCGTACACGTCGCCGAGGACCCGGAAACGTCGCGCAAGCTGATCCTGCCGACGACCGATCCGAACCTGCGCGTGATCATCGTGCGCGCGAGCGACGTGCCCACCTACGTCGAATACGGCGCGGCGGACTTCGGCGTGGCCGGCAAGGACGTGCTCATCGAGCACGGCGGCTCGGGCCTGTACCAGCCGATCGATCTGAACATTGCACGCTGCCGGATGTCGGTGGCCGTGCCGGCCGGATTCGACTACGCGAGCGCGGTGCGCCAGGGCGCGCGGCTGCGGGTCGCGACCAAGTACGTCGAAACGGCGCGCGAACACTTCGCCGCGAAGGGCGTGCACGTCGACCTGATCAAGCTGTACGGCTCGATGGAGCTCGCGCCGCTCGTGGGGCTGGCCGACGCGATCGTCGACCTCGTCAGCTCGGGCGGTACGCTGAAGGCGAACAATCTGGTCGAGGTCGAGGAGATCATGGCGATCTCGTCGCGCCTCGTCGTGAACCAGGCTGCGCTGAAGTTGAAGCGCGCCGCGCTCAAGCCGATTCTCGACGCGTTCGAACGCGCGTCGCAGAATGGCAATTGAGCGCATCACCGTAACGGAATTCCCATGGCCATCACCATCCGCAAACTCGATTCGACGAGCGACGGCTTCGACGCCGCGCTGCGTGCGGTGCTCGCGTTCGAGGCGAGCGAGGACGAAGCGATCGAGCAGTCGGTCGCGAAGATTCTCGCCGACGTGAAGTCGCGCGGCGACGCCGCGGTGCTCGAGTACACGAACCGCTTCGACCGGCTCGACGCGCAGAGCGTCGCCGCGCTGGAACTGCCGCAGGACGCGCTGCAGGCGGCACTCGACGGCCTCGCGCCGAAAGCGCGCGCGGCGCTGGAAGCCGCTGCCGCGCGGGTGCGGGCGTACCACGAGAAACAGAAGATCGAGTGCGGCACACATAGCTGGCAGTACACGGAAAGCGACGGCACCGTGCTCGGCCAGAAGGTCACGCCGCTCGACCGCGTCGGCCTGTACGTGCCGGGCGGCAAGGCTGCATATCCGTCGTCCGTGCTGATGAACGCGATTCCCGCGCGCGTTGCCGGCGTCGGCGAAATCGTGATGGTCGTTCCGACCCCCGACGGCGTGAAGAACGATCTCGTGCTCGCCGCGGCGCTGCTCGGCGGCGTCGATCGCGTATTTACGATCGGCGGCGCGCAGGCGGTCGGCGCGCTCGCGTACGGCACCGAGACGGTGCCGGCCGTCGACAAGATCTGCGGGCCCGGCAACGCTTACGTCGCGTCGGCGAAGCGCCGCGTATTCGGCACGGTCGGGATCGACATGATCGCCGGCCCGTCGGAGATCCTCGTGTTGTGCGACGGCACGACCGATCCGGCCTGGGTCGCGATGGACCTGTTCTCGCAGGCCGAACACGACGAGCTCGCGCAGTCGATCCTGCTGTGCCCGGACGCCGCGTTCATCGACCGCGTCGAGAAGGCGATCGGCGAACTGCTGCCGACGATGCCGCGCCAGGACGTGATCCGCGCATCGCTCGAAGGTCGCGGCGCGCTGATCAAGGTGCGCGACATGGCCGAGGCGTGCCGGATCGCGAACGACATCGCGCCCGAGCACCTCGAAATCTCCGCGCTGGAGCCGCAGCAATGGGGCCAGCAGATCCGCCACGCGGGCGCCATCTTCCTCGGCCGCTACACGAGCGAAAGCCTCGGCGACTACTGCGCGGGGCCGAACCACGTGCTGCCGACGTCGCGTACCGCGCGCTTCTCGTCGCCGCTCGGCGTGTACGACTTCATCAAGCGCTCGAGCCTGATCGAAGTGAGCGCGGAAGGCGCGCAGACGCTCGGCGAGATCGCGTCCGAGCTCGCGTACGGCGAAGGGCTGCAGGCGCACGCGCGCAGCGCCGAACTGCGGATGAAAGGGTGACGCGCGCCGGAGCCGATGCCGACGCATTGGCTCCGGTCGACGAGGAGACCCGGCGCAGGGCGGCAGCCGCCGCCTTGCCGACCATTTGATGCCGGCGCGATGCACGCCGGCTTGAGACCATGACGACACCACAAGACATCATTCGCCGCGACGTGCTCGCGATGACGAGCTACCCGGTGCCGGACGCGACCGGCTTCGTGAAACTCGACGCGATGGAGAATCCGTATTCGCTGCCCGCACCGCTCGCGGCGGCGCTCGGCGAGCGCCTTGCGCAGGTCGCGCTGAACCGCTACCCGGCGCCGCGTCCGGCCGCGCTGCTCGACAAGCTGCGCCGCACGATGGGCGTGCCGGCCGCATGCGACGTGCTGCTCGGCAACGGTTCGGACGAAATCATCAGCATGATGGCGATGGCGTGCGCGAAGCCCGGCGCGAAGGCGCTTGCGCCGGTGCCCGGTTTCGTGATGTACGAGCTGTCGGCGAAATTCGCGCAGCTCGAATTCGTCGGCGTGCCGCTGAAGGCCGACCTGACGCTCGACGCCGGCGCGATGATCGCGGCGATTGCCGAGCACCGGCCCGCGCTCGTCTATCTCGCGTATCCGAACAACCCGACCGGCACGCTGTACGACGAAGCCGACGTCGAGCGGATCATTGCGGCCGCGCAGCACAGCCTGGTCGTGATCGACGAGGCGTACCAGCCGTTCGCGGAGCGCTCGTGGCTGCCGCGCGCGGCCGAGTTCGACAACGTCGTCGTGATGCGCACGGTGTCGAAGCTTGGCCTGGCGGGCATCCGCCTCGGCTACCTCGCCGGGCTGCCCGCGTGGCTGACCGAATTCGACAAAGTGCGCCCGCCGTACAACATCAACGTACTGACGCAGGCGACCGCCGATTTCCTGCTTGACCACCTCGACGTACTCGATGCGCAGGCGGCCGAACTGCGCGCGGAACGCGCGCGCCTTGCCGAGGCCGTGGCCGCGCTGCCGGGCACGACGGTATTCCCGAGCGCCGGCAATTTCCTGCTGGTGCGCGTGCCGGACGCGGCGGCCGTATTCGACGCATTGCTCACGGAGCGGGTGCTGGTCAAAAACGTGAGTAAAATGCATCCGTTGCTGGTCGAATGCGTGCGGCTGACCGTCGGTTCTCCCGACGAAAACGCGCGACTGCTGGCTGCCTTGAAACTCGCGCTGCCCGGTTGAGCCCAGGGCGCGGCGGCGCGCGACGATCAATCCCCATTTACATCAGACTCAATCAAGGAATTGCCATGCGTGTGGCGGAAGTCGTTCGCAATACCAGCGAAACGCAGATCCGTGTGAAGCTCGATCTCGACGGTACGGGCCGGCAGAAGCTGGCCACCGGCGTGCCGTTTCTCGACCATATGCTCGACCAGATCGCGCGACATGGTCTGATCGATCTCGAGGTCGAAGCGCATGGCGATACGCATATCGACGACCACCATACGGTCGAGGACGTCGGCATCACGCTCGGCCAGGCCGTCGCGAAGGCGGTCGGCGACAAGAAGGGCATCCGCCGCTACGGCCATTCGTACGTGCCGCTCGACGAGGCGCTGTCGCGCGTCGTGATCGACTTCTCGGGCCGGCCGGGCCTCGAATTCCACGTGCCGTTCACGCGCGCGCGGATCGGCACGTTCGACGTCGACCTGTCGATCGAGTTCTTCCGCGGGTTCGTGAACCACGCGGGCGTCACGCTGCATATCGACAACCTGCGCGGAATCAACGCGCACCACCAGCTCGAAACGGTGTTCAAGGCGTTCGGCCGCGCGCTGCGCGCGGCGGTGGAGCTCGACGAGCGCGCGGCCGGGCAGATTCCGTCGACGAAGGGCAGCCTCTAACTTCCAAACGGACGACGCCAAGGACAACCTCACGGCTTCGGCGCGGCGCGCCGGCTTGCGATGGATCTGCTCAAATCGTTCATTTCGCTGCTGGCGCTGATCAACCCGGTCGGCGCGGTGCCGTTCTTCCTGAGCCTGACGGCGCAGCAGACGGATGCCGAGCGGCGTCGCACGATCCGGATCGCGTCGGTGTCGGTGTTTTGCGTGATGACGGTGACGACGCTGCTCGGCCAGCAGATCATCGACTTCTTCGGCATTTCGGTCGGCTCGCTCGAAGTCGGCGGCGGGATCATCATGCTGCTGATGGCGATCAACATGCTGAACGCGCAGATCGGCAACACGCGATCGACGCCGGAGGAGCGCGACGAGGCCGAGCTGAAGGACAACATCGCGGTCGTGCCGCTGGCGATTCCGCTGCTCACGGGCCCCGGCTCGATCAGCACGGTGATCATCTACGCGGCGAACTCGCATCACTGGTATGAGCGAGCTGGGCTCGTCGCGATCGGCGCGGTCCTGGCTTTGCTGTGTTTCTTCGCGATGCGGCTTGCCGAGCCGATCGCGAACTGGATCGGCCGCACCGGCATCAACATCGCCACGCGGCTGATGGGTTTGATGCTGTCGGCGCTGGCGGTGGAATTCATCGTCAATGGACTAAGGGCGCTACTGCCTGCACTGAGATGAAAACTTCGATTGCGATTGTGGATTATGGGATGGGCAACCTGCGCTCGGTCGCGCAGGCGCTCAAGAAGGCCGAGCCGGCCGCCGACGTGGCGATCGTCGACACGCCGGCCGCGATTCGCGCGGCCGACCGCGTCGTGCTGCCCGGGCAGGGGGCGATGCCCGACTGCATGCGCTGCCTCGGCGAATCGGGGCTGCAGGAAGCGGTGATCGACGCGTCGCGCACGAAGCCGCTGCTCGGCGTGTGCGTCGGCGAGCAGATGCTGTTCGACTGGAGCGCGGAAGGCGACACGAAGGGGCTGGGCCTGTTGCCCGGCAAGGTCGTGCGCTTCGAGCTCGACGGCCGGCTGCAGGACGACGGCTCGCGCTTCAAGGTGCCGCAGATGGGCTGGAACCGCGTGCGCCAGGCGCAGCCGCACCCGCTGTGGGACGGCGTGCCCGACGACGCATATTTCTATTTCGTGCACAGCTACTACGTGAGCCCGGAGAACCCGGCGCACACGGTCGGCGAAACGGCATACGGCGCGCCGTTTACGTCCGCGGTCGCGCGGGACAACATCTTCGCGACCCAATTCCACCCGGAGAAAAGCGCCGAGGTCGGGTTGCGTCTGTATCGCAACTTCGTGCACTGGAAGCCGTAAAACGTGGCGCGCGAGCCACAGTCGACCTGGCCGAACGGCCTGTCGCGCGTGGCGAGCGAGCTTAAGCGCCGAAAGAGTTGTACTAAACTAGCGAGACGGCGCGGCACCGGTTTGGCCGGTACGCGCCTGATTCTTTTCATTTTCCACGACGACACCCGATTGCTATGTTGCTGATTCCGGCCATCGATCTCAAAGACGGTCAGTGTGTGCGCCTCAAACAGGGCGATATGGACCAGGCCACGATTTTCTCCGAGGACCCGGCGGCGATGGCCCGCAAGTGGGTGGATCTCGGCGCCCGGCGGCTGCATCTGGTCGACCTGAACGGCGCGTTCGCCGGCAAGCCGAAGAATCTCGACGCGATCGAAGCGATCCTCGATGAAGTCGGCGACGAAATCCCCGTTCAACTCGGCGGCGGCATCCGCAGCCTCGAGACGATCGAAAAATATCTCGACGCCGGCCTGTCGTACGTGATCATCGGCACCGCCGCGGTGAAGAACCCGGGCTTCCTGCAGGACGCGTGCACCGCATTCTCGGGCAACATCATCGTCGGGCTGGACGCGAAGGACGGCAAAGTCGCGACCGATGGCTGGAGCAAGCTGACGGGCCACGAAGTGATCGATCTCGCGCGCAAGTTCGAGGACTACGGCGTCGAATCGATCGTCTATACGGACATCGGCCGCGACGGGATGCTGCAGGGCATCAACATCGACGCGACCGTGAAGCTCGCGCAGGCGGTCGGCATTCCGGTGATCGCAAGCGGCGGCCTGTCGAACCTCACGGACATCGAGCAGCTGTGCGAAGTGGAAGAGCACGGCGTCGAAGGCGTGATCTGCGGCCGTGCGATCTACTCCGGCGATCTCGATTTCGCGGCCGCGCAAAAGCGCGCGGACGAACTGAACGGCGAACTCGACAACGCCTGAGCGCGGCGGCGTCCTCTTCGCCGGGGCTGCCCACGGGCGGCCCCGACCGGACGCCTCGCGCGAGGCGTTCGCAACCGGCCGTCCCACCGCGGCCTATGGCGCAACATCATGGCTCTAGCTAAACGCATCATCCCCTGCCTGGACGTGACCGCTGGGCGTGTCGTCAAGGGCGTCAACTTCGTCGAACTGCGCGATGCCGGCGACCCGGTCGAAATCGCGCGCCGCTACGACGAACAGGGCGCCGACGAACTGACGTTCCTCGACATCACCGCGACGTCCGACCAGCGCGACCTGATCCTGCCGATCATCGAAGCCGTCGCGTCGCAGGTCTTCATTCCGCTGACCGTCGGCGGCGGCGTGCGCGCCGTCGAGGACGTGCGGCGCCTGCTGAATGCGGGCGCTGACAAGGTCAGCATGAATTCTTCGGCGGTCGCGAACCCGCAGCTCGTGCGCGACGCCGCCGACAAGTACGGCTCGCAGTGCATCGTCGTCGCGATCGACGCGAAGCGCGTGTCCGCCGACGGCGAGCCGCCGCGCTGGGAAGTGTTCACGCACGGCGGCCGCAAGAACACGGGCCTCGACGCGATCGAATGGGCGCGCAAGATGGCCGAGCTCGGCGCGGGCGAGATCCTGCTCACGAGCATGGATCGCGACGGCACGAAGTCGGGCTTCGATCTCGCGCTCACGCGCGGCGTGTCGGATGCGGTGCCGGTGCCGGTGATCGCATCCGGCGGTGTCGGCTGCCTGCAGGATCTTGCGGACGGCATCAAGGAAGGCCGCGCCGACGCAGTGCTGGCCGCGAGCATCTTCCACTACGGCGAGCACACGGTCGGCGAGGCGAAGCGCTTCATGTCCGACCAGGGCATCGCGGTGAGGTTGTGATGAATACCGAAACGAAACCGCTGCCCGCGTGGCTCGACAAGGTCCGCTGGGACGACAACGGCCTCGTGCCGGTGATCGCGCAGGAAGCGTCGACGAACGACGTGCTGATGTTCGCGTGGATGAACCGCGATGCGCTCGCGAAGACGATCGAAACGCAGCGCGCGGTCTATTATTCGCGCTCGCGCAAGCGCCTGTGGTTCAAGGGCGAGGAGTCGGGCCACGTGCAGCACGTGCACGAGGTGCGGCTCGACTGCGACGAGGACGTCGTGCTGCTGAAGGTCGAGCAGGTGTCGGGCATCGCTTGCCACACCGGCCGGCATTCGTGCTTCTTCCAGAAATTCGAAGGCAACGTGGACAGCGGCGACTGGGTCGCGGTCGATCCGGTGCTGAAAGACCCCGAACACATCTACAAATGACGCAATCGACCGAAGACACGCTGCTGCGGCTCGCGGCGGTGATCGATAGCCGCAAGGGCGGCGACCCCGAGCAATCGTACGTATCGCGCCTGTTCCACAAGGGCGACGACGCGGTGCTGAAGAAGATCGGCGAAGAGGCGACCGAGGTCGTGCTGGCCGCGAAGGACGTGCGCCAGGGCGGCGCGCCGACGGCGCTGGTCGGCGAAGTCGCCGATCTTTGGTTCCACTGCCTCGTGATGCTGTCGCATTTCAACCTGAGCCCGGCCGACGTGATTGCCGAGCTCGAGCGCCGCGAAGGGCTGTCGGGGATCGAGGAAAAGGCGCTGCGCAAGCGTCGCGAGCGCGAGGAAAATGGCGGGTGACGTGTATCGGCACGCCGTGGTGGCAACAGTGCGGTAAGCTGTAAGAATTGTCATCCAACGGGAGTAGCATCATGACCGATACGCCGAGCCAGTTTCCGACGCCGTCGGTGCCGGGCGCAGCAGACGCCGAGCGACTGAACGGTCTGCGCACGCTCACGCACGTGCTGTACGGCCTCTATGCGATTCATTGGCTGACGGGCGGCGTCACCGGCATCATCGCGATCATCATCAACTACGTGAAGCGCGGCGACGTGGCCGGCACGCCGTACGCCGACCATTTCGAGTGGCAGATCCGCACGTTCTGGCGCGCACTGATCGCATACGTGATCGGCTTCGCGCTGATGTTCGTGGTGGTTGGGTTCGCGATCATGTTTGTCACGTGGATCTGGACGCTGTACCGTATCATCAAGGGTTGGCTGTACCTGAACGACAACAAGACGCTCGATCCGCAGGCGTGGTTCTGACCGCGCGCGAGCGTTTCGCAGGAGCAACATGAGTCACGATCCGAATTGCCTGTTCTGCAAGATCGCGGCGGGCGAGATCCCGAGCACGAAGGTGCACGAGGACGACGAATTCGTCGCGTTCCGCGACATCCGCCCGGCGGCCGAGACGCATGTGCTCGTGATTCCGCGCCGGCACGTGCCGACGCTGTCGGCAGCGACCGACGCCGATGCCCCGATGCTCGGCAGGCTGATGCTGCTCGTCGCGCGTCTGGCCGACCAGCTCGGCGTTGCGTACACGGGCGGCGAAACCGGTTTTCGCACGGTGATCAACACGGGCCCCGGCGGCGGGCAGGAGGTCTACCACCTGCACGCTCACATCCTGGCCGGCCCGCGCCCGTGGCAGCGAATGGGTTGACGCAGCGGGGCGTTTCCCCGCATCGATAGTCGAAGCCGGCGTGCCGCCGGCAATTTGCGCCGCGACGCGGCGTGGTTGAGGAGAGGTTTCATCATGGGTGGATTGAGCATTTGGCACTGGCTGATCGTGCTGCTGATCGTCGCGCTGGTTTTCGGTACGAAGAAGCTGCGCAACATCGGCAACGACCTCGGCAGCGCCGTGAAGGGTTTCAAGGACGGCATGAAGGAAGGCGACACGCCGGCAGACGCGCAGCAACTGCCGCGTTCGGGCTCGGTCGACGTCAACGCGAAGGAAACGACGCGTTCCGACTCGAACAAGGCTTGACGCCGGCACGCTGACAGGCATTCGCGATGCTGGATCTCGGTCTTTCGAAGATGGCGCTGATCGGCGTCGTCGCGCTCGTGGTGCTCGGCCCTGAGCGCCTGCCGCGCGTCGCGCGTACGGCGGGCGCACTGTTCGGCCGCGCGCAGCGGTACATCAACGACGTGAAGGCCGAGGTCTCGCGCGAAATCGAACTCGACGCGCTGCGGACGATGAAGACCGATTTCGAAACGGCCGCACGCAATGTCGAGACGACGATTCACGACAACCTGCGCGAGCACGAGAAGGAACTGAACGACACGTGGAATTCCGCGGTCGGCGGTCTCAACGAAGGCTCGGTCGATGCCGGCACGTACGGCAGCGACACGCCCGCGGCGCCGTCCTGGCGTGGCGGCGGCACGGCCGTGTTCGCGCGCAAGCGTCGCAACTGGCGTGTCAAGCAGGCGGCGATGCCTGTCTGGTACAAGCGCGCGACGACCCGCCGCACGCACGTGCAGTCGGGCGCCGCGCGTGTCGCGCGCCACCAGCCGGCCAGCCTGCGCCGGCCGACGCGCTTCTTCTGAGTGGAGCGCATGCTCGCTCGTCAATCCTACCGAGGGCCGGTGTGAGCGACCCCCAGCAGAATCCGGGCGACGCCCCGGAAGAAACCTTCATTTCCCATCTCGTCGAGCTTCGCGATCGCATCATTCGCGCGGGGCTGGCCGTGATCGTCGTGTTCCTCGGGCTCGTGTACTGGGCGCCCGACATCTTCAGGCTGCTTGCTCGGCCGTTGATGGAAAACCTGCCGAAGGGCGGCAGGATGATCGTCACCGACGTCACCGGCTCGTTCTTCGTGCCGATGAAGGTCACGATGCTCGTCGCGCTCGTGATCGCGCTGCCGATCGTGCTGTACCAGATCTGGGCGTTCGTCGCGCCGGGGCTGTACCAGCATGAGAAGAAGCTCGTCGCGCCGCTCGTCGGAAGCAGCTACTTCCTGTTCCTGTGCGGGATGGCGTTCGCGTACTTCCTTGTATTCCCGACCATCTTCCGCGTGATGGCGCACTACAACGCGCCGCTCGGCGCGGAGATGTCGACCGACATCGACAACTATCTGAGCTTCGTGCTCGGGATGTTCATCGCGTTCGGCGTCACGTTCGAGGTGCCGATCGTCGTCGTGCTGCTCGTCCGGATGGGTGTGCTGTCGCTGAAGAAGCTGAAGGAGATGCGGCCGTACGTGATCGTTGGTGCGTTCGTCGTCGCGGCGGTCGTCACGCCGCCGGATGTATTCTCGCAGTTGATGCTGGCGCTGCCGCTCGTCGTGTTGTTCGAGATCGGGCTGCTGGCCGCGCGATTCTTCGTGCCGAAGCCGGCCGAAGAACCGGAAGCCGAGAACAACGGCGCCGCAAGCTGACGCGCGCAGGCGCTCCCTGGCGGGCATGAGCGGCGCTACGGATTGGTGGCCGTGTGGCAGCGCCGACTCGGGCAAGGTAAGGGCAGCGCGCGCGGTATGAGCGAAGCGCAGCTTTGCCGGAAGCAACGGCGATACAACGCAAAAGGGCAGCTCGGAATCGAGCTGCCCTTTTTTGCTTTCCGGCGGAGGCAGGCGGCGCGGACGCGCGGGCCGTGCGGTGTTATTCGGAGTCGCTGTCCTGCTCGTCGAGGGTCTGCTTCGGCGGCGGCGGACGCTTGCCGATCACGACGTTCACGTCGAACTCCTTGCCCTTGCGCACGACATGCACCTTGGTCGGTGTGCCCGGCTTGATCTGTGCGACGGTGTTCAGCAGCTTCGTCGTATCGGTGATTTCGTCGCCGTTCACGCTGACCAGGATGTCGCCTGGCTTGATCCCGGCCTTGTCGGCCGGGCCGCCTTGCAGCACACCCGCAACGATCGCGCCCGACTTCTGCTGCAGCCCGAACGACTCGGCGATTTCCGGCGTGACGTCCTGTGGCTCGACGCCGATCCAGCCGCGCGTGACCGAGCCCGTCGTGATGATGCTTTCGAGCACGGTGCGCGCGGTCGACACGGGGATCGCAAAGCCGATCCCGAGCGAGCCGCCGGAGCGCGAGTAGATCGCCGTGTTGATGCCGAGCAGGTTGCCGTTCACGTCGACCAGCGCACCGCCCGAGTTGCCGGGGTTGATCGGCGCGTCGGTCTGGATGAAGTTCTCGAACGTGTTGATGCCAAGGTGATTGCGGCCGAGCGCGCTGATAATCCCCATCGTGACCGTCTGGCCGACGCCGAACGGGTTGCCGATCGCGAGCACGACGTCGCCGACGCGCGATTGATCGGAGCGGCCGAGCGTGATCGTCGGCAGGTTCGTCATGTTGATCTTCAGCACCGCGAGGTCGGTTTCCGGGTCGCTTCCGATCACCTTCGCGGTGGCGGTGCGGCCGTCGGCGAGCGCGACTTCGATCTGGTCGGCGCCGTCGACGACGTGCTGGTTCGTTAGAATGTAACCTTCCGGGCTCACGATAACGCCGGAGCCGAGGTTGGCTGCCGGTTCGTCCTGGTGCTTGCGGGCGTTGCGGTCGCCGAAGAAATAGCGGAACAGCGGGTCCTTCGCGCGCGGATCGGGCGGCAGCGAGCCGTCCTTGCTGGAGAACACGTTGACGACGGCAGGCATCGCCTTTTGGGCGGCTTCGGCGTACGACGTGGTCGCCGGTGCGCCGCCGATGCCCGGCGCGACTTCCCGCAGCGCGACGATCGGCGTGGCGAGCTGCTTGCCGAGCTGTCCTTGCCGTTGCAGCCATTGCGGCTTGAGCGTCACGACGATGAACATCAGCGCGAGCAGTACGGTCACCGCCTGCGCGAAGAACAGCCAGAAGCGTCTAAGCATCTGAATGGATTAGAGGTTTATATGGATCGGATCGAACTCGAATTGTACTTGAACAATACCCTTGAAACCGCGCGCTTCAAGGACTATTGCCCGAACGGCCTGCAGGTCGAGGGGCGCCGCAAGATCGAGAAGATCGTCACCGGCGTGACGGCGTCGGTTGCGCTGCTCGAAGCGGCGCTCGAATGGGGGGCGGATGCGGTGCTCGTCCACCACGGGTACTTCTGGCGCAACGAAGCGCCGCAGATCACCGGCCGCAAGTACCAGCGCCTGAAACTGCTGCTCGCGAACGACCTGAACCTGTTCGCGTTCCACCTGCCGCTCGACGCGCATCCCGAGTTCGGCAATAACGCGCAGCTCGGCCAGAAGCTCGGGCTGATCGGCGAACAGCGGTTCGGCGACGGCGATCTCGGCTGGATGGCCACGCTGCCGATGCCGGTCACGCTCGAGCACTTCGTCGCCAAGGTCGAGAACACCGTTGGCCGCACGCCGCTCGTGCTCGGCGATCCCGACATGCAGCTGCGCCGCATCGCGTGGTGCACGGGGGCCGCGCAGAGTTATTTCGACGCAGCGATCGACGCGGGCGCCGACGTGTTCCTGACCGGCGAGGTGTCGGAATCGGTCACGCACGCATCGGCCGAGAGCGGCGTCGCATTCGTTGCGGCGGGGCACCATGCGACCGAACGTTACGGAATTCAGGCACTAGGCCGCCACTTGTCGGAAGAATTCGATATCGAGCACCTTTTTATCGATATTCATAATCCGGTCTGACAGCCGGATTTGCGGCGGCGCATCGAAATTTCTCAATGTAGCGTCCGCTTAAAAGCGAAATGATTTAATTGCTCCGATAGTGGGGGAAAACCCTTGACTATCAATTACTTCGAAGGGATTTTCGTCTCCGGGCCTTGTAAATGGCGGCTCCATTCGAGCAAACTAGCGGCGGAATGGAAAGTCGTGACGGAAAATCCAACTCAGAAGTGGGGCGTGTGATGCGAGACAAGGAAGAGAAACGCGTCGACAGCGGCCGCCGTACCTGGCTGATTGCGACATCCGTAGCAGGTGGCGTGGGAGGCGTAGCCACCGTCATACCTTTCGCGGCGTCGCTTGCGCCGTCCGCGAAAGCGAAAGCGGCCGGTGCGCCGGTCGAAGTCGACATCAGCGGCCTGAAGCCCGGCGAGATGGTCACAGTGCCGTGGCGCGGCAAGCCGGTCTGGATCCTGAACCGCACTGACGACATGCTGGCCGACGTCGTCAAGGCCGACAAGGAAGTGGCCGATCCGACCACGAAATCTCCGTATTCGATGCCGTTGCCCGCGTATTGCGCGAACGAATATCGCGCGCGGGCCGATCGCAAGAACATTCTCGTCGTGATGGCCGTATGTACGCACCTCGGCTGCACGCCCAGTCAACGCTTCACGCCGGGTCCGCAGCCGAACCTGCCGGACGACTGGCCGGGCGGTTTCCTGTGCCCGTGTCACGGTTCGACCTACGACCTCGCCGGCCGCGTGTTCAAGAACAAGCCGGCGCCTCAGAATCTCGACATCCCGCCCTACATGTTCACGTCGGCGACGACCCTCGTGATCGGCAAGGACGAGAAAGGAGAAGCGTGATGGCAGTCGACAACAAGGAAGTCTCCACGACAGGTGTCACAGGCTGGATCGACCAGCGCTTCCCGCTCACGTCGACCTGGAAAAAGCACGTTTCCGAGTACTACGCGCCGAAGAACTTCAACTTCTGGTACTTCTTCGGTTCGCTCGCGCTGCTGGTGCTCGTCAACCAGATCGTCACGGGCATCTTCCTGACGATGAACTACAAGCCCGACTCGCTGCTCGCGTTCGCGTCGGTCGAGTACATCATGCGCGAAGTGCCCTGGGGCTGGCTGATCCGCTACATGCACTCGACCGGGGCGTCGATGTTCTTTGTCGTCGTCTACCTGCACATGTTCCGCGGGCTGATGTACGGGTCGTACCGGAAGCCGCGCGAGCTCGTGTGGATTTTCGGTTGCGCGATCTTTCTGTGCCTGATGGCAGAAGCGTTCTTCGGTTACCTGCTGCCGTGGGGCCAGATGTCGTTCTGGGGCGCGCAGGTGATCGTGAACCTGTTCTCGGCGATTCCATTCGTCGGTCCGGACCTGTCGTTGTGGATCCGCGGCGACTACGTCGTGTCCGACGTTACGCTGAACCGCTTCTTCGCATTCCACGTGATCGCGATTCCGCTCGTGCTGGTCGGCCTCGTCGTCGCGCATCTGGTCGCGCTGCATGAAGTGGGGTCGAACAACCCGGACGGCATCGAGATCAAGGCAAAGAAGGACGCGAACGGCATTCCGCTCGACGGCATCCCGTTCCATCCGTACTACTCGGTGCACGACTTCTTCGGCGTTTGCGTGTTCCTGATGGTGTTCGCGGTGATCGTGTTCTTCGCGCCGGAGATGGGCGGTTACTTCCTCGAGTCGAACAACTTCGTGCCGGCGAACCCGCTGCAGACACCGCCTGAGATCGCGCCGGTGTGGTACTTCACCGCGTTCTACGCGATGCTGCGCGCGACCACCGATCCGTTCAAGATCGTGCTGATGATCGTGATCGCGCTGCTGGGGGTGCTCGCGCTGATTCGCGCGCGCGGCAAGTGGAAGATCGGCCTGCCCGTGCTGGCCGCGGCGATCGTCGTGTTCATGTTCCTGACGGAATCGAAGTTCTGGGGTGTCGTGGTGATGGGCTCGGCGGTGATCACGCTGTTCTTCCTGCCGTGGCTCGACCGCAGCCCGGTGAAGTCGATCCGCTACCGGCCGTTGTTCCACAAGGTGTTCCTCGGGATCTTCGTGGCGGCGTTCCTGACCCTCGCGTTCCTCGGCACACGGCCGCCGTCGCCGGCCGCAACGCTGATTGCGCAGGGTTGCGCGCTGATCTACTTCGCGTTCTTCCTCGGCATGCCCGTCTGGACGCCGCTTGGCACGTTCAAGCAGCCGCCGGAACGGGTGCGCTTCAAGCCCCATTAACGTGAGCGAGGAGAGAACGACATGAAGAAACTGCTTTCGACGCTCGCGCTGATCGGGGCGACGGCCGTGGCGCTGCTGGCGGCGCCGGCCGTGCGCGCGGAAGGTCATTTTCCGCTCGACCGGGCGCCCGATAACACGGAAAATCTCGTTTCGCTTCAGCACGGCGCGCAATTGTTTGTAAACTATTGCCTGAACTGCCACAGCGCGAACCTGATGCGCTACAACCGTCTGACGGATCTGGGCATATCCCAGAAGGAGATCGAAAAGAATCTCCTGTTCACGACCGACAAGGTCGGGAACACGATGTCCGTCGCGATGCGGCCCGAAGACGCGAAGAACTGGCTCGGCACCACGCCGCCCGACCTGTCGGTCGAGGAGCGGGCGCGCGGTCGCGACTGGCTGTACACGTATCTGCGCAGTTTCTATCGCGACGATACGCGGCCGACCGGATGGAACAACGCGGTGTTCGAGAACGTCGGCATGCCCCACGTATTGTGGCAACTGCAGGGGCAGCGCACCGCCAAATTCGAAGACAAGACGGACGAGGAGACGGGCGAGAAGGTTCACACGCTCGTCGGCTTCCAGCAGGTCACGCCGGGCACGTTATCGTCACCCGACTACGATGCTGCGGTGGCCGACCTGGTGGCCTATATGACGTGGATGTCCGAGCCGGCCCAGCAGACCCGCAAACGCCTCGGCGTGTGGGTGCTGGTCTTTCTCGGTGTCCTGACTTTCCTGGCCTGGCGGCTCAATGCCGCGTACTGGAAAGATATCAAGTAAACACGCCTGACCGGCGTGGGGCCGGCGCAAGGTGGAACCCGTGAAAGGGGTTGCGCCGCGTGCCGGCCCTCGGCTTTTTTGAGGAAACGCAAATATGATGGTTCTGTATTCCGGCACAACTTGCCCGTTCTCCCAGCGTTGCCGGCTGGTGCTGTTCGAGAAGGGCATGGACTTCGAGATCCGCGACGTCGACCTGTTCAACAAGCCGGAAGACATCTCGGTGATGAACCCGTACGGTCAGGTGCCGATTCTGGTCGAGCGCGACCTGATCTTGTATGAATCGAACATCATCAACGAATACATCGACGAGCGCTTCCCGCATCCGCAACTGATGCCGGCTGATCCGGTGCAGCGCGCGCGCGCGCGCCTGTTCCTGCTCAATTTCGAGAAGGAACTGTTCGTTCACGTCAGCACGCTCGAGAACGAGAAGGGCAAGGCCGCCGAGAAGAACCACGAGAAGGCGCGCCTGGCGATCCGCGATCGCCTGACGCAGCTCGCGCCGATCTTCGTGAAGAACAAGTACATGCTCGGCGAGGAGTTCTCGATGCTCGACGTCGCGATTGCGCCGCTGCTGTGGCGTCTCGATCACTACGGGATCGAGCTGTCGAAGAACGCTGCGCCGCTGATGAAGTACGCCGAGCGAATCTTCAGCCGTCCGGCGTATATCGAAGCACTGACGCCGTCCGAAAAGGTCATGCGTCGTTGATGGTGCAATGAGTGCACGACGGAGCGGGCGGCGCGGCATGCCGCGTGCCCGCTCCGGGTTCGAGGATTGTGATGCAAGAGATTTCAACGAAGCCTTATCTGCTGCGCGCGCTGTACGAGTGGTGCACCGATAACGGCTACACGCCGCATATCGCGGTGAGGGTCGACAACTCGACGCGCGTGCCGCGACAGTTCGTGCGTGACGGCGAGATCGTGCTCAACATCAGCTTCGAGGCGACGAGCCAGCTGCAGATGGGCAACGAGTGGATCGAGTTCACTGCCCGGTTCTCCGGGAAGGCGCACAAGATCGAGATTCCGGTCGCAAACGTGCTCGCGATCTATGCGCGGGAGAACGGGCAGGGAATGGCGTTCCAGGTCGATGCGGTGGCGGGCGAGGGTGCGGATTCGGGTGTGTTCGAAGACGAAGCCGAGCACGCGGAAGATGCGCCGCGCGATGAGTCGCCTGCCGTGTTGACGCCGGTCGCCGATGGCGGCGCGAACGAGGAGCCGTCCGAAGGTGCCGACGAACCGCCGAAAACCGATGGCGACGGCTCGAAAGGTGGCAGCAGACCTCGCCTCAAGATCGTGAAATGAGGTAGAATCTCGCGCTTACGCCGGCTTAGCTCATCTGGTAGAGCAGTTGATTTGTAATCATCAGGTGGCGGGTTCGAGTCCTGCAGCCGGCACCACACACCGAAAAGCGGGCCCCAAAGATGGGGCCCGCTTTTTTGTACCGCAAGAATGCTGGCTCTGCGCTGCCGAGTCGAGGCCGCTACGCTCCAACGCTCGCGCGAAGCTCCTGCCAGCGATCCCCGCTCGACCGCCATAAACTTCGAGCACCGGCGTTCGACGTGAATCAACGGCACGTCAGCTGTTTTCGCCCATCGTCAGGATGATCTTTCCCACGTTCACGGCCGACTCCATCCGTCGATGTGCAGCCGCGGCATCGGCGAGAGGAAACACGCTGTCGACGACCGGTTCCAGGCTCGCCCCTCCCGTAAAGCGGTCCAGCCAATGTTCGCGAAACCGCCGAACCATCTCGTGTTTCTCGCGTTGGTCGCGCGACTTCATCACCGTGCCGATGATTTGCAGATGACGGTACAGGATCTGTTCAAGACCAACGTTCACGTCACCGCCGCCGCCGAGTATCCCCACCTGCACCAGTCGGCCGCCGTTTGCCAATGACGCGACATTCCGGGAAAAATACGGCGCGCCCACAAAGTCGATGACAACGTCGACGCCACGTTTGTCCGTCCTGCTCGCGACGATTTCCGCAAAATCCTGCGTCTTGTAGTCGATCGGATGGTCCACGCCGAGTTGAACGATCCGTTCCAGCTTCGAAGCCTCGGCGGTCGCGAATATCGTCGCACCGGTTGCGTAGGCCAGTTGGACAGCTGCAGAACCCACCCCGCCCGCCGCTGCGTGAATGAGCACCGAATCGCCTCGCTGCAAGCGGCCAAGATGCAACAGCGCTTCGTGCGCCGTGACGAAGACTTCCGGTATTGCCGCCGCGTGCACGTAATCGATCGTTGCCGGAATGGGCATCGCCATTCTCCAGTCAATGCGTGCGAGTTCTGCGTAGGCTCCGCCGCCTACCACGCCCATTACACGATCGCCGACCTTGTAACCCTGAACGGAAGGTCCGGTTTCGATCACCTCGCCGGCGATTTCAAGCCCCATGATGGACGAGTCGCCGAAGTTCGGCCGACCGTATCCGCCGCGCCGATGCGTAAGATCCGCGCGATTCACACCTGCGGCATGGACGCGTACCAGCAGATCGTCCGGGCGAACCTCGGGTGCGTGGACCTCGGCGAGCCGGAGAACGTCGGCCTCGCCGAATTCGTCGAATGTGATGGCTTTCATTTGCAATCTTCCTGCTTCGTGAATGAATGGACCGCGCGCTCGTCGGACCGGGATTGGGCGCCAAGCGCTTCCTGCGCCGCCGCTGATGCCGAGATGGCCGCGGGAAACCCCGCATAGAACGCAAGGTGGGTGATTGCCGCTGCGAGTTCTTCGCGCGTTACGCCGTTCGTCAACGCACGGTGCAGATGCGCCGGCAACTCGTCGAGATGACCTCCCGCGATCAGCGCGGCGACGGTCACGAGGCTCCGGTCGCGCGGTGACAGCGCGGGATCGCTCCAGATCCGCGGATAGAGCGTGTCGTCGACGAATGCCGAGAGCTTCGGCGTGAACGCACGCGCGGCCTCGCGCGGACTGTCGAAATGCGTATGAGACATGGCGGTTCCCCTTCAAGCCTGGCTGATGAACTTGTGCGTGAGGTAGTACTCGATGCCCTCGGTGCCGCCTTCCGAGCCGTGGCCGCTTTCCTTCATGCCGCCGAACGGCAGTTCTGTCGAAACGATGCGGTACTGGTTGATGCCGATCATGCCGGCTTCGAGACCGTCTGCGACATCGATGGCCGTGCGTGCGCTGCTCGTGAACGCATAGGCGGAGAGGCCGTAGGGCAACCGGTTCGCCTCGGCGAGCCCGTCGGCCAGCGCATCGAAACGCATCAGCACCGCGATCGGGCCGAACGGTTCTTCGTGCATCACGCGGGCGTCCTGCGGTACGTCGGCGAGGACCGTTGGTTCGAAGAAATACCCTTCGCGCGCGATGCGCTTGCCGCCGGCAAGCACCCTTGCGCCACGCTTCACCGCATCGGCGATGAGTTCCTCCATCTTCGCGAGCTGTCTCGGATTTGCGAGCGGCCCGACCTGCGTGCCCGCATCCATGCCGTCCCCGACCTTGAGCGCGTTGGCCGCACGCACGAAGTGGCCGACAAACTCGTCGTAGACTTCACGCTGGATCAGGAAGCGTGTCGACGAGATGCAGATCTGGCCCGTACCGCGAAAGCGATTCGCGGCGCCTTCTACTGCGGCCTTTTCGACATCCGCATCGTTGAATACGAGGACGGGCCCGTGGCCGCCCAGCTCCAGCGTGATGGGTTTGACGCCTTCGGCTGCGCGTGCCGACAGCAGACGGCCGATCGGCACCGAGCCCGTGAACGTCACCTTCCGGATGACCGGCGAAGCGATCAGCTGTTTCGACACCTGGTCGGGGACGCCGAATACGACCTGAAGCACGCCCTTCGGCAAACCTGCCTCGTCCAGTGCGCGCGCCAGCGCAAGCGCCGTTGCGGGGCTTTCCTCGCCCGGTTTGATGATCACGCTGCAGCCGGCGGCGAGCGCGGCGGAGAGCTTGCGCGCCGGGGTGATTGCCGGAAAATTCCACGGCGTGAATGCGGCGACGGGCCCGATCGCCTGTTTCTTCACGAGCTGTTGCACACCCGGGCGGTTGGACGGCACCACGCGGCCGTCGATGCGACGTGCCTCTTCGGCGAACCATTCGAAGTAGTCTGCCGCACGCAGGACTTCGTCGCGGCTTTCGGCCAGCGGCTTGCCTTCCTCGAGCGTCATGACCGTGGCGATATGCTCGGCACGCTCGCGCATCAGCTCCGCCGCGCGTTTCAAAATGCGCGCGCGTTCGGCCGGCACGGTCGTGCGCCAGACGTCGAACGCCTGTGCAGCGGCCTGTAGCGCGCGATCCAGATCAGCTGCCGTCGCCAGCGGGACGCGTCCGATCTCGCGTTGTGTGGCCGGGTTGATCACCGGCGCCGTTTCGCGTTCGCTCGCACCGATCCACTCGCCATCGATGAAAAGATGAAGTGCGTCGTAATTGATGTTCATGATAGTGACCTCTATGGTTAGGATTGCGATTCAATAAGTATTCGCCGCGAGCCGGATAACGGAACCTGCGCGACAGCGTGTCCGGGTGATCCGCCGTGTCGGGCCGGGATCCGGTCTGAAGCTTCCTGGTTCTGGCTGCCTGACTTCGGAACCAAGTCTAGGCGGGAAGCGGGCGGCAACTTAGAGGGGCCGGAAAGAATGAATCTTGTCGCTGGAGAGAAAATCCCGCCGCCGACGTGAAGGCGGATTGAAAGATGCGCAAAAACGACACGAGGCCGCGCGCTGACTGCATGAAACGGGGGCCGGCTCTATGATCACAGGCTCGCGCGGGCCGGAAATGCGGCGATTCGACGAATAATTCAGAGCCAGGTGTGTAATGGACAAGGTCTATACCATGTCGGTGTTTGCGAAAGTGGTCGAGATGGGCAGCTTCACGGCCGTCGCAAACCACCTCGATACGACTGTCGGCAACATTTCCCGAGCGGTCTCGGTACTCGAGGACAATCTCAACACGCGGTTGTTGCAGCGCTCGACGCGACGGCTCGTGGTCACCGATGCGGGGCGACGTTTTTACGAGCGCAGCGTGGCGATCCTCTCCGACATCGAGCGGGCAGAAGCGGAAGCCCGCGATGCGCTGCTGGAGCCGCGAGGGGTGCTGCGCGTGCACGCCGTGCCGGGATTAGGCCGTCAGCTTGTTTCTCAAGCCGTGCTTGCGTATCGGAACGCATATCCGGAAGTGTCGGTTGAGCTCATGCTGTCGCAGCGGATGCCGAATCTGCTCGAAGAGCAACTCGACGTGGCGGTCGTGATTGCGCGCACGCTGCCGGACTCGGCGTACGTGAGCCAGAAGATCGGCGCGAGCCATTGCATTCTGGCGGCCTCGCCCGATTATCTGGCGCGGCATCCGGCTCCGGAATGTGTGGAGGATCTCGTCGATCACACGTGTGTGCTGCTGAGCACGGTCGATTACGCACCGGACGAGTGGCATTTGCAAGGCAGGACCGGCGACGCGGTGTATCGCCCGACGGGATCGCACTTCAGTATCAACGACATGGATGCGATGTCCACCGTGCTGCGCGAGGGTGCGGGAATCGGACTGATCGCTGCCTTCTCGGCAATCGACGATTTGCGTAAAGGATCGCTGGTTCGCGTCCTGCCCGAGTTTCACACCGCTCAGCGCAACGTATATGCGGTGTATTCGTCGCGCCAGTTCGTCGACGCGAAAATCAAGCGGTTCATCGACGTACTGAAGGCGCGGGTAGGTGACCAGCTCAATGCGTATGCGCAGGAGCTCGGCATCACGGTTGCATGACGGGCTTCCCGGGCGACATGGCCGGCGAAGGTATTCGATTTGCCAGCACGCCGATCAACCCGGCGACTTTACCGGCGGCGCGCCGCGTACGTAGCGGGCCGTCATGCCGGGGCCGCTGCGGTCGCTACGCGTGCACCATAATCGTCCCCGTTTTGCTGTCACGCCGGCGTCACGCGGCATCGCTAACGTTGCACACTCCCGTCGCGGCAGCACCTTCGCGATCGGGGCGCGTGTGACCGCATGCAACGCCGTGCCCGCGTCCTGCAACGGTCACCCGGGATCTCGCTCCCGCCCACGCATCGGCTATTGCCTCGCACCGATTCCATTCGAAAACACGATCGACGCCGATTGAACCGCTCGCGGACGATCAGGAGACAAGGACCATGTTGAGTCCGCACGAATTCTCGATGCTGCTGCGCATTGCGCGCGCGCCTGACAGTGTCGACCTCGCGAACCCGGCATTTGCCGTGCTCGTCGAAAAACGGCTGGTCGACGATACGCAGGTACGCGTGAATGCGGTTGCAGCGCGCCCGGCGCTAACACCGATCGGGCAGATGCTGCTTGCTCGCTTCGACGAGGCGGCTTGATCGAAACGGAAAAGAGAGAGCAGCCCGGGAAAATCCGGCAGCTGCGCGTCACGCCTTCGCCGCAGCGAAGAACGTGACGCACTGCACGCGCAATGAACGCGCGGCGAACCGCTTACTGCGCGACCGGCACGGTCACGTCGCTTCCGAACCAGTGCATCGAGATCTTTTTCAGCGTGCCTTCCTTGCGGAGTGAATCGAGCGCATCGTTGATCGCCTTCTCGAACTTCGGATTGCCTTTGCGGAACGGGATCGCCATCTCCTGCTTGCCGCCGTTCAGCACCGCACCCGAGCGCAGCGGCAGGTTCGACGTCTTGATCATGTACGGCAGCATCAGGCGATCGTCGAGCGTCGCTTCGATCCGGCCCGCGGCGAGATCACGCAGTTTTTCCGGTGCGCCCGGATACGTCTGCACCTCGATGCCCGGCACGCTGCGCGCCATCTGGTCGTAGTTGGTGCCGAGCGTCACGCCGAGCTTCTTGCCCTTGAAGTCCTCGAGCGACTTGAAGTTGCGCGTGTCGTCCTTGCGCTGAATCAGCTGCGCGGCCGAATACGTGTACGGCTCGCTGAAGTCGAGCGCCTCCTTGCGTTGCGGCGTGATCGTCACCTGGTTGACGATCACGTCGAACTTGCCGGCTTGCAACCCCGCGATGATGCCGCTCCACTCGGTCGGCACGAACTGCGTCTTCACACCGAGCTTGCCGGCCACCGCATTCGCGACGTCGACATCGAAGCCCTCGAGCTGACCCGACGTGCCGCGCGAGTTGAACGGCGGATACGTGCCTTCGAGACCGACGCGCAGCACGCCGGCTTTTTTCACCGAGTCAAGCAAGTCTTCCGCGTGCGCGGCGACGGCCGTAAAACCGAGAGCCGACGCGAGCAGCAGGCCCGTCAGCAGGAACTTCGAACGTTTCATCGTGGATCTCCAGTGGTTCAGTGTGGTGTTTGGGCGCCGGGCATCAGCGCGCCCGGGCCGGAATGCGGGCACGTAGACACTACTCGCAACCGCGCCGCGCCGGAAGTCGAATTGGCCCTGATTGCAATTGATTCCCGGCGGAGGCCGGGCAAGCTGCGCGAAGGCGATGAATGTGCGCCCGTGCGTTCCACCGCTTGTTCGGCATACGCTTAAAAATACTCTTTCAAACCAGGTCGTTTTTCCGATTCACGCAGTAATTTGTCTGTAAAACCGCGCGAGCGAAATCGCTCACCGCGCCATCCGAGGGCGCGTCAAAAGAAGAAAAGGCCGTAGCCATGAACATGCAGAACACAATTGCCGCATTGCGCGGCGGGTTGCTTCAGCAGGACCGGCTGTTGAAGCTCGACACCCCGTTGGGCGCGAACGTGCTGACCGTACAGCGCGCAGTCGGCCGCTCGCGCATCGGGGGCACGTACAAATCCACGCTCGACGTGCTGTCGACCGACGTCCAACTGGAGCTCAAAAAGCTGATCGCGCAGCCGGTCACGTTGTGGATTCAGCAGGGCGATCGCAGCTACCGCCCAGTGAACGGCTACGTGCACACCGCGCGGCGCCTCGGCGCCGACGGGGCGCGCACGACCTATCAGCTGACGTTCGCCGATTTCACCCATTTCCTGAAGTTCTGCCGCCACCAGAGAATCTGGAACGACACGTCCGTCGACCAGATCATCAGCGACGTGCTGAACCAGCATCCGCAGGCGCGCGGACAATTCCGCTTCGCGCTGTCGACGCCGCTGCCGAGCCGTTCGTACACGCGGCAGCACGACACCGACTGGCATTTCGTGCACCGGCTGATGGAAAGCGAGGGCCTTTACACGACGTGGCAGCAGGCCGACGACGGCAAGTCGCATACGCTCGTGATCGCCGATAACCTGCAGGCGTTTGCGCCGACGTCTTTCAGTACGCGGAAAATCCGACCGGCTGGATTGATCCACTTGGACTTGCACGTTGCCCCACATCCAGGGCGGCGCGCCGGGAAGCAATGAGGGCAAGCAGGCATTCCGACGAGCCAACAACCAATCGGTCAGTCAAGAAATGCCTCCGGCTTGGAGTATCGATACGAGGTGAAACCGACCGACACTGACCACGGAGCCGGCGTCGAGCATCCGGAATTGGCATAATCACGCCTCGCCGACCGGAGTGCTGCCACACAGGCACGACGCGCGCCGTCACTATCGCGTATACGCATCGCTTCAAGTCCAGTTCTCACCGCAACACCCATGTCGACCGTCACCCCGACCACCGCGTCGCTGAAACACATCCTCGAACACCCGGGAGACTTCTCCGGATGGCTTTGCATGCCGCCGATGCCGTGGACGCTCGAGACAGTGGGCGAGTTCACCGACGCCGCCGCCCGCGCCGAAAGCACCGCACCACCTGCAACCGCGCCACACCCCGGCTGGCGCGTCACCTTGAACAGCACGACGATCGAAGACATCGTGATCAACGCGCATGACCAGGTCGACGAACCGAGCGTCGCGCAACTGCTCGACGCATTCGTGTTCTACGTCGACAACGAAGAATTCATTCTGCTCTGACGACGCACGTCGCGTGCCACAGCAAAAAAGGACCGCCAGGCGGTCCTTTTTCATGCAGCGTCAACGTCGGAACGAAGCGCAGCGCTCAAGGCAACGAAATCGTCAAATTCGCCGACTCCGGACCCACCTTGATCACCTGCGAATAAGGCGCCAACGCCTGCAACGTCTTGTCCTTCAGATACGTATTGAGCCCGAGGTACCCGAGCAGCGCTACCAGCGCAAACACTGCCCCGATCGCCCACACCGGCACCTCTCGCTTCAGCCGGTGTGCGATCTGATCCGGCAGCGGCCAATGCGGCGCAAACGCCGCGCGCTTGCCCTTCATGTGCGCGATCTCGTCGCCGAGCCGCGCGGTCAGATACGCGAGCTTCTCCGGCCCCTCGAGCAGATACTTGCCCTGGAAGCCGAGCAGCAGGCACATGTGAAACACCTCGAGCGACTGCAACCGCGCCGCGCCCTGCGCGCGACATTCCTCGAGATACTGGAAGAACTTCTCGCCCGCGAGTTGCTCGCCGAACAGCACGAGCTGCAGCGGCCGGCGCTCCCAGTCGGTGCGGATCTTGAACTGCGACGACAGCACCATCTCATCGACCGCCGCGCAATAGGCGAACTTCGCGCCGTATACGTCCTCGGCAGCGATGTTCAGCTTCTTCGCGCCGCGCTCGAAATCCGACAGGAATTCCTGGATCTTCGTGCTGAATTCACTCGCGCTGTCCGGCTCGCGGCCGTTCTTGAGCAGGAACAACATGAAGAACCCGTCGTACAGCAGATCGAGCAGCGAACGAGCCTGGAACGCGGCATCGGTGGACGCCGGCGTATGAAGAGGGGCCGGCGTGTTGTCGCCGAACAGGGAAGGCGCGTAGCTCATGATGTGACCGCGATCAGTTCGAATTTCAGGTCATTGATGCCAGTCGGCGCATAGATCATCGCCGACTGGGCCTGCAGCATGCGCTCGTACAGCGCGCCGCGCGAATCAAGCTGGAAATAGCATGCACCCGGCCGCACGGGAATCGCGGGCGGCACCTGCGGCGTGTACGACAGCCGCACGCCGGGCATCGCCGACAGCACGAGCTTGTCGACGTCGTCGGGCGCGCCGACCTTGAAGCGGGCCGGCACCGCATCGACAAGCTCGACGCTCGGCATGTCCGCGGACACCGCCAGGTAGAACTCGGTCTTGTCGTCGATCTTGCCGGAGTCGAGGCGGCCGAGGTGGAACGACGGACGCACCTCGTCGAGCGTGATCGCGAAGTAGCGCGTCGAGATCACGGTGTCGAGCAGCTCGCGCAGCATCCCGTCGAGACGCGCGAAGCTCGGCCCCGGATCATCATGGCGGTACACGGGCAGGTCGGCGAGCGTGTAGCCCTTCGAGAACGTCATCAACTGCCCGGCGAGGCGCAGCAACTCCTGGAACAGCCGCTCCGGATGCAGCGCCGCGTGCTGGTGCAGATGCGCGAGGGTGGCGAATGCGGCGTTCGCGGTGTGCAGCAGCCAGAACGACGCGATGTCGCCCGAGCGGAACTCGATGATGTTCTTCGACGGCTCGCGGTGAAAACCATACAGCGCGTTGACCTTCGCCTGCAGCGCATCGACGAGCTGGCGCAGCCGCTGATGAAGAATCGGCGACGCCTCGATCGCGAGGCACGGCGGCACGAAGTTGTCGTCGATTTCGAAGCCGGACGTCGCGGTGCGGCGCACGCGCACGAGCGGCACGGACAGCAGCTGGTCGCGCGGCTCGCTGTGCGCGATCAGCTTGACCTGCGTCTTCAGGAACGTGACGTCGGCTTCGGCGGCGTCAGTGAAGTTGTCAGCGACGCTCGTCTGTTCGCTGACGAAACGCGTCGTGAAGCCGGCGGCCGGATCGTCGCTGTAGTTGGTGCCGTTCTCGCGCAGCGGGTGCAGCGCAAGGTAGAACACGAACTCGCCGATGCCGTCGGGCAGCGTGTCAAGCGCGATCGGCGGCGGCAGCTCGTCGGCCTGCGGCGCGGCATACAGCGCGCCGTCCGGAAACACGAGCGCGAGTTCGGCCACGCGCAGCACGTTGCTGCCTAGCGCATCGCGGTCGATGCGCACCGAACGCACGCCCCAGTTGTACGGCTGGATCGCCTGGATCGATTCGAACAGGCGAGCCTCGTGGTAGGCGTCCTGCCGCTGGAAGTGTTGAGGCCGGAGGAACAGCCCTTCCCCCCAAAGCACCTTGGCCGAATAACTCATGTCAAATCCGGTTAATGTGGCGTTGTGATGTAATCGATTTGGTCGTGCCCGAATTTAATCGCCAATTTGTTAACTCTTGTTAATTGACATTCGTGCGTCATGCTTAACCGCAAGTGACCGACGACAGCATATTCAGCGGTTGCGAAGGCGCGCCCTGTTGCGGTGCGATGACTGAGCCGCCGGTGACGGTCATCGCGCAATTGTGCAGGCCGATGATTATGCCGGATTTCTCCGACTTCGCCGGGTCGAACGTCAGTTTCCATCGCTGGATGGCGGGATCGCGGAACAGCGCAACGATGCCGAATGCCTGCGCTTCGCGCGAAACCTTTTCGGTGGCCGTATAGCGCTGCCCGGGAATCAGCGTGATTTCACGTACGTTCAGCAGATCGGCGCCCAGCGCGGCCTTTTCCTTGGTCGGATCGGTGAATGCGTCGAACGGCGCCTGCTGGAACGACGTCGGGTCCTTCAGCGCGTAGAGTCTCACCACTAATGCAAGCGGCTTGTGATCGTTCGCGGCGTTCAGGTTTGGCGCGGCGGCGAGCGTGAGCCCGATGTTGCGCGGCGGCTTCTGCGCATCGGGCAACTCGGGCTTGCCGACGCCGGCCGCTTGCATTACGGCGCTCGCGGCGGAACCGAGCAACGGGGCGGCCGCGCATCCGGCCAGAAGCGCGCAGGCAACGAGCGGCAGCGCAAAGCGAATCATTGACGATCTCATCGTGTTTCCGGCGTGCCGCCTTTAACTCCCCTGTCAAAACTGCCGGGTATTTCCGCGTCGGCGGTGGCGCCCGGCCTATCTGCCGTTCAAATATTAAGCAGCGTGCTCCGCGCCGAGCCCCGGAAATTTTTTCCGCGGGGCGGCCGATGCGCTCCGCGCCAAGTAAAACTTGCACATTCCGGTCGCGGGAAAAGCGGTCGCCAAGCGGCTTCGAGACGCGTTTCGACGGGGTAGCGCACGGTTTTAAAAGGAATTACTCTGCACGCAGCGATTGAATTATGAAAAATTGATCGGTACTATACCCGCGCGCTTCTTGCAAAGCAAAAGAACCAGATTCTCAACGATTTTAATACTCACGCGCCGGTGGATATAACGATGAAAGACCGTCTCTTCGCAAAACTTTCTGGGGTAGTGCTGGCTTGCGGCGTGATCGCCGGTTGTGCGAGCCAGCCGCCGGCGCCGACTGCCGAGGTGTTCAACAAGTCGCTGGCCGATGCGGACGCCGTCGCGAAGGCGGGTGACCAGGACAAGGCGCTCGGCCTGTACCAGCAGCTCGCGAAGTCGGACCCGACGCGCGAGGAGCCGTGGTCGCGCATCGCGCAGATCCAGTTTGCACAGAATCACTATGGCCAGGCGATCGTCGCCGCGCAGGAAGCGCTGCAGCGCGATGCGACGGACCGCCAGGCGAAGAGCGTGCTCGCCGTCGCCGGCCTGCGGATCGCGACGCAGTCGCTCGGCGAGCTGCGCCAGGATGCATCGCTGGCCGGCGACGCGAAGTCGGACGCGCAGGCGCTCGCGAAGCAGCTGCGCGACACGCTCGGCGAGTCGGCGCTGTTCCCGCCCGAGCAGC
The DNA here is from genome assembly GCF_018148075.1 of Burkholderia sp. AU19243. NCBI lineage: Bacteria > Pseudomonadati > Pseudomonadota > Betaproteobacteria > Burkholderiales > Burkholderiaceae > Burkholderia > Burkholderia sp. AU19243. The sequence goes on from NZ_JAGSTV010000014.1 coordinate 94,417, forward strand.
GCGCGGTGAAGACGCGCACGGCGCGCCGCCCGGTTCATCGGCCAAAGACGAGCGCCGCACCGGCCGCAGAAGCGGCAACGACCGCGCCGACGCCGGCAGCCCCGCCGCAGGCAGCGGCGCCGCAAAAGGGTGGCGCCGACCCGTTCAGCGCGCTGCGCTGACCTGAACGCAACTGACGCGATAACCACAACTAACCTGGGAGCCGTCGAGATGGCCAAGAAAGAAAGCATTCAGAAGAGCTTGCAGAAAATACGGCCGCCGCGCGTCCAGCTGACCTACGAGGTCGAGAAGGGCGACGCGATCGAGGTGAAGGAGCTGCCGTTCGTCGTCGGGGTCGTCGGCGATCTGGCGGGCCAGTCGGAAGTCGAGCAGCCGAAGCTGCGCGACCGCAAGTTCGTCAACATCGACCGCGACAACTTCGACGACGTGATGAAGGCGATCGAGCCGCGCGCCGCGTTCCAGGTGGAAAACCGCCTGAGCCCGGAAGGCGGCAAGTTCGCGGTCGACCTGAAGTTCCGTTCGCTGTCGGATTTCAGCCCGGACGAAGTCGTCGAACAGGTCGAGCCGCTGCGCCGCCTGCTCGAGGCGCGCGCGAAGCTCGCCGACCTGCGCAACAAGCTCGCGGGCAACGACAAGCTCGAGGACCTGCTGTCCGAGGTGCTGAAGAACACGCAGCAGCTGCAGGAGCTCGCAAAGGGCACGGGCGGCGACAAAGACGGCGAATGACGACGGAGTGTTGAGATGAACCAGCAAACGGCTGCGGCCCAAGCGAGCGGCGCGGAATACGCCGCCGGGACTTCGCTGCTCGACGAGATCGTCGAGAAGAGCAAGGTCGCGAAATCCGATTCCGAGCATGCGCGCGCCAAGGACCTGATCGGCGAGCTCGTGCATCAGGTGCTCGACGGCACGGTCATCGTGTCGGACAACCTGTCGGCAACGATCGACGCGCGCGTCGCGGAACTCGACCGCCTGATCTCCACGCAGCTGTCCGCGGTGATGCACGCGCCGGAATTCCAGCGCCTGGAAAGCACGTGGCGCGGCCTCGATTACCTGGTCAAGGAAAGCAACACCGGCCAGACGATCAAGATCAAGGCGCTTCACGCACCGAAGCGCGACCTCGTGCGCGACTTCAAGGGTGCGAGCGAGTTCGACCAGAGCGCGCTGTTCAAGAAGGTCTACGAAGAGGAATTCGGCACGTTCGGCGGCTCGCCGTTCGGTGCGCTGATCGGCGATTACGAGATCTCGCGCCAGCCGGAAGACATGTATTTCATCGAGCAGATGTCGCGCGTCGCGGCGGCCGCGCACGCGCCGTTCATCGCGTCGGCGTCGCCGGAACTGCTCGGGCTCGAATCGTTCGCCGATCTCGGCAAGCCGCGCGATCTCGGCAAGGTGTTCGATACGGTCGAGTACGCGAAGTGGAAGTCGTTCCGCGATTCCGAGGATTCGCGCTACGTCGGCCTGACGCTGCCGCGCTTCCTCGGCCGCCTGCCGTTCAATCCGAAGGACGGCCAGACGGCGGAACGCTTCAACTTCGTCGAGGACGTCGACGGCACCGACCACGACAAGTACCTGTGGTGCAACGCCGCATGGGCGTTCGCCGCGCGGCTCACGGCCGCATTCGACGACTTCGGCTGGTGCGCGGCGATCCGCGGCGTCGAAGGCGGCGGCCTCGTCGAGGATCTGCCGACCCACACGTTCAAGACCGACGACGGCGAGATCGCGCTGAAGTGCCCGACCGAGATCGCGATCACCGATCGCCGCGAGAAGGAGCTGAGCGACCTCGGCTTCATCCCGCTCGTCCATTGCAAGAACTCAGATTACGCCGCGTTCTTTGCCGCGCAATCGGTGCAGAAACCAAAGAAATACAGCACCGACAGCGCGAACGCGAACGCCGTTCTGTCCGCTCAGCTGCAGTACATCTTCTCGGTATCGCGCGTTGCGCACTACCTGAAGGCGATGATGCGCGACAAGATCGGCAGCTTCGCATCGGCGCAGAACGTGGAAACATTCCTCAACCGGTGGATTTCGCAATACGTGCTGCTCGACGACAACGCGACGCAGGAACAGAAGGCGCAATTTCCGCTGCGCGAGGCTTCCATACAAGTGTCGGAGATTCCGGGCAAGCCGGGCTCGTACCGTTCGGTCGCGTTCCTGCGTCCGCACTTCCAGCTCGACGAACTCTCGATTTCTCTGCGACTTGTCGCTGATCTGCCCAAACCGGCAAATTCATAAGCGAGTAAATCGCCCGGGCGGGCCGCCTGGGTAGGACGTTAAAACCACCTCTTTGGGGAGTCGAAGGGCCATGCTAGACCTGTATCTGAAATTCGGAAATCCCGTCATCAAGGGCGAATCCGCGGACAAGGACCACTCGGGCTGGATCGAAGTGAAGTCCTGGGACCATTCGATCGTGCAGCCGCGTTCGGCGACCGCATCGACGTCGGGCGGCCTGACCGCCGAGCGTTGCGAGCACGGCGACATGGTGTTTACGAAGGAAATCGATTCGTCGAGCCCGCTGCTGTATCAGCACGCGTCGGGCGGCACGACGTTCGATGAAGTCACGATCGACTTCATGCGTTCGGACGGCGAAGGCCAGCGCGTCAAGTATCTCGAGGTCAAGCTCAAGTACGTGATCATTTCCAGCATCGCACCGAGCGTGCGCAAGGAAGGCCTGCCGGTCGAAACCTTCTCGCTGAAGTATGCGGCCGTGCAGTGGAAGCAGACCCAGCAGAAGATCGGCGGCAACCAGGGTGGCAACACACAGGGCGCCTGGAGCCTGACCAAGAACGACAAGACCTACGCGGTCTAAGGTCGGTTGCGGCAACGGGGCGCTCGGCGTCCCGTTGCCGTTTTCGCTGTGCAGGCCGGCCGATGAAACGATTCGAACCGAGTTTTCTCGACAAGCTGTTCGACGACGAACCGCACCAGCAGGCAACGGCTGCGATGCGGCAATTGTCGTTGGACGAGCTGAAGAGCACGGTCGCCCGAGACGTCGAGGCGATCCTCAACACGCGTATCGCCCACACCGAAGTCGAGCTCGAGGCGCTGCCCGAATGCCAGAAGTCGGTGCTGACCTACGGGCTGAACGACTTCGCGGGGCTGAGCCTCGCGAGTCACTACGACCGCGCATTCATTTGCAAGTCGATTCAGCAGGCCATCGCGCGCCACGAGCCGCGGCTGCAGCAGGTCAAGGTGACGTTCGAGCTGAGCGAGCAATCGACCAACGCGCTTTACTTCGCGATCCAGGCGCTGCTCGTCGTGCATCCGGCCGAGGAGCCGGTGAGTTTCGACGCGATGCTGCAGCCGTCGACGCTGCAGTATTCGGTCACGCGCACGCGCGCGGCCAGAATGCCGTAAATCAAGCCGCCGAGCGGGCCGGACCGCCCGGTGGCGGATCAGGGTCCGGCAGGAAATATTGAGGTTCGGGGTCGTCGATGGAAGAATTGCTGCCGTATTACGAGCGCGAATTATCGTTTTTGCGGCGCTATTCGCGGGATTTCGCCGAACGCTATCCGAAGATCGCGGCGCGGCTCGCGCTGTCCGGCGAGCATTGCGAGGATCCGCACGTCGAGCGAATGATCGAGTCGTTCGCGCTGCTCGGCGCACGCATCAACAAGAAGCTCGACGACGACTACCCGGAATTCACCGAGGCGCTGCTGGAAGTGCTGTATCCGCACTACATGCGGCCGTTTCCGTCATGTTCGATCGCGCAGTTCACGCCGGCGTCGCCCGGCCAGCAGACCGAACCGGTCGTGATCGACCGCGGCACCGAGCTGAAGAGCCGCCCGATCCGCGGCGTGCAGTGCCGGTTCCGCACCGCCTACGACGTGACGCTCGCGCCGATCCGCATCTCGGAGGCGCGCTACACGCCGGTCGCGCTCGCGCCGAGCGCGACGGTGCTGCCGTCGAACGCGACGGGCGTGATCTCGATCACGTTCGAATCGCTCGCCGCGCAGCTCGATCTCGGCGCGCTGAAGCTGTCGACGCTGCGCGCGCACCTGCACGGCGAGCAGTCGTTCGTCGCCGCGCTGACGGATTGCCTGTTCGTCAACGTGCTCGGCGCGTACGTCGAACCTGAGCGCAACGGCCGCTGGACGCCGCTGCGCAAGCTGCCGATCGCGCAGGCCGGCTTCGACGACGACGACGCGCTGATCGACTACCCGGCGAAGTCGCACCCCGCATACCGGCTGCTTACCGAGTACTTCGCATTCCCCGACAAATTCGATTTCGTCGATTTCGACGTCGCGGCGATCGCGCGCGCGGCCGGCCGCTGCCAGCGTGCGACGCTGCACCTGGTGCTGCAGGACGTGCGCAGCGATTCGCACGTCGCGCGCCTGCTCGAACTTCTGACGGCAAGCCATTTCCGGCTGTTCTGCACGCCGGTCGTCAATCTGTTCCGCCAGCACGGCGAGCCGATCCGGATCACGCACCGCGCGGTGTCGTACCCGGTGATCGCCGAGGCGCGCCGCGCGTTCGCGTACGACGTGTACTCGATCGACTCGGTGAAGCTCGTCCGGCAGCAGGCGCACGAAGAATCGGTGATCGAATTCCGGCCGTTCTACTCGCTGCATCACGGCGAAGCGGCGCGGATCGGCCATTACTGGTTCGCGCGCCGCAACGACTGGGTCGCGCAGAAGAGCCCCGGCTACGAAACCGAGATCTCGATCGTCGACATCGACTTCGAGCCGACGTCGCCGCAGACCGACACGCTGAGCCTCGACCTCACATGCACGAACCGCGACTTGCCGGCGATGCTCGCGTTCGGGCTCGAAGGCGGCGACCTGTTCCAGGAGGGCGGTGCGCAGACGAGCGGCATCTCGATGCTGCGGCGCCCGACGCAGAGCGTGCGCTTCGAGCGCGGCCGCGCCGCGCACTGGCGGCTCGTGTCGCACCTCGCGCTGAACCACGTGTCGCTCGTCGCGCACGGGCTCGCGCCACTCAAGGAAATGTTGACGCTGTACGACCTGCGGCGCACCGCCGTGTCGATGCGCCAGATCGACGGCCTCGTCGCCGTCGAGCAGCGCAGCGCCGTTCAATGGTTGCCCGGCAAGCCGTTCGCGACGTTCGTGCGCGGCATCGAGGTGCGCCTCACGATCGATGAGGAACATTTCGTCGGCGCGAGCCTCGCGTCGTTCGTGCGCGTGCTCGACAGCTTCTTCGGGCTGTACGTCCATCTCAACAGTTTCGTTCAATTGGTCGTCGTGTCGAAGCGCACCGGCGAGGAGATCATTCGATGCAAGCCCCGAACCGGCGAATCGATCCTGGCGTAGTCGACGCGCTGCTCGACGAGCCGCACCGCTTCGAGTTCTTCCAGGCAGTGCGCGTGCTCGAGGGGCTGTTCGCGCGGCAGGCGTCGGATGCGCCCGGCGCGTGGCGGCAGGGCGACGTCGTCGCGCAGCGCATCGAATTCCGCAACACGCTGTCGCTAGGCTTCCCGCCGAGCGAGATCGAAGGCGCGCGCTCGTTCGACGACGAAGGCACGCTGCTCGATTCGGGCGACGCGCGTGGCGCCGCGCTCGCGGCCGGAGAGCTCGGTCACGTCGAGCTGACGCCCGCGTTCTTCGGGCTGCTCGGCGGGCAGGGCGCGCTGCCGCTGCACTACACCGAGCAGATCGTCGCGCGCGAGCACCTGAAGCGCGACCACGCGGCGCGCGCGTTCTTCGACGTGTTCTCGAACCGCGCGACCGCACTCTTCTACGCGGCGTGGAAGAAATACCGGCTGCCGTTCCATTACGAGCTCGACCGCGACGAGCGCTATCTGCCGCTGTTGCTCGCGATCGCCGGCGTGCCGAGCGACGAGGTGCGCGACAGTCTCGCGGCCGGCGCGGGCGGCGTGCTCGACGAGGCCGTTGCCGGCTACGCGCTCGCGGCACGGCACCGGCCGATGTCGGCCGCGTACCTGCAGCGCACGCTGTCCGACTACTTCCGCGTGCCGGTGAAGATCGACCAGTTCGTCGGCAAGTGGTACGACGTGCCGCCCGACCAGTTGAGCGTGCTCGGCGAGGTCAACGCGGTGCTCGGCGCGACGGCGCTCGTCGGCGAGCGCGTGTGGCAGCGCGACATGCGCGCGCGGATCGTCGTCGGCCCGCTGTCGAAGCGCGATTACGAAGCGTTCCTGCCCGGCGGCCCGCAGGCCGTCGCGCTCGAACGGATGCTGACGCTGCTCGCCGGCGTCACGCTCGAATATGAGGTCAAGCTCGTGCTGAAGCGCACCGAGGTCGGCGCGAGCGTGCTCGGCGCGGGCTCGCGGCTCGGCTGGGACGCGTTCCTGTGCACGCGCGACGCGGACGAGGACCGGTCCGACGCTCGCTACGAACTGCACGTGATTCACTGAATTCCGAACGACAAAAACACGCAATCGAACCTGAGAACGACGCCATGAGCACGCCTCTGAAGACCCTCATCACGAAACTGAACCCGCTGTGCCGGCACGCGACCGAGCGTGCGGCGAGCGCGTGCCTGACGCGCGGCCATTACGAGGTCGATCTCGAGCATCTGTTTCTCGCGCTCCTCGACGAAGCGACGGGCGACCTGCCGCTCGCGCTGCGCGCGAGTCGCGTCGATCCGCATGCGTTGCGGGCCGATCTCGAGCGCGAACTCACGCGTCTGAAGACCGGCAACACGCGCACGCCGGTGTTCTCCGTGCACCTGATCGCGCTGTTCGAGCAGGCGTGGCTGATCGCGTCGCTCGATTCGCAGCTCGGCCGGATCCGCTCAGGGCACCTGTTGCTCGCGCTGCTGACGGCGCCCGATCTCGCGCAGTTCGCGCAGCGGATGTCGTCGCGGTTTGCGGAAATGAACGTGACGGACCTGAAGCACAAGTTCGACGAGATCATGGCCGGTTCGAGCGAGGCCGAGCCGCGCCAGCCGGACGACGAAGGCGGCGATGCGTTGCCCCCCGACGGCGCGGCAGCCGCGGCCGGTCCGTCGAAGACGCCCGCGCTCGATACGTACACGACCAATCTCACGCAGCGTGCGCGCGACGGCAAGATCGACCCGGTGATCGGCCGCGAAGCCGAGATCCGCCAGGCGATCGACATCCTGATGCGTCGTCGCCAGAACAACCCGATCATGACCGGCGAGGCCGGCGTCGGCAAAACGGCCGTCGTCGAGGGTCTCGCACTGCGGATCGCGGCGGACGACGTGCCGCCGCCGCTGCGCGGCGTCGCGCTGCACGTGCTCGACATGGGCCTGCTGCAGGCCGGCGCGAGCGTGAAGGGCGAGTTCGAGAACCGTTTGAAGAGCGTGATCGACGAGGTGAAGAAGAGCGCGCACCCGATCATCCTGTTCATCGACGAGGCGCACACGATCATCGGCGCGGGCGGCCAGGCCGGCCAGAACGATGCGGCGAACCTGCTGAAGCCGGCGCTCGCGCGCGGCGAGCTGCGCACGATCGCCGCGACGACGTGGAGCGAATACAAGAAGTACTTCGAGAAAGATGCGGCGCTTGCGCGGCGCTTCCAGGTCGTGAAGGTCGAGGAGCCGAGCGAGCCGCTCGCGGCTGCGATGCTGCGCGGGATGTCCGGGCTGATGGAGAAGCACTTCAACGTGCGGATCCTCGACGACGCGATTACCGAGGCCGTGCGCCTGTCGCATCGCTACATCAGCGGCCGCCAGCTGCCGGACAAGGCGATCAGCGTGCTCGACACCGCATGCGCGAAGGTCGCGCTCGCGCACAGCGCGACGCCGGCGGCGATCGACGATACGAAGAAGCGCATCGAGCGCATCGACGCGGAAATCGCGTCGCTGGAGCGCGAAGCGGCAGGCGGCGCGGCGCACGACGAGCGGCTCGGCGAGCTGCGCGGCGCACGCGATTCGGCGCTCGCGCAATTGACCGAGGACGAGGCGTGCTATGAGGCCGAGCGCGCGATCGTCGCCGAGATCACCGCGCTGCGCGAGACGCTCGACAAGGCGCGCGGCCCGTCCGAAGACGGCGAGCCGGTCGACGTGCCGGCCACGCGCGAGAAACTGGCCGAGCGCGTCGCGGCGCTGCACGCGTTGCAGGGCGGCGAGCCGATGGTGCCGCTGCAGGTTGACGGCCACGTCGTCGCCGAGATCGTCGCCGCGTGGACCGGCATTCCGCTCGGCCGGATGGTGAAGGACGAAATCGATACCGTGCTGAACCTGCAGCCGCTGCTGACCGCCCGCGTGATCGGCCAGGACCATGCGCTGGAGGCCATCGCTCAGCGCGTGCGCACCGCGACTGCGAACCTCGAGGATCCGAACAAGCCGCGCGGCGTGTTCATGTTCGTCGGGCCGTCGGGTGTCGGCAAGACCGAGACCGCGCTGGCGCTGGCCGACATCCTGTACGGCGGCGAGCGCAAGATGGTCACGATCAACATGAGCGAATATCAGGAAGCGCACAGCGTGTCGGGCCTCAAGGGTTCGCCGCCGGGCTACGTCGGTTACGGCGAGGGCGGCGTGCTCACCGAAGCGGTGCGGCGCAATCCGTATTCGGTCGTGTTGCTCGACGAGGTCGAGAAGGCGCATCCGGACGTGCTCGAGATGTTCTTCCAGGTATTCGACAAGGGCACGATGGACGACGCCGAAGGGCGCGAGATCGACTTCCGCAACACGCTGATCATCCTGACGTCGAACGTCGGGTCGGCCGCGGTGATGCAGGCGTGCCTGAACAAGCCGGCCGACGAGCTGCCAGATCCGGACGCGCTTGCCGAGGCGCTGCGCCCGCAGCTGTACAAGGCGTTCAAGCCGGCGTTCCTCGGCCGGATGAAGGTCGTGCCGTACTACCCGATCTCCGACGACGTGCTGGCCGAGATCATCGAGTTGAAGCTGGAACGGATTCGCCGCCGCATCGAAGCGAACCACAAGGCCGCGTTCGAATGGGACGAGTCGCTCGTCGATGCGGTGCTCGCGCGCTGCACCGAAGTCGATTCGGGCGCCCGCAACGTCGACCATATCCTGAACGGCACGCTGCTGCCGGAGATCGCGGGCCACGTGCTTGGCCGGATCGCCGACGGCGCCGCGATCGCGCGCATCGCGGTGCGCGCGGACGAGGCTGGCGAATTCGCGTACACCGTCGAATGAGCGCGTCCGTGCAACACGTATTGATGAACTGACCGAATCATGCCGATCAATCTCCCCGAGCTGCTCTCGCCGATCAGCGACGCGTCGCCAAGCGGCGACGACCTGCTGTTCTCAAACGAATTCGACGCGATCCAGGATGCGCGGCGCCACGACGATCCGACGCTCGACCAGGGCGAGTGGGTGACCGAGATCAAGGAGGCCGACTGGGGCTTTGTCGTCGATAGTGCGAGCGACCTGTTGCGCACGCGCACGAAAGACCTGCGGCTCGCCGTGTGGCTGACCGAGGCGCTCGCGCTCGAGGACGGCCTCACCGGCCTCACCGAAGGCTATGCGCTGCTGGAAGGCCTGTGCCGCGACTACTGGGACACCGTGCATCCGCTGCCGGAGGGTGACGACGCCGAATACCGGCTCGGCAACGTTGCGTGGCTGTCGGGGCGCACCGCCGAACTGCTGCGCGGCATTCCGGTGACGGACGGCGGGTCGACTGCGTTCACCACGCTCGACTGGGAGGTCGCGCAGCACGTCGCTCAGGCCGTGAAGCGCGATCCCGATCACGCCGACGACATCGCGCGCGGCAAGCCGTCGGTCGAGCAGATCGACGCGTCGCGGCGCATGACGCCGATCGCGTTCTACACGACGTTGCTCGCGAACCTGAAGGCGTTCGAATTCGCGCTCGACGCGTTCGACGAGCGGCTCGTCGAACGCGCGGGCGATTCCGCGCCCAGCTTCCGCCAGACCCGCGACGCATTCGAGACGGTCTATCGGCTCGTCGAGCGCTTTGCGCGCGAGCAGGGTTATACCGGCAGCGCACCGCATGCGCCGTCTGCGCCGAGCGCGCCGCCCGAGCGGGTCGAGCCGAGCTTCGGCGACGCGTTCCATCAACAGGAGACCCATGTGCAGCCGCAGACCACTCCGCGTGCGCCGGTCGCGCAGATGATCGCCGGCATTCAGAATCGTGCGCAGGCCGTCGACCAGTTGCGTGCGGTCGCGCGTTACTTCCGCCAGACCGAACCGCACAGCCCCGTCGCGTACCTGGCGGACAAGGCCGCCGAATGGGCCGACATGCCGCTGCACAAATGGCTCGAGAGCGTGGTGAAGGACGACGGATCGCTGTCGCATATCCGCGAGCTGCTGGGCGTGAGGCCCGACGAGCAGTCGTGAGCGATGACGTTTTGACCCGAGAGCGCGGGCCCGGCGCGTCCGCGATGAACGAGAAGAAAGGTGACGCATCAACGTGACCGAACTGGCGCAGGCGATTCGCAGCGGCCTGATTCAGCAGGATCGCCTGCTGAAGACGGACGTCCCGTCGCTGCAGAATAATGCGCTCGTGCCGCGGCGCGCGGTGACGCGCTCCTAGCGCGGCCGCGATTTCAGCGTGGTGCTCACCTGGTTTCCGCCGCACGCGACGTCGAGCTCAAGACGCTGATCGCGCAGCCGATCACGCTGTGGGCGGGGCGGGGCGGGGCGGTGAGGCGAGCGGCTTATCGATCATGCGTGAGCGGATGGAGCGCGCCGTCCGACGGGCGAATCTGCCGCTATCCGCTACCGGTCGCGCAATGCCGCCCAACTCCCGCCTACTGCCCCACCCGAAACTCGATCCGCCGATTCCTCGCGCGCCCCTCCGCCGTATCATTCGGCGCAATCGGCTGATCCGGCCCGACCCCTGTCGTCGTCATTTGCTGCGGCGGGATGCTCTTCGTGATCAGATACCCCTTCACCGCATCCGCGCGCGCCTGGCTCAGCGCGATGTTCGAAGTCCGGTTCCCCGAGTTGTCGGTATGCCCGATGATGTCGACCGTGCGGTTCTGCAGCTTCGCGAGCGCGGCCGCCATCTGATCGAGAATCTGCTTGCCTTGCGGCGTGAGCGTTGCGCTGCCGGTTTCGAACTCGATCGTGCGATTGGCGAGCGTTTGATCGAGCAGCCCTTGCTCGGACGCCGACACGCGCAGCCCGTTCTTGATCGTATACGTCGGGTTCAGCGTGTTCGCCATGTCGCTCGCGAGCTGCTGGCGCTGCGCCTCGTTGTGCACCTCGCCCTTCATCTCGATCTGCGTGCCGTTGATCTTCAGCTGCCCCTTGCTGATCTGCTTGAGTTGCGCGCCGAGCAACTTCTGCACGTTCGCGCTCCAGTTCGGCGGCGTCGCGACGTCGCCGACTTCGATCTGATCGACCACGTTCGCCGCGCCATAGGTGTCGCGCAGCTTCTGCAGCACTGCTGCCTTCGTCGCTTCGTCGGGCACCTTGCCGCCGACCACAACCTGGCCGGGCGTCGCGTTCGCGGGCGGCGGCGCGATCGTGCCGGCCGTGCCGTGCACCACGGTGCCGGACGCCGTGCCCGGTGCGCCGCCGGCGTTCGGCGCAGCAGGTAGCGCGGCGGCTGCGACCGTGCCGTTGCCAACGGGCGTGACGGTCGCGCCCGTGTTCTGTGCGTAAGCCGCACCGCCGCCGACGAGGCCGGCAGCGAAAAGGGCGATGACGAACGGCGACAAATGCGACAAACGCGGCAAGCGCACGCGCCGGACATGATTCGTACGTTGCATCCCGTCAGCCTCCGATGAACGCTTCGCGGAACGCGTCGATGGCGACGCGCAGCGACAGTTGCGGTTGGTCGAGGTAGCTGACGAGCTTGCTGATCTGCGGATCGTTTTGCGCATGGGCGTCGATCCACTCGGGATCGTCGATGTCAATGTTGTGGGCGGCGTAAGTCCGCGGGTCGACGACGCTCAGCAGCGTCTTCGACGACGCGCCGTTGAAGCCGATGATCAGCCGTTCGCGCTCGGCGATGGTGCCGATGAAGATCGCGAGCTCGAAGTCGGCCTGCGCGACGAACGGCGTGATGAGTTCGAGCCAGAACGCGGCGACGAGACTGCGGTAGAACGGATCGACGGGCAGCGGCAGCGTGAGGCCGCGCTCGATGTGCGACGAGCCGCTCTGCATCACCGGCCGCAGCAGCGAGCCGAGCGCGAGCATCGCACCGCGCAGTCGCACCGGATGGCCGCTTTCGAGCAGCATCTGCTGCAACCCGTACAGCGACTGGTGTTCGACGAAATCGTTGAAGGTGCCGTCATGCGACGTGCCCGGGCCGCCGATGTCGATCGGCACCTGCGTGTCGCCGAGCGCCTGCAGCGCGCCGGGCGGCTCCTCCTTCGCGAGCAGCGCCGGCATCTGCGCGGCAACGCGCGACCACAGCCGCGCAAACGCGAGCGGGCTGCGCGCGAGGAACGCGAGCGGCCGGTCGACTTCCAGCGCGGTCGCGCCGAGGAACGGGAAGCGGCGCATCGACACGTCGTGGCTCGCGACCATGTGGCCCGCGATCGCGAGCTTGCTGCGCGAGCCGAGGAACGCGAAATGCATCGGCTTCGCGTCCTCGTAGACGATCTTCCAGCGCGGATCTTCCGCGAGGAGTTCGAGCGCCTGTGCGATCCAGCGATCGAGCGTCTGCAGCAGTTGCGGATTGTGCGCGCTCTTCACGAAGTCGCCGCGCGACGGAATCTTGCCGAAGTAGGCGATCTGCGCCTGAACGGTTTGCGTCATTGCGCCCCCTGTGCATTCGTTGCGGCGGCGGCCGCGACGGCCGGTGCCGTGGCCGGCGCGCCGGTGCCGGCCTGCGTCGCGTTCTGCGCGGCGCCTGCGCTCGCGTCGGCGACCGACGACGGCAGTTGCAGGCCGCGCAGGCTCTGCTGCTGCGGCTGATCGCCGCCGCCACCGGTCGGCTGCGACGTGCTGATGATGCGCATCGTCACCGACACGTTCACGCTGCCCTGCGTCCACGTGAGATCAAACGTGCCGTCCGGGCGCCGCTTGCGCTGCGCCGAGTTGATGAGCTTCTCGAGGCCGTAGCGGCCCGGTTCGTTCACGAGCTGCACGGTGCGACCGTCGAAGGTGGTCGCGGACAGCGTCGCGCCCGGCGAGCCTTGCGGGTTCGGCCACACGAAATTGGTCCACTGCGGCGGCGTGTTGCGGTAGCGCAGCTGCTGCCCGTCGATCGCGATCGTGTACTCGGTCGTGCCGGTGCTCGGCTGCGGCAGGATCTGGAACACGGTCTGCGGCTCGGCCGCCGCGGCTGCACCGCCCGCGGCGCCGCCGGCGAGCGGCGCCACCCAGCGCGCGAAGCCGTTCGTGAAGTCGGGCGTGAGGCCGATACCCATGTCGCCCCACGTGCGGGCGGCGAGCGTGTCGCCGCGGCGCACCGCGAGCGGGCCCAGCGTCGTGCCGACGAACTTCGCGATCGCACCGTCCGGGCCGAACACCTGCGCGATTTCGCCGGCGCCGGCCTCGACCTTCGCGTTCGCGGCGAACGGATACTTGGTCGCGAGCGAGTTCTGGAACGGCTGGTAGACCTGCGCGTTCCACACCTTGTTCACTTCGGCGCTGGCCGGCTGGATCACCACCGAGAACGCCTGCATCAGCGGGCGCACCAGGAGCGGACGCAGCGACTTGCGTTGCGAATCGGTGAGGCCGGTCAGCATCTGCTCGTCGACGAACTTCAGCGAATCGGCGAGCTCCGAGCCGTTGCCGTCGAGCGTCTGCTGCATCAGCTGGCGCGCGCCGGGGCCGGGGTCGCCCTGGTTCTTGATCACGTTGAAGCGCGTACGAACCTTCGACAGCGAATCCATGTAGCCCTTGAGCATCGACGTGCCGTCGTGCGTCGCGACGATCCGCGCGAGCCCGATGAACTCCTGGCCGATCGGACCCATCGGAACCTCGGCCGGATTCCCGTTGATGTCGATGTTCGCGGCCGCCATCTGGCCGGCCTGCGAGCGCGTGAACAGCTGCTTCACCCAGTTCACCACGCCCGTCTGCGCCTTCTTGATCGCGACGTTCGCGAGCGACGGGTTGTCCCACGACGTCTGGTCGTACGCGGTCTCCAGAATCTTGCGGATCGGCGAATCCTGAGGATCGCCGAGGCGGTTCATCCCGTCGACGGCCTGACCGAAGCTCGTGAAGCCCTGCACCGCGATGCCCTGCATGAACTTCTGCCAGTGCTGCGCGTATTCGGTCTTGTACATGCCGACGAGCGTCTTCTGGATCTGCTCGGGGCTGCCTTCCAGCGTCAGGTCGTCCTGCGTCGACGTGTTCAGCACCCAGTCCTTCGCCTGCAGTTCCTTGGTCGCAGCGTCGCGGATCGCCGGCTGCACGTAGTCGAACCACGCTTCGCGCGTGAACGTGCCCGGAATGGCGTAGCTGCCGGCAATCAGCCCCTGGTTGCCGTCGCCGACGATGCGCGCGATGGTCATCGGCGCGAAGCGGGTCGACGCGCGCGCCTTGATTTCCTCATAGACCCGCTGGCGGGCCGGCATCCCGCGCACGACGCGACGCAGGTTTTCGCGGGTCTGGTCGACGAGCGCGAGGTTCGCGTCGATCATCGGCCAGTCGTTGTCGTTCACGCGCGACAGATAGAACGAGATCATCCGTTCGGCGCTCTTGATCATCTCGTCGCGCGGCATGTTGCCGCGATTCGTCTCGAGCCAGCCGCGCCAGAAGCGTGCGAGCTGGTCGGTCAGGTGCGCCTGTTCGACGTGACGTTTGTCCGACAGCATCAGGTACGTCTTCAGCGCGTTGTACGCATCCTGCACGTTGGTCGGCGAAGCGTCGCTGTACAGGCCGCCTTGCGGTGCGGCCGGCTGTTGCGGCGAGCCTGCCGCTGCGGCCGATGCGCCTTGCGCGGCGCCGGCGGGCGGTGCGGCGCCCGGCGGATTCGTCGACACCGGAATCGTGCCGCCCTGCACCGCGCCCGATTCGGGCGGCCGCGTCATCGGCACGAGCTGTTCGGGGTGCGCGTTCACGTCCTTCATGAACGATGCGAGGTTCTGCGAGACCGGCGCAAGCAGGATCTGGCGCACGCCGTTGTAGTACTCGGTCAGCAGATGCTGTTCGAGCCGGTCGCCCTGATACAGGCCGAGCGACACCGACATCGGCTTGTCGCGGCGGAACTGTTCGAGCTGCTCGATCCGGTCTTCGAGAATGTCCATCGCCTGCAGCCGCGACTGCAGGTCGTTGCGGCCCTGCTGCAGGCGCGTGACGTTGTCCAGGTCGGCCTGCACGTTCGCGACGAGCTGCTGGTTGCCGATCGTCGACCAGGTCCAGCCGCCGAGCGCGAGCGCGAGCGCCGCGACGAAGCCGAAGAAGGTCGCATAACGCAGCCGCGTCTTGGTCGGGCTCGCGAACTGGCGCACGGTCTGGCGGTCCGCGAAGATCACCTTCGAGAAGAGGTCGCGCAGGAAGAAGCCGTTCTTCGAGAATGCGCTGTGCGGCTTCGGCAGCGCGCTCGCGTCGAGGCCGAAGCGGTGCGCGATGCGCTGTGCGGCGGCGCTGTTGGTCTCGCCTTCCTGCAGTGCGCTGGTGAAGTAGAAACCGCGGAAGATCGGCTTGTACTGGAACGGGTTGTTCTCGAACAGCGTTGCGAGGAACGCACGCAGCGCCGGCTTGATCGTCGAGAATTCGAGCGGGAAGCTCAGCTGCCCCGGCGACAACTGGTTGCCGCGCGACAGCGACAGTTGCGCGACGCTGATCTCCTTGAGCCCTTCGTACAGTTCCTCGAAGCGTTCGTCGAACAGTGCGACGACGTCGCGCTTCTCGTCCGGCTCGTAGGGCAGGGTGGCGCCCCACACGCGGTCGTATTCGTGCTTGTCGCTGCTGCTGAAGAATTCGGTGAAGCCGGTGATCAGGTCGGCCTTCGTGAACATCACGTAGACCGGCGCGAACACTTCGAGCTTTTCGGTCAGCTCCTGAACGCGCTGACGGAGGTTTTTCGCGAGGTTGATCGCGAATTCTGGGCGGTTGCCGGTGAGTTCGGCGATGCTGGCGGTGACGATGATGCCGTTGATCGGCGCTTTCGGCCGATAGCGTTTCAGCAGGCCGAGAAAGCCCAGCCATTCGCTCCGATCTTCCTCGTGCACCGAGTAGCGGCCGGCCGTATCGAGCAGGATGCCCTCGGTCGTGAAGAACCAGTCGCAGTTGCGCGTACCGCCGATGCCGTGGATCACCGCGCTGTTCTTGTCCGCGAACGGGAACTGCAGGCCGGAGTTCAGCACCGCGCTGCTCTTGCCCGCGGCCGGGTTGCCGATCACGATGTACCACGGCAGTTCGTACAGCGCCGAGCCACCCGATACCTGGCCGATCTTCGACGTCTTGATCGTCTTCACCGCGTCCGACAGGCGCGTGCGCAGCACGTCGAGATCGGCGGTCTTTGCGTCCGGCGCGATCGCGGCTGCGGCCGGTGCGGCGATCTTGCCCGTTTCGGCCTGTTCTTCCAGCACCTGGCCGAGCTGCTGGTTCGCGCGCTTCACGCGCCAGCGGCGCCACAACGCGACGCCGAGCCACAGCACGAGGATGGCCGCGAACGCGATCGCGGCCCACAGGAGCGGCAGCTGCAGCATGTCGGCGGCGATGAACAGGATCGCCGCGAGCGCGACGATCCCGACGATCGAGAGCGTACGCGGATGAGTCAGCACGTTGAGGATGCGTTGCATAGGACGTTCAGGTTCCGGTGCGTTTTCGGTGAGGCGACGCAGGCGCGCCGAGCGGCAAGCGTGGCGGCGCGATGTGTCGCCATGCTGTCAAACAGGAAGAAGGGGCTGGCATCAGTGCGCCCGCGACATCGGAGAAGGCGCGCGCAATAATGAAAGGACGCTGTGAGAATTAAAACTGAAGCGGCCGCCGGAAAAAATCGTGCAACGGAATGCCCGATCGATTGCGCCGCCAAAACCGTTTCCTGCCGGGTGATTAAAAAGCCCCATGCCGCCCTCATTATTTCTTGTCCGGCAGCCCTGACTAGCTGCCGCGTCCCAGTTTAAAACCGGGTTTATGGTATTCCACGTGCCCGAGATCCATCATTTTCCATCGGCCTCCCCAGGTCAGGCCGACCTGCTCGGCGACCTGTCCGTACAACTGGTAGCCGCGCATCGCCCAGGGATCTTTCTCGGAAATGACCAGCTTGCCGTCGCGCAAGAATGCGTTGTCGGCTGCGAGCCCGAACTGGTGATAACTCTGGAAAGCCGCCGCATTGGTCACGTTGGTGCCCATCTGCGCGAGCCGGTTCTGTCGTTCCGGGCTCCGATAACCTTCCAGCAGCGCCATTTCATAGCCATGTTGTTCGTGCATGATCTTGTAGACCAGCAGCAAACGCGTGCGGAAGTCGGGATCCAGCAGATTCCAGTCGCGGCTCGCATCTCTCAGCGCAGGCCGCACCTGTTCGACTTCCTTCGTGGCAAACACTTCAGGCGGCAACGGCGGCGGCGGGACGAGCTGCTCGCCCTGCAGCAGCGCGGCAATCTTCTCGTCGGGCACGCGCGCCGTGTCGTCGTACTGAAACAATTGCCGACCGCGTAACGCAATGGCCACCAATGGCGGCGTCGCAAGAATACCTGCCGACACCATAATCATCAAGCGTCGCCGGATCAGTAAATTTTGCACGTCACTTAATGCGCCGCGCGTCACGCTTGCCGATTTAACAATTTGACTGCGCGTGCGGGCGGCGCGCTCGTTCGCGCGGCGCGTCAGGCGGCCGTGAAACTGGGCGACGGATTCGAAAACGGTCGCGCGGATACCCGGTAAAAGCAACAGGGCCGCTACCGCGACGGCAAGGGCGAAATAGGCGACGAGTGCGACGGCAATCAACGAAATCCCCGGAAATTGGAATTGATTGTGTTTTGCAATGCTTGCTCTTAGAATCAGGCTGCTTTGAGAGGCCGGGCTATATTATCGCGGTGAATTAAACCAGGATTCAATGAGACGCTGAATGAGTGCGCCGGAAAATTCAAATTCGAAAACCCCGCCGAGCCTGTTGTCCGATACCAAACCGGCGGGCCAGGGCGGACCTCAGCAGTCGCGCATTCTCGCGGATCTGGAAGGACGCGTCACGCCCCCGGCCGAAGCGCCGCGCCGTTCGCTGAAGGCGCCGATCGCCGCCGTCGTCGCGCTTGTGGTCGCCGTCGGCGGCTGGGGCGCGTGGCGCTCGCAGCAGCGGTCCGCCGAGCCGGTCGCGACCGCGGCGCCCGCAGCGCCCGCGCAGGCATCGGCGAAGGCGGAACCCGCCAGCGGCGCCGCCGCGCAGGCCGCGCAGAATGCCGCTTCGTCCGCGCCCGCCGCGCAACCGGCGACCATCGTCAACGACGATGCCGCATCCCGGACCGTTGCGTCCGCATCGTCCCAGGCGCCGGCTTCTGGCGTGGACAACAGCCGCCTGTCGCGTGCGCTTGCCAACGGCGCCGACGACGCGTCGGGCGCAGCCACGGCCGGCGCCGTCGCCGCGACGGCCGCCGCCGCTGCGGCGACGAAGTCCGCGAAGGCCGACGCCGCGAAGAACGACAAGGTCGCCGCACGCGGCAAGACCGATGCAAAGGCCGATGCGAAGGCGGACGCGCGCAAGCATCGCAAGGAACAGCAGGCGGAGCTTGCGCAGGCGAAGAAGCGTCGGGACGCTGCGACGCGTACCGCGAGCGCGAAGGCCACTGCGAAGGACGATCCGGATGCGGATCTGCTGGCCGCGCTCGTCGCGCGGACGAAACCTGCGGACAAGAAGGCGGCCGCGCAGAAGGCGCAGGCCGTGCCGACCCGGACGGCCGCCGCGACGGGCGGCTCGCTCGCAGCGCGCGTGAAGGATTGCTCGGAGCGCGGTTTCTTCGAGGATCAGCTGTGCCGCTGGCGCGTCTGCGACGGCCACTGGGGCAAGGATCCGGCATGCCCGAGCGCCGCGCAGTCGGAAACGCGCCAGTAACCGGCATCACGCCGCCCGCTTGTCGCACATGCGCCGCCCAATGGGCGGCGCGTTGCTTTTGCGGGTGCCCTGCGTCCCGACAGCCGTGTGTGACGGTGTCACGAGAACGTCACGCGCGTCGGGCATACGTTTCCTTTCATTTCCCGGCGTCGCGCCGCGGCGCGCGAAGCGCGGCACGGTGCGCGCCGCACGACTTTCGACACGATGGACCTGATCGTACAGACTTACGGCGCCGATACGTCCGGCATGGTGTGCGGATTCCGTTTCGTGCCAGGCGGATCGGGGGCGATGCTCGACGCCGATGCGGCCGCCGCATGGTTGCGCACGTGCCGCGACGGCGATGCGGCCGCCTCGGACGACTTCGTCTGGCTGCACTTCAATCTCGCGCACGGCGCGAGCGAGCGCTGGATGCGCACGCATCTCGCATTGCCGGACAGCTTCTTCGAATTCCTGCACGAAGGATCGCGCTCGACGCGCATCGAGCAGGAAGACGGCGCGCTGCGCGCCATCGTCAACGACGTGATGTTCAACCTCGAACTAACGCCGTCCGAAATCGCGACGCTGTTCGTGCACGTCGAGCGGCGCATCATGGTCACTGCTCGGCTCAAGCCGCTGCGCTCGGTCGACACGCTGCGCGCATGCGTGCGCGACGGCGAACGGTTCCGCTCGCCGGCCGAGCTGCTCGTGCATCTGCTGCGCGATCAGGCTGACCTGCTGATCCAGATCATGCGGCGCACGAGCGTCGACGTCGACCGCATCGAGGATCGCTTCCTGTCGCAGCGGCTTACGTCGAATCGCGTCGAGCTTGGCGCGATGCGCCGCACGCTGACGCGGCTGCAACGGATGCTCGCGCCCGAGCCGGGGTCGATCTTCCGGCTGCTCGCGAAGCCGCCCGCGTGGCTGCATCCCGAGGACGTGCAAGAGCTGCGCGAGTCGACCGAAGAGTTCTCGCTGGTGCTTGCCGATCTGTCGGGGCTCAACGAGCGGATCAAGCTGTTGCAGGAAGAGATCGGTTCGCGGCTCGACGAGCAGAACAACCGGACGCTGTTCACGCTCACGCTCGTCACCGTGATCGCGCTGCCGATCAACATCGTCGCGGGTTTCTTCGGGATGAACGTCGGCGGGGTGCCGTTCGCCGAGAACAAGCACGGGTTCTGGCTGATGGCGTTGCTCGTCGCGGGCTTCACCGCGCTTGCCGCGTGGTGGGCGTTCCGCCGGCGCGACGATCGTTAGCGGCATTCGAAAAAAAGGCCTCGCACGCGAGGCCCGGAACGGACGTGACATCTGAACGCCGGCCGGCGCCGCAAAGCACGGCGCCGGCCGGAACAACGTTACTGAACGAGCGTCTTGCGCGGCTTGAACATGCCCTGATAGCGCAGCGACGGGCGCTCCTTCACCGCCGGTGCGATGCCGCCGAAGCTCGGCGTCTGACGCAGCTTCATCGCGGCCGGCGAAGCAACCGAGCCGATCGACGTCGAGCGCGAAGCCGGCGCGAGGTTGTTCGCCACGAGCAGCGCGGCCTCGCTCTTCAGGTTCGCGAGCAGCACCGGATCGGTAGAGCCGTTGACCTGCGTGAGCAGGCCGCTCCACGCGGCGTCGCTGTAGTTCACGACGTAGTAATCGAGCCCGCTCGGATCCGCGACCACGCCCGTGCAGCCGTCGACCCGCGTCTGCGTCTGCGTATCCTTCAGCGCGAGCGTCGTGCGTTGCGCGAGACCCTGGCCGTACGCGAGCGTGATCGGCACCGTCCATTGCAGGCCCGGGTACGCGTTCTTGTTCGGGAACGGCTGCTGTTTCAACGTGACGATCGTCTGGTTCTTCGTCATGTCGCACTGCGTGTCGAGCGAGATCAGCGGCACACCCGTCTGGCGCACGTAGCTGTCGCCGATCGGGCCGACCGGCTGGCCGCTCGCCTTCGACAGCGCATCCCACAGGCGCTTCGGCGTGCCGTTGCCGAACGAGTAGTCGACCAGGTATTGCTGCAAGCCCTTGCGCAAGGTTTGCTCGCCGAGATAGTTCTCGAGCGTCTTCAGCACGTGGCCGCCCTTGTCGTACGTGAACGCGCTTGCGCTCAGCACGAAGTCGTTCGACGCCCAGTCGTTGAAGTTCGGCGCGACAGGGAACGCGTTCGGGCCGATGTCGCGATTGATCACGCGATACTTGTTCTTCACCTGGTCGAGCCAGCTGAACTCGTCGGGGAAGAACTGGATCGTCGTCTTCGTTTCGAAGAACGTCGCGAACGATTCATTGAGCCACACGTTGTCCCACCAGTCGGTCGTGACGAGATCGCCGAACCACTGATGCGCGACTTCGTGCGTCAGCACCTCGTTGCCGTAGTGCGACATCGGCTGGCCCGGCTGCGGCAAGATGTCGTCGGCGAATTCGAGGATCGACCCCCAGTTCTCCATCCCGCCGAAGTTCAGGTCCTTCTGTTCCTTGAACGCGTCGTTCGCGGCGACCGTGTCGAACTTCGTCAGCGGCAGCGGAATGCCCGTGTAGCGGTAGTAGAAGTCGAGCGCCTGCTTGGTGCGATCCATCGCCGGCTTCGCCCAGTCGCTCATGCCCGGCGGCGTGAACACGCGCAGATGCAGGCCGCCCTTGCCGCCCGGCAGCGGGCTCGTGAAATCGTCCTCGTAGGTGTCGAACATCCCGCCGCCGAAAAACAGCAGGTACGACGGCATCGGCGGGGTCTTCTCGAACTGCACGAGCTTGTATCCGCCGCCAACGTTGGTCGACGGCTTTTCGGCCGCATTCGACACCACGCGCCAGTTCTGCGGCACTTCGGCCGTCACTTCATAGGTCGGACGGAACGCCGGCTCGTCCCAGCCGGGGAACCACTGGCGCGCCAGGTTCGTTTCGCCCTGCGTGAGGATCGCGCCGCTCGTCGTGCCGTCGGTGCTTTTCAGGTCGACGCGGAACACGCCTTCCGCGGCCGAGCAGCCCGGATACGGATCGTCGCCGCAGCTGCCGCCCGTCTGCGTGGCCGGATCGTCATACGACTTGAAGTTGATGATGCCCGACCACTCCATGTGCAGCGAATAGTTGCCCGGGGCGATCGTGCCGGCGACGGGGCGCAGCTGGTAGAAGTCGCCCTTGTCCTGCGGTGTCGCGATCAGCTGGATGTTGCCCGGCTGCAGCGTGATGCGGCCGTTCGTGAACTTGATCCGGTGGCCGGCGACCACGATGTTGTTGACCGGCTTCAGCACCTTGATCTCGACGTCGGCGCGCCCGTCAAACGCGTTCAGCGCGTCGTTCGGGCGGAACCACAGCCGGTAGTTGACCGGCACGACAGTGTCCGGCAGCTCGACAGGCGATACGCTCTTGTCGACATTGGATGGGCTCGGCGGCGTGCTGGCGGCGGGCGCCGAACTGGAATGCGGCGCGCCGGCAGAGCTGAGTGCGGAAGCCGAACCCACGCCGCCGTCGTCGCCACCGCACCCGGCGAGTGCGAGCGCGGCGACCAGCGGCAGATAACGCATCTTGTGAATGTTGATCGACATGACTGAAACCTCTATTGTTGAAGGAATCGTTCAGTGCTGCGAAAACGCCGGCAAAAGGAACCCCTCGCCGTTAATCAACAGCGACGAGAAATGCCAATGACGGTTTATTCGAAAAGACGGTCGGCCGACTACGTGAAGGTAATCATGGTTTACTGCCCCCTCTGTGTTTCCGGATGTCGGTTAACTTGCCGGTTCAAAATGGCCGGGCGCGTGTTCTACTGAATTGATTTCGCGCGCACGACACGGGGCCGCCCGCCCTGCGCGGGCGTGCATTCCCTTTAAACCGACAGCCCACGGGGCTGGCCGTACCAGGCCGCAGGACGGAAGGACGGCCTGTCGCCGTTCCGTAAAATCGCCGTCATGCGGCTTGAAGCTTTGTCGGCCTGCTCGAAGGATGGGTAAATATACTTGATGGTTTTGGGTAAAGGAAACGAAAAAATTAGAAGGTGATTCGATTGCGGCTTGTGCGGCCGATTGAATGCCGGGAGGCATTAATTAGAATTTTGTTTGTCCGGTATTTTCGTAGTTTTAATCTATTAAGGATCGAGGCGGTGCTGGAAAACTACGAATCGGCGCGTCGCGGCGCGCGCTCGGTACAATGCATCGATACCGTGACGATCGATTCCCGCCCGGAGGCCCTTGATGCCACACGCGTTGTTCCGAATCGCAGTGCTTCGCGCCGTACTGCCGCTGTTCGCCGCCGGGTTGCTGCTCGCCGGCTGCGCGGGCCTGACGCGCGAACCCGTGAGCGTCACGGTCGCCGGCCTCGAGCCGCTCGTCGGGCAAGGTCTCGAGATGCGTTTCAGCCTCAAGCTGCGCGTGCAGAACCCGAACGACGCGCCGATCGAATACGACGGCATTTCGGTCGCGCTTGACCTGAACGGCACACCGTTCGCGAGCGGCGTCAGCGACCGCTCCGGCATCGTCCCGCGCTTCGGCGAGGCCGTGATCGACGTGCCCGTGTCGGTATCGGCGTTCGCCGCCGCGCGGCAGGCGTGGAATCTGCCCGGCGCGGCAGCGAACGGCGAGTTGCCATACGCGCTGCGCGGCCGGCTCGCGGGCGGCGTGCTCGGTACCGTGCGGTTCAGCGACGCGGGCACGCTGCGGATGCCGGCCGCGCCGGGATGGGGCGGGTAGGCGGATGTGCGGCGGCCGCCGCGGAAAGGGGCGGAACCAGCAGTGGTTCGCGCGCTTTGCCGCGCGCGCAAAGCACGGTATGGTGTGGTCCGCGCGGTGCACTCTCCGGTCGCACCGCCTGTCTGAAGCCAACCTGTAACCGAGCTCGCGTGACCGATTTCCCCGTTTTCCACTGGACCGACGCCGACGGCGCCGAACATGCGCTGCGCTGGCGTTCCGAAGCCGGCGTGCCGCCGCCGAAGCGCGCCGTGGCGGCCGACGACCGCCTGACCGCCGACGCCGCGTATCGCCTCGCCTGCGAGGGCACGGCGCTCGTCTGGCAGGGCGACTTCCAGAATGCGCGCCAGCTCGTGCAGGCGATGGCGCGCCGCGTCGAGCGCAAGCCGAAGAAGGCGAAGGCTGCGGCCGGCGTCGATGCGTTCAACCTGCACCGGCTCGCACAGTCGCAACGCGCCCGCACGCTCGGGATGCTGCTGATCCCGCTCGAGGCCGACTACACGATTGCGCTGCGCCGCGCTCCGGACGTGCGCGCCGCATGCGAGGAAGCGTACGGCGCGGGCGGCGTGCCGTCGATCGTGTCGTTGCGCGAACTGCTCGGGCTCGTCGGCGCGCACGAATGGCGCAAGAAGGGCGTGCCGATTCCGGCACTCGGCGGCGCGCCGATCCATCCGCATTACGGGGTGTTCTCGCCGGTTCGCGGCGAATACGTCGAGCTCGTCGCGCGCGCGCCGTTGCCCGCGACGTCGCTCGCGTTCGACATCGGCACGGGCACCGGCGTGCTCGCGGCCGTGCTCGCGTCGCGCGGCGTCGAGCGCATCGTCGCGACCGACCAGGATCCGCGCGCGCTCGCATGCGCGCGCGAGAACGTCGCGCGGCTCGGCTATGCCGAGCGCGTCGACGTCGTCGAAGCCGACCTGTTCCCCGCCGGCCGCGCGCCGCTCGTCGTCTGCAATCCGCCGTGGGTGCCGGCGCGTCCCAGCGCGCCGATCGAATACGCGGTCTACGATCCCGACAGCCGCATGCTGCGCGGATTCCTGGCGGGGCTCGCCGCCCATCTCGAGCCGGGCGGCGAAGGCTGGCTGATCCTGTCCGATTTCGCCGAGCATCTCGGGCTGCGGCCGCGCGACACGCTGTTGCAATGGATCGACGAAGCCGAGCTCGCCGTGCTCGGCCGCGAAGACATCCGCCCGGCGCACCCGAAGTCGGCCGATGCGGACGATCCGCTGCACGCGGCGCGCCGCGCCGAGGTCACGTCGCTGTGGCGGCTCGGCGCGCGGGCCTGACCGCGCATTTTCGGTAAACTGTCGCCATTCCTCACGAAATCCCGCCGCCGGGCCGTGGTCGACCGACCGTGGCCCGGCGCCGCTTCACGATGTCGAACAAGACCTACGAAATCCGTCCGGAGCAGTCCGTCGAGCTGCTGAAGGAACTGCATATCCTGACCCGCGACGGCAAGCTGAACCAGGACAGCCGCCGCAAGCTGAAGCAGGTCTATCACCTGTTCCAGTTCATCGAGCCGCTGCTCGCGAGCGTGCACGCCGACAAGGGCGCCGTCACGCTCGTCGATCACGGCGCAGGCAAGTCGTATCTCGGCTTCATCCTGTACGACCTGTTCTTCAAGCAGCAGCCGGGGCACGGCACGCCGGCGTTCACGTCGCACGTGTACGGGATCGAGACGCGCGAGGAGCTCGTCACGCGCTCCGCCGAGCTGGCCGCGCGGCTCGGGTTCGGCGGCATGTCGTTCCTGAACCTGTCGGTGGCCGATTCGATCACGTCGCCGAAGCTGCCGGAGACGGTCGACGTCGTCACTGCGCTGCACGCATGCGACACGGCGACCGACGACGCGATTCGCTTCGCGCTGGCGAAGCGCGCGCAACACATCGTGCTGGTGCCGTGCTGCCAGGCGGAAGTCGCGGGCGTGCTGCGCAAGAACAAGGGCAAGTCGCTCGCGAATGCGCTGACGGAAGTGTGGCGGCATCCGCTGCATACGCGCGAATTCGGCAGCCAGATCACCAACGTGCTGCGCTGCCTGCAGCTCGAGGCGCACGGCTATCAGGTGAGCGTGACGGAGCTGGTCGGCTGGGAGCATTCAATGAAGAACGAGCTGATCATCGCGCAGTACAAGAACCTGCCGCGCCGCAAGCCCGGCGAGCGGCTGAACGAGATCCTCGGGATGTTCGGGCTTGCCGAGCTGAACGAGCGCTTCTTCGTGCCGACGCCCGCGGGGGCGGGCGGCGCAGCGATCGAGCCGGCTGCGGACTGAGCGGGCGGCCCCGAAGGTGCGACCGGGCGGCCGATGCGTGTGCCGCGCGCGACCCGGCCGTTGCGCGATGCGTCAGACGTCGTCGCCCGGGCGGCGCATCCATTCACGCCAGCCGTCGTGCCCGAGGCGGCGCAGCGTTTCCTGGTTTTTCTCGTAGATCGCCGATGCGTCCGGGAACGCATTCACCGCGCGCGCGATGCTGTCCTCGCGCAGCAGGTGCAGGATCGGATACGGCGCGCGGTTGGTGTAGTTCTCGATGTCGTCGGCTTCGCTGCCTTCGAACCGGTACTCGGGATGGAAGCTCGCGATCTGCAGTACGCCGTCGAGGCGTAATTGCTGCACCAGCCGGTCGGCGAAGAACAGCGCGTCGTTGTAGTCGACGAAGTCCGCGAAAACGCGCGGGTAGATCACGAGCGTCGTGTCGACCTGTTGCGGGTCCGCGGCCTCGAGCGCGCGCAATTCGGTTTCGAGATCGGCGAGCGCATCCTCCAGTGTCGTTGCTTCGCTGATCGCATAGCGCACCTGTTCCTTCACATACACGCTTTTCGCAAACGGGCACAGATTGAGCCCGATCACCGCGCGCGCGAGCCAGTGCCGGGTGGCGGCGACGATGTCGTCTTGAGATTCGGGGCGGCTATCGGTCATGGTGAAGGCAATCGGACGGAACGGCGGCGAGGGCCGCATTGTAGCCGCGGCGCGCGCGCCGGATATTGACCGGCCCGGCGTGTCATACGCATGCGGCTTCGATCAGTTGCGTTACCAGCGCGGGCGCGGTGCCGATCGGCGTTTCACCATGCCGGTAGGTCTGGCTGGCCGCGTAGATGCCTTCGACGACGAGCGCCAGCGCATCGGCGAGCGCCTGCGGCTGCCGCGCGCCGGCCCCTTCGCACAGCTCGACGAGCCGCTTCATCAGCTGTTCCTTGTTCTGCGCGACACGCTCGCGCGCGGGATGCGACGCATCCGGGAATTCGGCCGCGACATTGACGAACGGGCAGCCGCGATAGTCCTTCTGCGTTGCGCGCTCGGCGAGATCGGTGAAATACTGGATTAGCTGCGCCCTGGGCTGGCCCGGATGCTTCGCGACGCTCGAATCGAGACGCTCGAAGAAGCACGCATCCATGCGCTCCAGATACGCGAGGATCAGTTCGTCCTTCGACGAGAACTGACGGTACAGGCTCATCTTGTTGACGCCCGCGCGTTCCACGACCGCCTCGACGCCGACTGCGCGCACGCCTTCCTTGTAAAACAACTCCTGCGCGGCGCGCAGCAGGTGCTCCTGCGCGGCGGCCGCGGCGATGGGCCGGCGCGTGCGCCGCGCCGACGGTTGCGCCAGCGGCTTGTTGGCGGCCTCGATGCCCGACATGATGCCCCTCGAATGCGTGATGAATTGCTTGACATGTTACCGACTGGTAACTACGATCGCAACACACTTGTGACCGACCGGTAACAATGCTGGTCGCGTCCACGGACAAATGCCAGGCATCGGCCCGGGTCAGCCGATGCGGTGTGCGGCGGAAGAGGCCTGGTGCAAGGCGGTTCAGGCGCGCGGGCGCCGCTGCGCCAACAGGAGAGGGATGACATGAACTGGGCAGTGACACGAATCGGCGGGCGTTTCCATTACGGATGGCTCGCGGCGGCGGTGGTTTTCCTGATCCTGCTCGCGGCGGCCGGTACGCGCGCGACGCCGAGCGTACTGATGGTGCCGCTTGAGCGCGAGCTCGGCTGGAGCCGCGCGGCGATTTCGCTCGCGATTTCGGTGAACATCGCGTTGTATGGGCTGACCGGGCCGTTCGCGGCGGCGGCGATGCAGCGCTTCGGGCTGCGGCCCACGATCCTCACCGCGCTCGTGACGATGGGTGCGGGTGTCGCGCTTTCGTCGATGATGACGCAGAGCTGGCAGATGGTCGTGATCTGGGGGCTGATGGTGGGCTGTTCGACCGGCGTGGTCGCGCTGACGCTGTCCGCGACTTTCGTCACACGCTGGTTCCATGCGCGGCGCGGCCTCGTGATGGGCATCCTGACGGCGAGCACGGCGACGGGCCAGCTCGTGTTTCTGCCGATGCTCGCGGCCATCGCGCAGCGTCATGGCTGGCGCCCGGTCGTGCTGGTTGTCGCGCTGGCGGCCGCGATCGTGATTCCGCTGGTCGCGTTCCTGCTGCCGGAGCGGCCGGCCGACGTGCAGTTGCGCCCATACGGCGAGCCCGCCGATGCGCCGGCGGCCCCCGACGCGACGAAGGAGAACCCGCTCGCGGTCGCGTTCCGCACGCTGTTGACGGCGAGCCGCTCGCGCGATTTCTGGCTGCTGTTCTTCAGCTTCTTCATCTGCGGCGCGAGCACCAACGGCTATGTCGGCACGCACCTGATCGCGATGTGCAGCGACTACGGGATGACCGAAGTGCAGGGCGCATCGCTGCTCGCCGCGATGGGCGTGTTCGACCTGTTCGGCACGACGCTGTCGGGCTGGCTGTCGGACCGTTACGACAACCGCGTGCTGCTGTTCTGGTACTACGGGCTGCGCGGGCTGTCGCTGATCTATCTGCCGCACGCATTCGGCATCGATTTCTTCGGGCTGCCGCTGTTCGCGATGTTCTACGGGCTCGACTGGATCGCCACCGTCCCGCCGACCGTGCGGCTCGCCACCGACGTGTTCGGCAAGGCCGCGGCGCCGGTCGTGTTCGGCTGGATCGTCGCCGGCCACCAGCTCGGGGCGGCGTTCGCGGCGCTCGGCGCAGGGCTGCTGCGCGCGAGCCTCGGCACTTATACGATCGCGTCGATGATCTCGGGCGGCCTTTGCATCGTCGGTGCGTTGATCGTGCTGCGGATCAACCGCGGGCCGTCGCGCGCGGCCGCGCAGGCGGTCTGACGGCACCGGTTCGGCTGGCTGGCGCACCTGGGCGGCACGCCCTCGAGGCGGTCAACGCAGGATCGGTGATTTGCATTGAGCGGGATCAGCGGGCGCGTCGCGGCGCAAGCGGTTATGCTTGCGATTCGCCGGGGCGTTCGCGCCCCTTCATCGATGCCAGCGAGGAAATGCATGTCCGTCAAACCTGCTCCCACCACCGTTTCGATTCACGATCTGATCGCGGGCCGCTGGAGCCCGCGTGCATATTCGGACGAGCCGATCAGTGCCGCCGACCTGCACGCGGTGCTCGAAGCCGCGCGTTGGGCGCCGTCCGCGTATAACGCGCAGCCGTGGCGCTTCATCGTATTCGATCGCACCCATGACGAAGCGGCATTCAAGCGCGCGTTCGCGACGCTGGTGCCGTTCAACCAGGGCTGGAACGCGCCGGCGCCGGTGCTGATCGCCGTGACCGCGCACACGCTCACGCCGAAGGGCGAGCCGGCGCCGACCGCACTGTACGACGCGGGCGCGGCGGCGATGTCGCTGGTGCTGCAGGCGCACGCGCTGGGCCTTGCCGCGCATCAGATGAGCGGCTTCGACGCGAAGGCATTCCGCGATGCGTTCGAGATTCCTGCCGACGTCGCGATCCCGGCGATCATCTCGCTTGGCCATTACGGCAACGTCGACAAGCTCGATCCCGTGCTGCGCGACCGCGAAAAGGCGCCGCGCACGCGCCATCCGATCGGCGAAGTCGTTTATGCGGGCGCGTGGAAAAAGGGGTTCGATGCCGCGGCCTGATCTCGTATTCGGGCGGGCATCCACGGTGCGCTCCGTCCTCGATGCCGGCGGGTAGCCGGCGCGCCGGATGCCAGCGCGGCGCTGCCGCCGGCGGGCCGGCCGGCGCCGCCGAAGCGCACCGGTTGTGATCCGGCGGGCTTCATGTTAAAAAGCCCGTCCTTTCCGTTTTCGCGCCGGCCATGCTGCGGCACCTTCCCATGACTTACTGCGCGATCGATTTCGGCACGTCCAATTCCGCCGTGGCGCTGCCCGGCGGCGATGGCATGCGTCTCGCGCCCGTCGAGGGCGACCATCTGACGCTGCCTACCGCGATCTTCTTCAATAACGACGAAGAAACGGTCGAGTTCGGCCGCGCGGCGCTTGCGTCCTATATAGACGGTTTCGACGGCCGCCTGATGCGGTCGATGAAGAGCATTCTCGGCTCGCCGCTCGCGGAGACCACGACCGATCTCGGCGACGGCAGCGCGATCGCGTACACGGAGATCATCGCCCGCTTCCTGATGCACCTGAAGCGCAAGGCGGAGGCACACGCCGGCGCGCCGATCGGCCGTGCGGTGCTCGGCCGGCCGGTGTTTTTCGTCGACGAGGATCCGCGCGCGGACCGTCTCGCGCAGAACCAGCTCGAAGCAGCCGCGCGCGCGGTCGGCTTCGCCGACGTGCATTTCCAGTACGAGCCGATCGCCGCGGCGTTCGACTACGAGTCGCGCCAGCAGGCCGAACGGCTCGTGCTCGTCGCGGACATCGGCGGCGGCACGTCGGACTTTTCGCTGGTCCGTGTGGGGCCGGAACGGAAGGCACGCCTCGAGCGCAAGGACGACGTGCTCGCGCACCACGGCGTCCACGTCGCCGGCACCGACTACGACCGGCGCGTCGAGCTGGCGGCGATCCTGCCCGCGTTCGGCTACCGGGCGCTCGACCCCGAGGGCCGCGAACTGCCGAACCGCATCTACTTCGATCTCGCGACCTGGCACCTGATCAATACGGTCTACACGCCGAAGCGGCTCGGCGAATTGAAGCTGATGAGGCACCTGTATCAGGACGTGCGGCAGCACGATCGGCTCACGCGCGTGGTCGAGCAGCGGCTTGGGCATGCGCTGATGGCACGCGCGGAGGAGGCGAAGATCGGCGTCGCGGCGGGCGGAGAGACGATGATCGACCTGAACGACGTGGAAGAGGATCTGCAGATTGCGTTCGATGCGAAGCGCCTCGTCGACGCGAGCGTCGACGATACCGCCCGCATCGTCGAAGCCGCGCGCGAAACGGTGCGGCTCGCGGGCGTGGCGCCGCGCGACGTCGGTGCGCTGTATTTCACCGGCGGTTCGACGGGTCTCGCGTTCCTGTCGGGCGCGCTTGCCGGCGCGTTCCCGGACGCCCAGCCCGTATTCGGCGATCGCCTTGCGAGTGTCGCGACGGGGCTCGGCATTCACGCGCAGCGGCTGTTTGGCTGAACGGCGGAAGGCCATTCGATAGCGCGGCCAAAACGCGCGGTTGTGCCGGAAAACAAAAAGCCCCGCCGAAGCGGGGCTTTTTTACACGAAATATCGCGCCGAACTTAGACCGGACGGATGTTCGCAGCTTGCAGACCCTTCGGGCCCGTCTTCACTTCGAATTCAACCTTCTGGTTTTCTTGCAGCGTCTTGAAGCCTTCGACGCGGATTTCCGAGAAGTGCGCGAACAGATCGTCGCCGCCGCCTTCCGGGGTGATGAAGCCGAAGCCCTTTGCGTCATTGAACCACTTGACGGTACCGGTTGCCATGTTACTTGTTCCTAAAAAGATAAAACGGGGCCGAAGCCCATGGGTGCGGAAAATCAAGGAAGGGGGTAATAGGACCAACCGGAGTACCGTTGATGGGCGAACTACGAAAGAACCAATTCACTCGCCGCTTGAAATCCTGCAACGTTGTTTATACGGCTAATCGGCCCTGCGGTCAACCGTATTTCCATGCTCTCAGGGTTATTGCGGAGTTCAGGTTTACAAACCTTGCAAGCGATGCGAATTTTTTGTAGGGGACGAACGATTTTGGCGCCAACTCGCAGGTGCAACCGTTAAACTACGCGCCGCGTGGACGGGTTGCCCCGATCGGGTGACCCTCCCCCCAAAATGGCATGCGCGGCGTTGTCCGAGCCGATCCCGGACAGCAGGCTGACCGTGCTTTTTGAGACATAGGAGAGGATGTGAAGAGTTCTATTCAACGGAACATCGGCCCGTTTGCACTGATGCTGACGGGGCTGGGTTCGATTATCGGCTCGGGCTGGCTGTTCGGCGCCTGGAAGGCCGCGAAGATCGCCGGTCCGGCGGCGATTTGCGCATGGATCATCGGCGCGGTCGTGATTCTCGCGATTGCGCTCACGTACGCCGAGCTCGGCGCGATGTTTCCGGAGTCCGGCGGCATGGTGCGCTACGCGCGCTACTCGCACGGTTCGCTGGTGGGCTTCATCAGCGCGTGGGCAAACTGGATTGCGATCGTATCGGTGATCCCGATCGAAGCGGAAGCGTCGATTCAGTACATGAGCACGTGGCCGTATCCGTGGGCGCATGCGCTGTTCGTGAATGGCGAGTTGACGACACCGGGCCTGTTGCTGTCGGCCGTGCTGGTCGTCGTTTACTTCCTGTTGAACTACTGGGGCGTGAAGGCATTCGCGCGTGCCAACACCGCGATCACGATCTTCAAGTTCCTGATTCCCGGCCTCACGATCCTCGGCCTGATGCTGACGAGCTTCCATTCGGAAAACCTCGGCACCGCATCGAACGCGAGTTTCGCGCCGTATGGCTGGTCGGCCGTGCTGACCGCGGTTGCGACGAGCGGTATCGTATTCGCGTTCAACGGCTTCCAGAGCCCGGTGAACCTCGCCGGTGAAGCGCGCAACCCGTCGCGCAGCGTCCCGTTTGCGGTGATCACGTCGATCCTGCTCGCGCTCGTGATCTACGTGCTGCTTCAGATGGCGTACATCGGCTCGGTCGATCCGGCCGAAGTCGCGAAGGGCTGGGCGCATTTCAACTTCTCGTCGCCGTTCGCGGAACTCGCGATCGCGCTGAACCTGAACTGGCTCGCGATCCTGCTGTACGTCGATGCGTTTATCAGCCCGAGCGGCACCGGCACGACGTACATGGCGACGACCACGCGCATGATCTACGCGATGGAGCGCAACAACACGATGCCGAAGATGTTCGGCAACGTACACCCGATCTACGGTGTGCCGCGTCAGGCGATGTGGTTCAACCTGCTCGTGTCGTTCATTTTCCTGTTCTTCTTCCGCGGCTGGAGTTCGCTCGCGGCGGTGATTTCGGTCGCGACGGTGATTTCGTACCTGACCGGCCCGATCAGCCTGATGGCGCTGCGCCGCGCGGCGACCGACATCGAGCGTCCGCTGTCGATTCCGCTGATGAAACTGATCGCACCGTTCGCGTTCGTTTGCGCCTCGCTGATCCTCTACTGGGCAAAGTGGCCGCTGACGGGCGAGATCATCCTGCTGATGATCGTCGCCCTGCCGGTGTACTTCTTCTTCCAGGCGAAGGCCGGCTGGACCGGCTGGGGTGCCGACCTTAAAGCCGCATGGTGGCTGGTCGCGTACCTCCCGACGATGGCCGTGCTGTCGCTCATCGGCAGCAAGGAGTTCGGCGGTCACGGCTTGCTGCCTTACGGCTGGGACATGCTGGTCGTTGCGGTGATCTCGCTGGTGTTCTACTTCTGGGGTGTGAACACGGGCTACCGGACCCAGTATCTCGACGAGCGCGAAACGCACGACGAGATCCTCGAAGGGATCGGTGCTTGACGACGCCTGACCTGCTGCCGGAATCGGCGGCGGCAGGAAGCGTGAAAAAAGCCCGTCCGAGCGCTGCTCGGGCGGGTTTTCTTTTATGGCGCGCATCGGGGACGGGGCGACGCTCGACTCAGGCGCTCGCGCTGTCGAACACGTAGTTCGTCATCGCGAGCACGCGCTGATACGTGCCGAGCGACTGGATGCCGAGCCGGTAGTCGTCGTCGGCCGCGCCGAGCGCGGCGAATACCGGCAACAGGTGTTCGTCGGTCGGATGCATCAACGCCGCGTGCGGCGCCTGCCGACGATAGTCGAGCAGCGCGTCGACGTCGCGCGCGGCGAGCCTTGCTTCGAACCAGTCGGTGAATTCGGCGACGCGCGGGTCCGCATCCTCGGGCGCCGCGCCGAAATCGGCCGCGCGCAGGTTGTGCGTGATCTGGCCGGAGCCGATCACCATCACGCCTTCGTCGCGCAGCGGACGCAGCGCGCGGCCGAGCGCGAAGTGATGGGCGGCGTTCGCGCGCGGCTGGATCGACAACTGCGCGACGGGCATGTCGGCCTGCGGGAACATCAACAGCATCGGCACCCACGCGCCGTGATCGAGGCCATGCTCGGTCGTCGCCGTCGCGATGCCGGCCGCGTTCAGCAGCGTGGCAGCGCGCTCGGCGACGTCCGGCGCGCCCGGCGCCGGGTAGCGGATGTCGTACAGCGCCTGCGGGAAGCCGTAAAAGTCGTGGATCGTTTCAGGCTGCGCGGCGACGCTCGCGACCGGCTGCTGCGTGCCCCAGTGCGCGGACAACATCAGCACTGCGCGCGGGCGCGGCAGTTGGCCGCCGAGGTGCGTGAACGCGCCGGACGGCAGCGTCGGATCGATCGGCAGCGTCGGCGCGCCGTGGGACAGGTACAGCGAAGGCAAGCGATTCATGGTGAGGGGCCTGCAACAAGGTTTGCCTGTGACTATAGGTCCACACCAAGAATTGATAAACGCGTGTTTTGGAATTTGATTGAATCGAATAAGTTGATAATCGCCGAATGGAGATTCGCCCGCGCCGGGTGCGCGCAGACGCGTGCCGCGGCAAATCGTGGAGAAAGCGATGGATCAGCGAAGAAGGGCTAAGAACCGCCCCGAACCGCTTACTGGGCCGGCCGGATTCCGGCCCACGGCGCCGTCATCGGCGTGCCGAGCGCGAAGAGGTCGAGTACGCGCGTGACAGTCTGATCGACCAGTTCGTCGATCGTCTTCGGCATCGCGTAGAACGCAGGCAGCGGCGGGAACACGATGCCGCCCATTTCGGTCACGGCGGTCATGTTGCGCAGATGCGCGAGGTTGAACGGTGTTTCGCGCACCATCAGCACGAGACGGCGGCGTTCCTTCAGCGTGACGTCGGCCGCACGCGTGATCAGGTTGTCCGAGAGCCCGTGCGCGACACTCGCGAGCGTCTTCATCGAGCAGGGCGCGATCACCATCCCGTCGGTCGCGAACGAGCCCGACGCGATCGTCGCGCCCACGTCGCGTACCGAATGCACGACATCGGCACGGCTTTCGACGTCGGCTTTCGACAGCTTCAGTTCATGCTGGATATTGAGCCAGCCGGCGTTCGAAACCAGCAAATGCGTTTCGACGCCGCCGGCGGCGCGCAGCAGTTCGAGCAGCCGCACGCCGTAGACCGCGCCGGTGGCTCCGGTGATCGCGACGATCAGCCGGCGCGGCGGCGCGCTGGGAAATGCCATCGGCGACGCTACGTTACGCAGCGGCGAACAGTTGCTGCAGTTCGCCCGACTGGTACATCTCCATCATGATGTCCGAGCCGCCGATGAATTCGCCCTTCACATACAGCTGCGGGATGGTGGGCCAATTCGAGAATGCCTTGATGCCCTGACGGATTTCGTCGTCCTCGAGCACGTTCACCGTCTTGAATTGGTCGACGCCGCAGGCTTTCAGCACCTGCACTGCGCGGCCGGAAAAGCCGCACATCGGGAACTGCGCGTTGCCCTTCATGAAGAGCACGACCTGGTTTTCGTCGACGATTTGCTTGATACGTTGTTGGGTGTCCATGACTGACCTTGCGTTTGCGGGGCGTTAGAACGAAATGATAGCGGATTTCAACCGGACGGGCCGGCCGTCAGCCGGGCAGGCGGCCGCCGGTCGTGCGTTCGATCGCTGCGAGATCGGCGAGCGATTCGACCGCGACGAAACCGCGCGACTCGAGCAGGGCGCGGACGGCTTCGGCCTGGTCGTAACCGTGCTCGATCCATAGCGAGCCGCCCGGCTTCAGATACGCGCCGGCGCCCGCGACGATCGTCCGGATTGCGCTCAGGCCGTCGGCGTCGTCGGTCAGCGCGCCGCGCGGC
Source organism: Burkholderia sp. AU19243 (assembly GCF_018148075.1). Lineage (NCBI taxonomy): Bacteria > Pseudomonadati > Pseudomonadota > Betaproteobacteria > Burkholderiales > Burkholderiaceae > Burkholderia > Burkholderia sp. AU19243. The sequence goes on from NZ_JAGSTV010000014.1 coordinate 129,828, forward strand.
TCGAAACGCAGGTCGCCCTGCTCGAGGTGCGGGTCGTGCTGGGCGATGTACGGCGGGTTGCTGACGATCGTGTCGAATGCGAGCGCCGGATCGAGTGCGGCATACCAGTCGCTTTGCAGCCATTGCAACGGGCCGCCGGGGCGGTGCGCATCGAGCAGCTTGTCCGCATTGCGCCGTGCGACGTCGAGCGCGGCGGACGAGCGATCGAGCGCCCACACGCGCGCGTCGGGCCGTTCGGCCGCGATCGACACGGCGATCGCGCCGCTTCCGGTGCCGAGGTCGAGCACGGCCGGATGCGGGCGGCCGTCGAGTGCGTCGAGCGCTGCTTCGACGAGCAGTTCGGTTTCGGGGCGGGGTATCAACACGTCCGGCGTCACGTCGAACGGCCGGCCGAAGAATTCGCGCATCCCGACGAGCTGCGCAACCGGCTCCCCTGCGACGCGGCGTGCTTCGAGCGCGCGGTAGCGCGCGATCGCGGCGGCGTCGAGCGGCGCGTCGCCGCGCGTGATCAGCTGCGTGCGGGTCCAGCCGAGCGCGTACGCGAGCAGCACGCGCGCGTCGACCGCGTCGAGCGGCGACGCGCGCAGCAGATCGTCGGCGGTGGTGTCGCGCATTGCCGCCTCAGTCAGTGTCGCCGAGCGACGCGAGGAGTTCGGCCTGGTGCTCGCTGACGAGCGCGCCGATCAGTTCATCGAGATCGCCGTCCATCAGCGCCTCGAGCCGGTACAGCGTCAGATTGATCCGGTGGTCGGTCATCCGGCCTTGCGGGAAGTTGTACGTGCGGATCCGTTCCGAACGGTCGCCCGAGCCGATCAGGCTCTTGCGCGTCGCCGCTTCCTTCGCGTGCTGCTCGTGATACTGCTTGTCCTTGATCCGCGCGGCGAGCACCTTCAACGCACGGTCCTTGTTCTTGTGCTGCGAGCGGTCATCCTGGCACTCGACGACGATCCCGGTCGGGATGTGCGTGACCCGCACCGCCGAATCGGTCTTGTTGATGTGCTGGCCGCCTGCGCCGGACGCACGGAACGTGTCGATCCGCAGATCGGCCGGATTGATCTCGACCTCGCCAATCTCGTCGGCTTCCGGCATCACCGCAACCGTGCAAGCGGACGTGTGGATGCGCCCCTGGGTCTCGGTCGCCGGCACACGCTGCACGCGATGGCCGCCCGATTCGAACTTCAGGCGTGAATACGCGCCCTGACCCGCGATCCGCACGATCACTTCCTTGTAACCGCCGAGATCCGACGGGCTTTCCGACATCATCTCGACCTGCCAGCGCTGGCGTTCCGCGAAGCGCAGGTACATGCGCAGCAGGTCGCCCGCGAACAGCGCCGATTCGTCGCCGCCGGTGCCCGCGCGGATTTCCAGGAAGATGTTGCGGTCGTCGTTCGGATCCTTCGGCAGCAGCATCTTCTGCAACTCGCCTTCGAGGCGAGCCATGCGTTCGCGTGCGCTGCGGATCTCGTCTTCCGCGAACTCGCGCATCGACGCATCGGCGAGCAGTTCCTGCGCGGCCGTCTCGTCGTTGCGCGACTGGCGCCACAGCGCGTACTGCTCGACGACGGGGCCGAGTTCCGCGTGTTCACGCGTCAGCTTGCGGTACTGGTCGAGGTCGGCAGTGACGTTTTCTCGGCTCAGCAGGTCGTTCAGTTCGGCCAGCCGGGTGGACAGCTGGTCGAGCTTGCGTTGCATGCTCGTTTTCATGGTGTGGAGCGGCGCTCCCGGGCAAGGGTATTCGAAAAGGATAGGCCGGCTCGCGGCCGGCGGCAGGGACAGCCGGCCGGCGCTAGTGGCCGGACTGGTCGTTCGAGCGCGGCGCGTGCTGGTAGAAGCCGCGCATCAGGTCGATCAGCGAATCGCGATCGGCGCCGTTCACGCGGTTGAGCGCGCTCGTCGGGCCATGGATCAGCTTGTTGGTGAGCGCTTGCGACAGCGCTTCGAGGACGGCGGCCGGATCGTCGCCGCGGGCGAGCAGCTTCTGCGCCTTCTCGACTTCCGCGCGGCGCAGCGCATCGGCCTGCGTATGCATGTGGCGGATCACCGGCACGACGCTGCGCGTGTCGAGCCATTGCATGAAATTCTGCACGCGCGTTTCGATGATCGTTTCGGCCTGCGCGACTGCGGCCTGACGCGATGCGTTGCCTTCGCGCACGATCGCGCCGAGATCGTCGACGGTATAGAGGAAGACGTCCTTCAGTTTGCCCACTTCGGGCTCGATGTCGCGCGGCACCGCCAGATCGACCATGAAAATCGGACGGTGGCGGCGCGCTTTCACCGCGCGCTCGACCGCGCCGAGGCCGATGATCGGCAGCGTCGACGCGGTGCACGACACGATGATGTCGAACTCCTGCATGCGGGCCGGCAGGTCCGACAGCGGCATCGCGCGGCCGTTGAAGCGGTCGGCAAGCCGCTGGCCGCGTTCGGCCGTGCGGTTCGCGATCACCAGCTCGCGCGGGCTTTGCGCGGCGAAATGCGTCGCACACAGCTCGATCATTTCGCCGGCGCCGATGAACAACACGCGCTGATCGGCGACCTTCTCGAAGATCCGCTGCGCGAGGCGAACGGCGGCGGCGGCCATCGACACCGACTGCGCGCCGATTTCGGTCGTGCCGCGCACTTCCTTCGCCACGGCGAACGTGCGCTGGAACAGCTGGTTCAGATAGGTGCCGAGCGCGCCGGCTTCGGTCGCCGTGCGCACCGCGTCCTTCATCTGGCCCAGAATCTGCGTTTCGCCGAGCACCATCGAATCGAGGCCCGAAGCGACGCGGAACGCGTGACGGACGGCTTCCGACTGCGGCAGTGCATAGACGTGCGGTGCGAGTTCGTCAACGGGGATCTTGTGGTACTCGGACAACCAGCGAATCGCACCCTCGCGCGCGGCCCGATCGTCGGTCGCGCAATAGAGCTCGGTGCGATTGCAGGTCGACAGGATCGCCGCTTCCGGCGCATTCGGTGCCTGCGGGCCGAGGAATACGTTCTTGAACGTGGTGAGAGCCGGCTTGATTTGCTCGAGCGGAAACGCCACGCGTTCGCGCAAGGCGACAGGCGCAGTGTGGTGGTTGATTCCGATCGTGAGGAGTTGCATATCGAGGGCTATCGTTTAGCCCCATATTATAGCGTTTCAGCGATTTCCTCACTCGCGGCATACCGGGCATCAGCGTGGCGCGGCCTCGAATTTGGGGGCTCGATCGGTACGCGATCGAGCTGGTAGCCGAAGCCATAGAGCGGCAGGAGCCGGTATCCGCGCACCGGAAGCAGCTGCAGCTTGCTCCGCAGCCGGGATGCATGGGTGTCGAGCGTGCGCGACTTCATGTCGCGGCGGCGGCCCCAGACCGTCTCGAGAATGTGGGCGCGTGACACGGGCCGCGAGAGGTTCGTGAACAGTAGCTGCGCGAAGCGGAACTCCTTCGGCGTGAGTGAAACGATTGCGTCGCCGAAACGCACGAGGCTGTGAGTCGCGTCGAATGCGTATTCTCCATACAGTTCGCGCGCGCGATTCGGCGGCCGTCGCACGCCGGCGCGCCGGCTCAGCGCGGTGACGCGCGCGAGCAGTTCGGGGCCGCTCAAGGGGCGCACGAGGCAATCGTCGGCGCCTGCGTGCAGGCACGTGACGATTTCGCTTTCGCGCGCGCACTGCATCACTGCGATCGCCGGCAGACCGGGCAAGACCGCCTGCGCGCGCGGAATGACTTCCTCGGCCGGCTGATCGCCGGCCCAGTGGCCGGTGATCAGCATGTCGCAGGTGTCAGTGGCGAGCCACTCGAAGAACGCCGCGCTGGACGGAAACGCGTGGCACACATGACCGCCGGCGAACAGCAGGCGGTTCAGGAGCGCAGCGTGACGTGCCTCCGGATCGATCAGGGCGATTCGCATGAGGATTTCTTCAATACGGCTGCCGGTGCGCGCTTGCCATAACATCTGGTCGGCCCCTACACTCGAATGTTCGCGGCGCCCGGCTGGTCTCAGGTTCGATGGATGAATCGATGCTAGCCGCTGGCAACGTTCACGCCTATGGGACGAATCTGAATTTATAGAAGGCGTCGAATGAACTGGTTTGGAATTCTGGTCCTGGGGGCGGCCGTCGGGCTGTTCGGCCGATGGCTGCACCCGATGCGGCGCACGGGACGGCCGGCATGGTGGATCGCGGTGCTGGTCGGGATCGCAGGCGCTGCCGCCGCGCGCATGGCCGGCAATCTCTCAGGACTGTTTTACGATGGCGAAACGCTCGAATGGCCGGTCTGCACCGGTGTCGCGTTCCTCGCCGTGGCCGTGACGGTCGCCGTGTCGGCCCGTCGCTGAAAGCTCTCAGGTGAAATCATGAATGCCCGTCTCCCCGAAGTGTCGTCGGTGCCGGCCCGCCTCGCGCTGCTGCGCGGCGCGATGGTCCGCGAGAACCTCGCCGCCTATCTGGTGCCGTCCGCCGACCCTCACCTGTCCGAGTACCTGCCCGAACGCTGGCAGGCGCGCCGCTGGCTGTCCGGCTTCACGGGCTCGGTCGGCACGCTGGTCGTCACCGCCGAGTTCGCGGGCCTGTGGGTCGACAGCCGTTACTGGGTGCAGGCCGAGGCCGAGCTCGCCGGCACGGGCGTTCAGCTGATGAAGATGACCGGCGGCCAGCAGAGCGCGCCGCATGTCGAATGGCTCGCGCAGAACGTGCCGGCCGGCGCGACGGTCGGCGTCGACGGCGCGGTGCTCGGCGTCGCGGCGGCGCGCGCGCTGACGGCCGCGCTCACCCCGCGCGGGATCGCGCTGCGCACCGATCTCGACCTGCTCGACGCGATCTGGCCCGAGCGTCCCGGGCTGCCCGAGGACGCGGTATTCGAGCACGTCGCGCCGCAGGCCGACACGACCCGCGCAAGCAAGCTCGCCGAGGTGCGCCGCGCGATGCAAGCACAGGGTGCGCAATGGCATTTCGTGTCGACGCTCGACGATCTCGCGTGGCTGTTCAACCTGCGCGGCGCCGACGTCAACTTCAACCCCGTGTTCGTCGCTCACGCGATGATCGGCGCCGATCGCGCGACGTTGTTCGTCGCCGACGGCAAGGTGTCGCCGGCGCTGGCCGCGTCTCTCGCGCAGGACGGCGTCGAGGTTCGCGCGTACGACGCAGCGCGTGCGTCGCTGGCGGCGCTGCGCGACGGTGAGACACTGCTGATCGATCCGCGCCGCGTGACGTTCGGTACGCTCGAGGCGGTGCCGGCCGGCGTGAAGCTGATCGAGGCCGTGAACCCGTCCACGTTCGCGAAGTCGCGCAAGACGGCCATCGAGATCGAGAACGTGCGCGTGACGATGGAACACGACGGCGCCGCGCTCGCCGAATTCTTCGCATGGTTCGAGCGCGCGGTGAACCGCGAGACGGTCACCGAGCTGACGATCGACGAGAAGCTCACGGCCGCGCGTGCACGGCGGCCCGGCTACGTGTCGCCGAGCTTCGCGACGATTGCCGGCTTCAACGCGAACGGCGCGATGCCGCACTACCGCGCGACACCCGAGTCGCACGCGACGATCGCCGGCGACGGGCTGCTGCTCGTCGATTCCGGCGGCCAGTACACGACCGGCACGACCGATATCACGCGCGTCGTGCCGGTCGGCACGGTCAGCGATCTGCAGCGCCGCGATTTCACGATCGTGCTGAAGTCGATGATGGCGCTGTCGCGTGCGCGCTTTCCGCGCGGGATCCGCTCGCCGATGCTCGACGCGATCGCGCGTGCGCCGATGTGGGCGGCCGGGCTCGACTACGGTCACGGTACGGGCCACGGCGTCGGCTACTTCCTGAACGTGCATGAGGGCCCGCAGGTCATCTCGCACTACGCGCCGGCCGAGCCGTACACGGCGATGGAAGAAGGGATGATCACGTCGATCGAGCCGGGCGTGTACCGGCCGGGCAAATGGGGCATCCGGATCGAGAACCTCGTCGTGAACCGCGCGGGCGGGCAGACCGAGTTCGGCGACTTCCTTGCATTCGAGACGCTGACGCTGTGCCCGATCGACACGCGCTGCGTGCTGGTCGAGATGCTGCATGACGAAGAACGCGCGTGGCTGAATGCGTATCACGCGACCGTGCGCGAGCGCGTCGGCCGGCACGTGAGCGGCGACGCGAAAGCGTGGCTCGACGCACGCACGCAGCCGATCTGACGCAACGCGCGCACTGGACGATACCGGCCGCGCGACGGCCGGACCGCACATGAGAGGGCACCTGATGGCAGACACAGCAGTGATCGTGATCGACATGCAGCGCGGGCTCGTGCAGCGTGCGCGGCCCGCGTACCGGCTCGACGACGTCGTGGCGGGCATCAACCGGCTGACGGCCGCGGCGCGCGCGGCGGGCGCGCCCGTCTGCTTCGTGCAGCACGACGGCGATGCGGACGACGACATCGTGCCCGGCACGCCGGGCTGGGAGCTGCACGACGAACTGATTGTCGGTCGCGCCGACTGGCGCATTCGCAAGCAGGTGAGCGATGCATTCCAGGACACGCCGCTCGCCGCGCAGCTCGACGGCCACGGTGTTCGTTCGGTGCTGATCTGCGGCTATGCGACCGAGTTCTGCGTCGACGCCGCCGCCCGCCGCGCGGCATTGCTCGGCTACCGGACGACCGTCGTGTCCGACCTGCATACGACGAACGAGCGCACGCACCTGTCGGCCGCGCAGATCGTCGCGCATCACCACTTCATCTGGGAAAACGGCACGCTGTCGGGCAATGCGGTCACGCCGCGTCCGCTTGCCGACGTGCTCGCCGCGGAGTTCGCATGACGATCAAGGTGGTCGTATTCGATTTCGGCGGCGTGCTGATCGACTGGAGTCCCGAGTACCTGTACCGGCAACTGATTCCCGACGAAGCGCAGCGCCGCTGGTTCCTCACGCACGTGTGCGCGATGGATTGGGTGGCTCGCCAGGACGGTGGACAAACGATCGACGAAGGCACGCGCGAGCTGGTCGCGAAGTTTCCGGAGCACGAGGCGCTGATCCGTGCGTTCTATGCGCGCTGGCACGAGATGATCGGCGGCGTGTTCGATGAGGGCGCCGCGCTCGTCGACCGGCTCGATGCGCAGGGGATGCCGCTGTTCGGGCTGACCAACTGGTCCGCGCAAACATTTCCGTATGCGTGGGATAACTTCCCGGTGCTGCGGCGCTTCAAGGACATCGTCGTGTCGGGGCATGTGAAGCTCGTGAAGCCCGATCCTGCGATCTATCGCGAAATGCATGCGCGGATCGATTCGCACGTGCCGGGCATCGCGCCGCACGAGCTCGTGTTCATCGACGACAACGCGAACAACGCGGCGGCTGCGACGGCGCTCGGCTGGCACGGGATTCATCACACGAGCGCGGCCGCGACCGCGGCGCGCTTGCGCGAGCTGGGCGTGCTCGCGTAGCCGGCGGCGGCCGCGTCGTCTTCAGATGAAAAAAGCGCCCCGCAGGGCGCTTGTTCGTTTTCACGGATGCGGCGTCGCGCGAACCGGCGCCGCAGCGGCGCAGCGCCGGTCGCGCAGGCCGCGCCGCTCAACGGCTGATCGGCTTGTAGCGCAGACGCTTCGGCTTCGCGGCTTCCTCGCCGAGACGCGCACGCTTGTCGGCTTCGTATTCCTGGTAGTTGCCGTCGAAGAACGTGACCTGCGAGTCGCCTTCGAACGCGAGAATGTGCGTCGCGATCCGGTCGAGGAACCAGCGATCGTGCGAAATCACCATCACCGAGCCCGCGAATTCGAGCAGCGCGTCTTCCAGCGCCCGCAGCGTTTCGACGTCGAGGTCGTTCGACGGTTCGTCGAGCAGCAGCACGTTGCCGCCGGAGATCAGCGTCTTCGCGAGGTGCAGGCGGCCGCGTTCGCCGCCGGACAGGTTGCCGACGATCTTCTGCTGGTCGCCGCCCTTGAAGTTGAAGCGGCCGATGTACGCACGCGACGGCGTTTCGTACTTGCCGACCGTCAGCACGTCGGCGCCGCCCGAGATTTCCTCGAACACCGTCTTCGAGCCGTCGAGCGCGTCGCGGCTCTGGTCGACGTACGCGAGCTTCACCGTCGGCCCCATCACGACTTCGCCCGAGTCCGGCTGTTCCTTGCCCGTCAGCATCTTGAACAGCGTCGACTTGCCCGCGCCGTTCGGACCGATGATGCCGACGATCGCGCCGGCCGGGATCTTGAAGCTCAGGTTGTCGATCAACAGGCGGTCGCCGAACGACTTGCTGACGTTCTTGAACTCGATCACTTCATTGCCGAGGCGATCGCCGACCGGAATGAAGATTTCCTGCGTTTCGTTGCGCTTCTGGTATTCCTGGCTGTTCAGCTCCTCGAAGCGCGCGATACGCGCCTTCGACTTCGCCTGGCGGCCCTTCGGATTCTGGCGCACCCACTCCAGTTCCTTCTTGATTGCCTTCTGGCGTGCCGATTCCGCCGCTTCTTCCTGCTTCAGACGCTCTTCCTTCTGGTCGAGCCAACTGCTGTAGTTGCCCTTCCACGGAATGCCGTGGCCGCGGTCGAGTTCGAGAATCCATTCGGCGGCGTTATCGAGGAAGTAGCGATCGTGCGTGACGGCGACGACGGTGCCCGGGAAGCGCACGAGGAACTGCTCGAGCCAGTCGACCGATTCCGCGTCGAGGTGGTTGGTCGGCTCGTCGAGCAGCAGCATGTCGGGTTTTTCGAGCAGCAGCTTGCACAGCGCGACGCGGCGCTTTTCGCCGCCCGACAGGTGCTCGATCTTCGCGTCCCACGGCGGCAGGCGCAGCGCGTCGGCGGCCACTTCGAGCTGCTGCTCGGGGCTGCCGCCGTCGCTCGACGCGAGGATCGCCTCGTACTTCGCCTGCTCGGCCGCGAGCGCGTCGAAATCGGCGTCCGGCTCCGCATATGCGGCGTAGATTTCCTCGAGCTTCTTGTTGGCCTGGAACAGCTCGCCGAGGCCTTCCTCGACGGCTTCGCGCACGGTCTTGGTCGGATCGAGCTGCGGTTCCTGCGGCAGGTAGCCGATGTTCAGGTTCGGCATCGGCGTCGCTTCGCCTTCGATGTCCTTGTCGACGCCCGCCATGATGCGGATCAGTGTCGACTTGCCCGAGCCGTTCAGGCCAAGCACGCCGATCTTCGCGCCGGGAAAGAACGACAGCGAGATGTCCTTCAGGATCTGGCGCTTGGGCGGCACGATCTTGCCGACCCGGTTCATCGTGAAAACGTATTGGGCCATTTGGGTGTGAAAGTCAGAGGGTTGAGACTGCCGCGCGACACGTGGGCGCGCGTGGCGTCGGATGATTCGGTACGGAGCGTGCCGCGCGCGGCGCGGCGATATCGCCGCGGGTTGGCGGCGCGAGCGCGTATTGTACTTCGCCGATGGCTGGCGCTGGCGTCGCACCGGCCATTGGGCCGGCCCGCGTTCAGAGCCACGCGGCGACGCCGCCGTGCCCCGAGCAGGTGCCGCGCCGATGGCGGCTGAAGCTGTATGTGCCGTCGCGGCAGCGCGCGCTCGCGCCGCCGGGCGCGCGGCCCGATTTCGAATGTGCCGGTGCATTGACCGCGTCACCGTCGCGATTGCGGTATGTGTCGTGCCGGTCGAGGTCGGCTTCGTTGTCGTAGCCGGGTGACGCGCGATACGCGTGCGCCGCGGGCGGCAGCGCGCAGCCGACGAACAGCGCGGCCGACAACGTGGCGATGCGCGTCGCGCGGCGGAGCAGGGCAGGCATGGTCTCTCTCTTCGGATAGTGTTGTCTGCGATCGACGGCGGGCGGGCCGCCTGCCGCATGTTAGCCGAACGGCAGTGTTGCATTGCCGCGATCGGCCGGTGCGGACGTCGGACCGGACCAACCGTTGCATCGATCCATATCGATACAACAAGTGGATCCATCGAAATTCTTCAATTGGTTCTTAGTGAAGAACCGTTTGGTGCTTACACTCCTTCGCTTCGAAGGCGGCACACCGACCAGCCCAAGGGACAGTGCGCACGCGATGCGAGGGTGCTTCGCGCACCGCATCGCATTCGCAGCTTCGCAGACTGCGTCGCGCACCGTCCGGAGCGAGCCCGATCCGCTCTTGCCTCCGCGCCGCGCACGCGCGGCGGGCAGCCGGATTCAACAACGACAATTCCCCGCGCCGCCTTCACGCGACACCGGTCGTACCGGAACCGTTTTTTGGAGAGAGACAGATGAGTGGAAGCAACACAGGCCTCGGCACGGGTCTGAAGCAGCGGCACGTGACGATGATGTCGATTGCCGGCGTCATCGGCGCGGGCTTGTTCGTCGGCTCCGGCCATGCGATCGCGGAAGCCGGCCCGGCTTCGATTCTCGCGTATGCGATCGCGGGTGTGCTGGTCGTACTGGTGATGCGCATGCTCGGCGAGATGGCCGTCGCGCATCCGGACAGCGGGTCGTTCTCGACCTATGCCGATCGCGCGATCGGCCATTGGGCCGGCTTTACGATCGGCTGGCTGTACTGGTGGTTCTGGGTGCTCGTGATCCCGATCGAGGCCACGGCGGCCGCGACCATCCTCAATGCATGGTTCCCCGGCATTGCGACCTGGATTTTCGCGCTCGGCATCACGCTGCTGCTGACCGTCACCAATCTCTTCTCCGTCAAGAACTACGGCGAATTCGAGTTCTGGTTCGCGCTGATCAAGGTCGTCGCGATCGTCGTGTTCCTGTGCATCGGCGGTGCGGCGATCGTCGGTATCGTGCCGGCGCCGGCCGTATCCGGCGTGTCGAACCTGTTCGCGCATCACGGCTTCATGCCGAACGGCGCTGGCGCGGTGCTCGCAGCGATGCTGACCACGATGTTCTCGTTCCTCGGCACCGAGATCGTGACGATCGCGGCCGCCGAATCGGACAACCCGCAGCGCCAAATCGTGCGCGCGACGAATTCGGTCATCTGGCGTATCACGCTGTTCTACCTCGGCTCGATTCTCGTCGTCGCGGCGATCGTGCCGTGGAACGATCCGCTGCTGCCGAAGCACGGCTCTTACCAGCGCGCGATGGAGTTGATCGGCGTGCCGAACGCAAAGGCGATCATCGACGTGATCGTGCTCGTGTCGGTCGCGAGTTGCCTGAACTCGGCGTTGTATACCGCGTCGCGGATGCTGTTTTCGTTGTCGCGGCGCAAGGACGCGCCCGCGTTCCTGCACCGCACCGATTCGACCGGCACGCCGCGCGCGGCCGTGCTTGCGTCTACCGCGTTCGGGTTCCTGACCGTGATCGCCAACTACCTGATGCCGGAGCAGGTGTTCAGCTTCCTGTTGGCGACGTCGGGCGCGATCGCGCTGCTCGTGTATCTCGTGATCGCGATCTCGCAATTGCGGATGCGCCGGACGCTCGAATCGGGCGGCGCGGACCTCACGTTGCGGATGTGGCTGTTCCCGTGGCTTACGTGGGCGGTGATCCTGTTCATCTGCGGCACGCTGACCGTGATGTTCGTCAGTGAGGAGCACCGGATCGAAGTGGGGGCGACGGCTGTGCTTGCGTTGATGGTGCTGCTTGCGTCGTGGCTCAACAAGCGCGGGCGCGATGCGCAGGCGAGCGACGGGCGGCGCGTGTCGGCGACGTAACGAGCACGAATGGGCGGACGCGGCTGTGCAGGGTGGTTGCCGCTGGCCGCAAGTCCGGGGGAGTCGGGAAGTGGAGTCGGCGAGCGCAGCCATTTGCGCTCGACCGCACGCCGCGGGACGGCAGGATGACGCGTGTCGCCGACGGGCGATGGATTGTGCGTTTTCCGAGAGAGCACGCCAGAATGCCCTGTCGACAGAGATCCGTAACCACATCGCGGATGCGGTCCGCATCGGTATCGGCACGGCGCCTGACGCATTTCTTCGTTGTGTCCGTCCGACGCCAGGGTCCGCGCTTCCCGCATCCGTCGAGCGCGAGCCGGAAATAGCGGCAGCCAAGAAGAAAAAGCCCGCATCAAGCGGGCTTTCTCACATCAGCATCGAAACGACGCTCAGACGTTGAACAGGAAGTTCATCACGTCCCCGTCGTGCACGACATATTCCTTCCCTTCAGCGCGCATCTTGCCGGCTTCCTTCGCGCCTTGCTCGCCCTTGTACGCGATGAAGTCGTCGAATGCGATCGTTTGCGCGCGGATGAAGCCGCGCTCGAAGTCGGTGTGGATCACGCCGGCCGCTTGCGGTGCCGTGTCGCCGATGTGAATCGTCCACGCGCGCACTTCCTTCACGCCCGCGGTGAAGTACGTCTGCAGGCCCAGCAGCTTGAAGCCCGCGCGGATCACGCGGTCGAGGCCCGGCTCTTCCATGCCCATGTCGGCGAGGAACGCTTCCTTGTCCGCGTCGTCGAGATCGGCGATCTCGGCTTCGATCGCCGCGCACACCGCAACCACCGGCGAATTCTCGCTTTCCGCGTACTTGCGCACCGCTTCGAGGTGCGGGTTGTTGTCGAAGCCGTCGTCCTTCACGTTCGCGACGTACATCGCCGGCTTCGCGGTGATGAGGCAGAACGGCTTCAGCAGCGCCTGTTCGTCGTCGGACAGGTCGAGGCCGCGCACGGCCTTGCCCTGGTCGAGATGCGCGCGCACCTTCTCGAGCACTGCGGCGAGCTTCACCGCTTCCTTGTCGTTGCCCGACTTCGCGGCCTTCGAGTAGCGCGTGAGCGCCTTCTCGACGGTGCCGAGGTCGGCGAGCGCAAGTTCGGTGTTGATCACTTCGATGTCGTCGATCGGGCTGACCTTGCCGGCGACGTGGATCACGTTGTCGTCTTCGAAGCAACGGACGACGTGCGTGATCGCATCGGTTTCGCGGATGTTGGCGAGGAACTGGTTGCCGAGGCCTTCACCCTTGCTCGCGCCCGCGACGAGGCCCGCGATGTCGACGAATTCGACGACGGCCGGCACGACGCGCTCGGGCTTCACGATTTCGGCGAGCGCCTTCAGGCGCGTGTCGGGCACTTCGACGATGCCGACGTTCGGCTCGATCGTGCAGAACGGGTAGTTCTCGGCGGCGATGCCGGCCTTGGTCAACGCATTGAACAGAGTGGACTTGCCGACATTGGGCAAGCCGACGATGCCGCATTTGAGGCTCATGGAATCCTTCGAACGGGTGAGGCAGCGCGGCCGGACAACGCGCGGCGGCGCGGGAAAATAGGGACGGCCGGCGCTCGGGGCGCGGCGGGCCGACGTCAAAGGCGCTATTGTACCGTGCCGACGTGCCGGTTTCCGCCGTCGCCCGCGCGCGTCGATGCAACGCCCGCCGACGTCGCCGTGACCGCCCGCGATTCTGCTGATTTCCCGCAAAGTACGGCCGCGTAAGGGCTTCGCCGCGCGGCTATAATGCCCGCCATGACTGCCCACCACACCTTCGACGTCGCCGTGGTCGGCGGCGGCCTCGTCGGCAAGACCGCCGCGCTCGCGCTGACTCAGTCCGGCTACAAGACCGCGTTGCTCGCCCAACCTGCCGCGCCGCGCCCGGCCGATCTCGCGTTCGACACGCGCATCTACGCACTGTCGTCCAGCTCGCAGGCGTTGCTCGAGCGGCTGCGGGTCTGGCAGGCGCTCGATCATCGCCGGCTCGCGCCGGTGTACGACATGCGCGTGTACGGCGATGCGCATGCGGAACTGCACTTCTCCGCATATCAGGCGTCGGTGCCGCAACTCGCATGGATCGCCGAATCGTCGCTGATCGAGACGTCGCTCGATGCCGCGCTGCGGTTCCAGCCGAACCTCACGTGGTTCGACGCGCGCGCACAGGGCTTCGACGTGCGCGACGACGCAGCGGTGCTCACACTGTCGTCGGGCCACGTGCTCGAAGCGGACCTCGTCGTCGGCGCGGACGGCGCGCACTCGTGGGTGCGCTCCCAAATGGGGGCCAAGGTCGACCGGCGCGATTACCGGCAAACGGGCGTCGTCGCGAACTTCAAGGCGTCGCTGCCGCATCGCGAGACGGCGTACCAGTGGTTTCACGACGGCGAGATCATCGCGCTGCTGCCACTGCCGGACGGCCACGTGTCGCTTGTATGGTCCGCGCACACCGCGCACGCGGACGAACTGCTCGCGCTCGATCCGGCGCAGCTTGCGGCCGAAGTCGAACGCGTGTCGCACGGCCAGGTCGGCACGCTCGAATGCGTGACGCCGGCGGCCGGCTTCCCGCTCGCGCTGCAGACCGTCGACAAGCTGATCGCGCCGCGCGTCGCGCTCGTCGGCGATGCCGCTCACCTGATCCATCCGCTCGCGGGGCAGGGCATGAACCTGGGTCTGCGCGACGTCGCGGCGCTCGCCGACGCGATCGCGAACAAGGAGAGTTTCCGCAATCTCGGCGATACGGTGCTGCTGCGCCGGTACGAGCGCTCGCGCCGCGAGGATATCCGCGCGCTGATGGTCGCGACCGACGGGCTGCAGCGCCTGTTCGCGGTGCCCGGCTCGCTCGCGAAGGCGGTGCGCAACGCGGGCATGGCGTTCGTCGGCGCGCAGCCGCTCGTGAAACGCTGGCTTGTGTCGGCCGCGCTCGGCTGATCGAACCTTCGCGCCCTCGGCCTGTCGGACAGGGTCGCGTTACGGCGTACACTGTGACGTGCACTCCGATTGAGCTGAAGGAACAACAGGATGAAAAAAACGATCCGCATCGCGTCGCTGGCGCTGGCCGTCACGATCGCGACGCTTGGCTGCACCGCGCAGGCCGACCAGACCACCGACAAGCTGAAAGCCACGCTGCAGGCGCGTCTCGGCAGCGACGCGCCGATCAAGAGCGTGTCGAAATCGCCGGTCGCCGGGTTGTACGAAGTGAATCTCGGCACGCAGATCATCTATAGCGACGCAGCAGGCGACTACGTGCTGCTGGGCGATCTCGTCGACACCAAGACGCGCAAGAACCTCACCGACGCCCGCCTGTCGGAACTCAACAAGATCGACTTCGCGAGCCTGCCGCTCGCCAACGCGATCAAGGTCGTCAAGGGCAACGGCGCGCGCAGGATCGCGGTGTTCTCGGACCCGAACTGTCCGTACTGCAAGCGCCTCGAGACGACGCTGCAGTCGATCGACAACGTGACCGTCTACACGTTCCTGTACCCGGTGCTGTCGCCCGATTCGACCGCGAAGTCGAAGGCAATCTGGTGCGCGACCGACCGAGCGAAAACGTGGGAGAGCTGGATGCTCGACCATCGCGTGCCGACCGGCGCCGGCACCTGCGACACGACCGCGCTCGACAAGAATCTCGCGCTTGGTCGCGGAATGAACGTCACCGGCACGCCGACGATCTTCCTGCCGGACGGTCGCCGCCTGCCGGGCGCGGTGTCGGCAGACCAGCTGAACCAGGCGCTCGCGTCGAGCAAGTAACCGGCCGTGCCGGGCCGCATGGCCCGGCCAGCGAGGGGCGCCCGCGATTCCAGCCGGCGCCTCTCTTCGTTTCCGCTGCCGTATTCCGTTCGATTTCCTTCCCGATTTCCGACCGATAGCCACGATGACCCAGCCGATCCGTTATTCGATTGCCCCGAAAGATCTTGCCGCGCACCTGTTCGAGGTGTCGGTCACGGTCGCCGATCCCGATCCCGCCGGTCAGCGCTTCTCGCTGCCCGTGTGGATTCCCGGCAGCTATCTCGTGCGTGAGTTCGCGCGCAACATCGTGACGCTTGCCGCATTCAACGACGCCGGGCGCAAGGTGCGCATCGCGAAAACCGACAAGAATACGTGGCAGGCGGCGCCGGTGAACGGCGCGTTGACGCTGCGCTATGACGTGTACGCGTGGGACCTGTCGGTTCGCTCCGCGTATCTCGACGGGTCGGGCGGCTTCTTCAATGCGACGGCGGTGTTTCTGAGCGTCGCCGGCCGCGAGGATGCTCCGTGCGAAGTCGACATCGCGAAACCGATCGGCCCGGCATTTCGCGGGTGGCGCGTCGGCACGTCGCTGCCGGAGGCGCGCGGCACCAAACGCTACGGGTTCGGCGCGTATCGCGCATCGAACTATGACGAACTCGCCGACCATCCGGTGACGATCGGCGAATTCGCGCTGGCGACGTTCGACGCACACGGCGTGCCGCACGACATCGTGATCGCCGGACGCGTGACGCAGCTCGACATGGAGCGGTTGCGCACCGACCTGAAGCGCGTGTGCGAAGCGCAGATCGCGCTGTTCGAGCCGAAATCGAAGAAGGCGCCGATGGAGCGCTACGTGTTCATGACGCTTGCGGTCAGCGACGGCTACGGCGGTCTCGAGCATCGCGCATCGACCGCGCTGATCTGCAACCGCACCGACCTGCCGGTGAAGGGCCGACCGGAAACGACGGAAGGCTATCGCACGTATCTTGGCTTGTGCAGCCACGAGTATTTCCACACGTGGAACGTGAAGCGCATCAAGCCGGCCGCATTCGTCCCGTACGATCTCGCGCGCGAAAACTACACATCGCTGCTGTGGCTGTTCGAAGGCTTCACGTCGTATTACGACGATCTGATGCTCGTGCGCAGCGGGCTGATGTCGCAGGACGAATATTTCGCGGCGCTGGGCCGCACGATCGGCGGCGTGCTGCGCGGCACGGGCCGCCTGAAGCAGAGCGTCGCGGAAAGTTCGTTCGACGCGTGGATCAAGTACTACCGGCAGGACGAGAACGCGACCAACGCGATCGTCAGCTATTACACGAAGGGATCGCTCGTCGCACTCGCATTCGATCTCGCGATTCGTGCGCAGACCCGCAACCGCAAGTCGCTCGACGATGTAATGCGGCTGCTGTGGCAGCGCTACGGCCGCGATTTCTATCGCGGCAAGCCGGCGGGCGTCGCGGAAGACGAGGTCGAGACGCTGATCGAGGAAGCGACGGGCGTCGCGCTCGGCCGCCTGTTCGCCGATGCCGTGCATGGCACGCGCGACCTGCCGCTCGCCGAACTGCTCGCGCCGTTCGGTGTAACGCTTACGCCTGACGTCGCATCGGGCGCGGCCGCGAAGCCGACGATCGGCGCGCGCGTGCGCGGCGGCGCGGACTGCACGCTCGCGGCCGTCTACGAAGGCGGCGGCGCGCATCGTGCGGGGCTGTCGGCCGGCGATACGCTGATCGCACTCGACGGCTTGCGCGTCACCGGCACGAATCTCGACACGCTGCTCGCGCGCTATCGCCCCGGCGACAAGGTCGAAGTGCACGCATTCCGCCGTGACGAATTGCAGATCACGAAGCTGAAGCTCGACGGGCCGGAAGTGGCGCGCTACCGGCTCACGGCCGCCGCGAAACCGGCCGCCGCGTACAAGGCCCGGGAAGCCTGGCTGAAGGGCTGAGCATGGCGCAGGTTTCGGGGCGCGATCGTTGATTGTTCTGCTGTTGCAACAATCCGTCGCCTGGGGCCTGCTTTTTCGCGGTCATGCGGCCACGCACAATGGCGTCACTCGCGCTACCCAAGCGCAACCTAACTGGAGCCTGACATGACGACCATTCTGCAAATCAATTCCGCGGCACGCTCGCAAGGTGCGCAGTCCACGCTGCTGGCCAACGAACTGACGGCAAAGCTGCAACAATCGAACCCCGGTTCGACCGTCGTGGTTCGCGACCTGCTGGCCGACGCGCTGCCGCACCTCGACGAATCGGTGCTCGGCGCCTTCTTCACGCCGGCCGACCAGCGCAGCGGGGAACAGAATGCGATCGTCGCGAAGAGCGATGCGCTGATCGCCGAACTGCAAGCGGCTGACATCATCGTGATCGGCGCGCCCATGTACAACTTCGGCGTCTCGTCGCAACTGAAGACGTATTTCGACTGGATCGCCCGCGCAGGTGTCACCTTCCGCTACACCGAGAACGGTCCGGAAGGTCTGATCAAGGGCAAGAAAGTTCACGTCGTAACGGCGCGCGGCGGCAAGTACCTGGGTACGCCGAACGACAGCCAGACGCCGTTCCTGCGTACGTTCCTCGGCTTCATCGGCCTGACCGACGTGAGCTTCATCCACGCGGAAGGCCTGAACCTCGGCCCGGACGCACAGAGCGCCGCGCTCGCCGGCGCGCGCGAAGCGATCGCCGCCGTGTAACGCCGATGCGGGTGGATCGCACCCGCTGGATCGCGCGATGAAAAAAACGCTGCGTCCCGACAAGGGGGCAGCGTTTTTTGCATTTCCGGCCGATGAAAGCCCGGCCGACGCCGTTACGCGAGCGTCTCGGCGACTTCAGGCAGACGCCAGTCGATCGGCGCACGACCCGCTTCGACCAGATAGTCGTTCGCGAGCGCGAAGTGACGGCAACCGAGGAAGCCGCGGTGCGCGGACAGCGGCGACGGGTGCGGCGCCTCCAGCACGCAGTGGGCGCTCGGATCGAACAACGCGCGCTTCGCCTGCGCGTGCGCGCCCCACAGCATGAATACGAGCCCGCGATGGCGGTTGGCAAGTTCGCGGATCAGCGTGTCCGTGCATTGCTCCCAGCCTCGCTTTGCGTGGCTCGCGGCCGCGCCTCGCTCGACGGTGAGCACGGTGTTGAGCAGCAGCACACCCTGGCGTGCCCACGTGTCGAGACAGCCGTGGCGTGGTGTGTCATGGCCGAAATTCGCGGCAATTTCCTTGAAGATGTTGCGCAGCGACGGCGGCGTGCGCACGGCCGGCGGCACCGAGAACGCGAGGCCGTGCGCCTGCGGCGTGCCGCGGTCGTCGCCGTGGTACGGATCCTGGCCAAGGATCACGACCTTGACGTCGTCCGGGCTGGTCAGGCGCAGCGCGCGGAACACGTCGGTCGGGTAGACCGTCTTGCCGGCCGCGCGCTCGTCGTCGACGAAGCGGCACAGTGGCGCGTAGGCGTCGCTGTCGACGAAAGGCTTCAGCACGTCGCGCCAGGCGGCTGGCAGCGCGTCGAATTGCGCGGCGAGGTGCGGGATGTCCGCGGTGACAGCGTTGGCGGGTTGCGGGGCGGCGGAAGCAGCGCCGGCAGCCGCCGGCTTCGTTGCGGGCTTGCGCCCCGTTGCGGCGGCTGCGGCGGGCGCGGGTGCCGGCGCGGGAACATCGCCCGGCGCCGTTTCCGGCACGGGATCGTCGAACAGCGACGCCTGTTGCGGCGTCCGGAGAGTCTTGCGGGTTGCCATGCGTGATGCGGGTTTATCGCGCGCGCAGCCGGTAGCCGCGCTGCGCCTTGCTGATGTTTTCGGGGGTGAGGCCCGGCAGCGCCTGCTGCAGTTCGGCGGCGAGTGTTGCGAGCGCTGCGTCCGGGCCGTCGATCAGTTCGAGTTCGATTTCGCTGATCGGTTCGCGGCGCGTATCGTGTTCCGCGTGGACGACGATCTCGCCGACGTCCACCGCGGCTTCGACGGTTGCGCCGCCGATCGCGATACGCCACAGCGTACGCGAAAAATCCGTCCGGAACAGCGCGTGCAGTGCGGGCGCCGCCTCGCGCAGCGCAGCCGCGGCCTCCGGCACGTCGCACGCGGCGACCAGCGCATCGACTTCGAGCGCGTCGCCGGCAATCGGCAACTCCCATTCGTGGCGGCGATGCAGGCCGGCCTCCGCGCTGCCGACCGTCTTGAAGGTCTGCAGCCAGCCGTGCGGCGTGCGGCGCACGCGCACCGCGCTTTTCGAACCGGCCAGCGCCAGATCGGGCGTGTCGTAGTAGACGTTCGCGAGCGCGATGACCTCACCGGCTTCACCGGTCAGCGTCTCGAAGAAGCGGCGCGCCGCGTCCGTCTGGACGGCCGGCAGCGCGAGCTTGATTTCCTTTTCGATCGCCATCAGAAGAACATCCGCGCGAGTTCCTCGCCCGGCTGGTCGGCGCGCATGAACGCCTCGCCGACGAGGAACGCGTTCACGTTCGCCGCGCGCATCGTGTCGACGTCCGCGCGCGACAGGATGCCCGACTCGGTCACGACGATGCGGTCTGCCGGAATCATGTCGAGCATGTCGAGCGTGGTCTGGATCGTCGTCTCGAACGTGCGCAGGTTGCGGTTGTTGATGCCGAGCAGCGGCGTCTTCAGCGTCAGCGCCTGTTCCATCTCGTTGCGGTCGTGAACCTCGACCAGCACGGCAAGGCCGAGCGAGTGCGCATACGCTTCGAGTTCCTGCATCAGCGGCGTGTCGAGCGCGGCCGCGATCAGGAGGATCGCGTCGGCGCCCATCGCGCGTGCTTCGAGGATCTGGTACGCGTCGACGATGAAGTCCTTGCGCAGCACCGGCAGCGTGCAGGCCGCGCGCGCTTCCTGCAGATAGCGGACGCTGCCCTGGAAGAATTGTTCGTCGGTCAGCACCGACAGGCACGCAGCGCCGTGCGCCGCATACGAGCGCGCGATGTCGGCCGGCACGAAGTGCTCGCGCAGCACGCCCTTCGACGGGCTTGCCTTCTTCACTTCGGCGATTACCGCCGCGTCGCCGGCCGCCTGCTTCGCGCGCAGCGCGCCGACGAAGTCGCGCAGGTCGCGCGCCGATGCTTCCAGTTTCAGTGCCTCGAGCGGCGTGCTGCGCATGGCCGCCGCGACTTCTTCGCGCTTGACGGCGATGATTCGGTCGAGAATGTCGCTCATGTGGGTTCCTGCTTGATTCGTAAATGGAGTCAGCGCTTGAACTGCTGCGTAAAGCGCACGAGTTCGTCGACCTTCGCGCGCGCCTTGCCGCTCGCGATCGCTTCGCGCGCGAGCTGGATGCCGTCGGCGATCGATTCGGCGATATTGGCCGCGTAGAGCGCCGTGCCTGCGTTCAGCGTGACGATTTCGCGTGCGACACCCGGCTGGTTGTCCAGCGCACCGAGCAGCATCGCTCGCGATTCCTCGGCATTTTCCACCTTCAGCGTGCGGTTCGACACCATTTGAAGGCCGAAGTCCTCCGGATGGATCTCGTATTCGTGCACGTTGCCGTCGCGCAATTCGCCGACGAGCGTCGCGGCGCCGAGCGACACTTCGTCCATCCCGTCCTTGCCGTACACGACCAGCACGTGCTGCGCGCCGAGCCGCTGCATCACGCGTACCTGGATGCCGACGAGGTCGGGGTGGAACACGCCCATCAGCTGGTTCGGCGCGCCGGCCGGATTGGTCAGCGGGCCGAGGATGTTGAAGATCGTCCGCACGCCGAGTTCACGGCGCACGGCCGCGATGTTTTTCATCGCCGGATGATGATTCGGCGCGAACATGAAGCCCATGCCCGTTTCGGCGATCGACGCGGCAACCTGGTCCGGCTGCAGGTCGATGTTCACGCCGAGCGCCTCGAGCACGTCGGCGCTGCCGGACTTGCTCGACACGCCGCGGTTGCCGTGCTTCGCGACTTTCGCGCCGGCCGCCGCGGTGACGAACATCGACGCGGTCGAGATGTTGAACGTGTGCGAGCCGTCGCCGCCCGTGCCGACGATGTCGACGAAATTCGAGTTGTCCTGGACGTCGACGTGGTTCGCGAATTCGCGCATCACCGTCGCGGCTGCGGCGATCTCGCCGATCGTCTCCTTCTTCACGCGCAGCCCGGTGATGATCGCGGCCGCCATCACCGGCGACATGTCGCCGCGCATGATGAGCCGCATCAGGTGCAGCATCTCGTCGTGGAAGATTTCGCGGTGCTCGATCGTGCGTTGCAGCGCTTCCTGCGGGGTAATCGTCATCGTGCGTCTCCCGTCACGCGGCCGGTGCGGCGGCATGGGCCGCTGCGCGATGCTGCTTGAGGAAATTCTCGAGCAGCGCGTGGCCGTGCTCGGAGAGGATCGACTCCGGGTGGAACTGCACGCCTTCGACCGGCAGCGTCTTGTGACGCACGCCCATGATCTCGCCGTCGTCGGTCCAGGCCGACACTTCGAGGCAGTCGGGCAGCGATTCGCGTTCGATCGCGAGCGAGTGATAGCGCGTGACGTTGAAATGCTTCGGCAGGTCGGCGAACACGCCGCGGCAGTCGGTTTCGATCCGGCTTACCTTGCCATGCATGATGGTCTTCGCGCGCACGACGCGGCCGCCGAACGCTTCACCGATCGCCTGGTGGCCGAGGCACACGCCGAGGATCGGCTTTCTGCCAGCGAATTCGCGCAGCACGTCGAGCGTGATGCCCGCGTGCTGCGGGTTGCTGGGGCCGGGCGACAGGCAGATCGTGTCGGGGTTCAGGCGCGCGATCTCGTCGAGCGTGATTTCATCGTTGCGGTACGTATGTACGTCCTCGCCCAGTTCGCCGAAGTACTGGACCAGGTTATAGGTGAACGAGTCGTAGTTGTCGATCATGAGCAGCATGGTCAGTCTCCGGTCAGAAGTCGCTATCGAGGCCGTCCTGGACCTGTTCGGCCGCACGCAGCACCGCGCGCGCCTTGTTCTCGGTCTCTTGCCATTCGGATTCGGGCACCGAGTCGGCGACGACGCCGGCCGCCGCCTGCACGTACAGGTTGCCGTTATGGATCAGGCCGGTGCGGATCGCGATCGCGAGATCCATCTCGCCGGAGAACGACAGGTAGCCCACCGCACCGCCGTACAGTCCGCGCTTGATCGGCTCGAGCTCGTCGATCAGCTCCATCGCGCGCACCTTCGGCGCGCCGGACAGCGTGCCGGCCGGGAACGTCGCGCGCAGCACGTCGTAGTTCGTCATGCCGGGCTTGAGCTTGCCTTCGACCGAGCTGACGATGTGCTGAACGTGCGAGTACTTTTCGATCACCATCTTGTCGGTGACCTGCACCGAGCCGATCTCCGCGATGCGGCCGACGTCGTTGCGCGCGAGGTCGATCAGCATCACGTGTTCGGCGATTTCCTTCGGGTCGTTCAGCAGCTCGGTCGCGAGTTCGGCGTCGCGCTCGGGCGTGTTGCCGCGCGGGCGCGTGCCGGCCAGCGGCCGGATCGTGACGATCTGGTCGTCGCCGCGCTTTTCCTGGCGCACGAGAATTTCCGGCGATGCGCCGACCACGTGGAAATCGCCGAAGTTGTAGTAATACATGTACGGCGACGGATTCAGCGAACGCAGCGCGCGATACAGCGACAGCGGATTGTCGCGGTACGGCTTCGTCAGCCGTTGGCCGACCTGCACCTGCATCAGTTCGCCGGCGGCGATGTATTCCTTCGCCTGGCGCACGGCAGCCAGGTAGTCGTCCTTCTTGAACTCGCGAAACGTCTCGGTGCGCACGCTCGCCGACGTGACGGGCGGCTGCACAGTGGTGCGCAGGCGCTGCTTCAGCTCGCGCAGGCGCTGCTTGGCCTTCGTGTAAGCCTCCGGCTGGGTCGGGTCCGCATAGATGATCAAGTAGAGCTTGCCGGCGAGGTTGTCAATCACCGCGACTTCCTCGGTGAGCAGCAACTGGATGTCCGGCAGGCCGAGGTCGTCGCGCGGCGCGGTGTTCGCGAGTTTCTTCTCGATGTAGCGCACCGCGTCGTAGCCGAAATAGCCTGCGAGGCCGCCGCAAAAGCGCGGCAGGCCCGGGCGCTGCGCGACCTTGAAGCGCGCCTGGAACGACTCGATGAATTCGAACGGATCCCCGTCGTGCGTCTCGACGACCTGGCCGTCGCGCACCACCTCTGACACGCCGTTGCGGGTGCGCACCAGCGTGCGGGCCGGCAGGCCGATAAACGAATAGCGGCCGAAGCGTTCGCCGCCGACCACCGACTCGAGCAGGAACGAGTTGGCGCCCGCGCGTTCGGGCTGGGCGAGCTTCAGGTAGAGGGACAGCGGCGTTTCGAGGTCGGCGAGTGCTTCCGCGATCAGCGGGATGCGGTTGTAGCCTTCGTTCGCAAGCGATTGGAATTCGAGTTCGGTCATGTTCCGGTCCTGTTCGGGACGAGCGGCGGAGTGCGCCAGGGATCACTTGACGCTGCACGCGTGGCCGTCGGCGAAAGGGCGGTCGATCGAGAAGTGCCTGTTGCCGGCCGGCACTCCGGGCGTGAACGTCGCGAGCCTGCGGCCGGACCTGAACGCAAGCGTTCGGACGCGGTACAACTCAAGGTGGTGCGACGATCGGCGCGGATGCGCAGCGAGATAAAAAACGGCGCTGAAGACGTGCTTCAGCGTACCTCATCGAAGAGGTTAGCGCGACCAGCGACGCCAGGGCCAGGCTCCCCGGTCGATGCTGCTCAGACTCCGTTTTTTATTCAGAAACATGCGGATGGAAGAAATAATCAGATGGTTGGCCGGCCGGCGTTGTGCGCGGCAATCGCGCGTGCTGCGACCAGCAACGAATCGACTATACCATCCGAATTTATCGTTTGTATAGCTTTGCCGTGGTTGTAGCCGTACGGCACGGTCAGCGTCGCCATCCCGGCCGCACGGCCCGCGAGCGCATCGTTTTCGGAGTCGCCGATCGCGACCGCCGCGTTCGCGGCGACACCGAGCGCGTCGCATGCGGTGAGCATCGGGAGCGGATCGGGCTTCTTGCGCGCGACGCTGTCGCCGCCGAGCACGATGCCGAAGCGATCGAGCAGCCCGTACTGCCCGAGCAGTTCGACCGCGAAGCGATGCGGCTTGTTCGTCACGCACGCGAGCCGGATGCCGGCTGCGCGCAACGCGTCGAGCCCGGCGGTGACGTCGGGATAGAGGCGCGCGTGACGGCCGTTGATCTTCGCGTATTCGGCCTGATAGATCGCGAGCGCATCGTCAAAGCGCGCGTGCGCCTCGTCGGACGCGAAGCGGGGCTTCAGCACGCTGTGGATCAGATGCTCGGAGCCCTTGCCGACGTAGCCGATCACCTCGTCGCGCGACGTCGCCGGCGCACCGAGCCGCGCGAGCATCCCGTTCAGCCCCGCGGTGAAATCATCGGCCGTATCGACCATCGTGCCGTCCAGGTCGATCAGCGCGGCGTCGATGCGCGGCGCCGCGAAACGGATCGGGCCGGCGGCTTCGGCCGCGGCACGGCCGGTAATGGAGGAATCGACCAGCGACGAATCGGCCACGGTGTCAGCTCCGCTCGACGGTGGCGAGCGCGGCGCGCATCTCGTCGATCACCTTGCGGTAGTCGGGCTTGCCGAAGATCGCCGAGCCGGCGACGAACGTGTCCGCGCCGGCGGCAGCGATTTCCGCGATGTTGTCGGCTTTCACGCCGCCGTCAACCTCGAGCAGGATCTCGCGGCCGGTGCGCTCCATGTACGCATCGATGCGTGCGCGCGCTTCGCGCAGCTTGTTCAGCGTTTCCGGAATGAACGACTGGCCGCCGAAGCCCGGGTTGACCGACATCAGCAGCACGAAGTCCAGGCGGTCCATCACGTGGTCGAGATAGTTCAGCGGCGTGGCCGGATTGAATACGAGCCCGGCCTTGCAGCCATGATCGCGGATCAGCGACAGCGTACGGTCGATGTGATCCGATCCTTCCGGGTGGAAGCTGATCAGGTTCGCGCCGGCCTTCGCGAAATCGGGCACGATCCGGTCGACCGGACGCACCATCAGATGCACGTCGATCGGCACCTGCACGTGCGGGCGGATCGCCTCGCAGACGAGCGGGCCGATCGTCAGGTTCGGCACATAATGGTTGTCCATTACGTCGAAGTGGATCCAGTCGGCGCCGGCGGCGACCACGTTGCGGACTTCTTCACCGAGCCGTGCGAAGTCGGCCGACAGAATGCTGGGAGCGATGCGGAATTGAGTCATGACAGGAGAGCGGGGACGCTGCGGCGCAAAACCGCCATTCTACCGTCCGGCGATCCGCTTCGCGGCGACGGGCAGTGCGGTAGCGGCCCGATTCCGCATAGAATGCCGAACCAATGCGGCGCACCCGCGGCCCGGCTGCCCGAGTCGGCGCGAGCGGTTACCTAGAACGGAAACACCATGAGTCAGTATCAGTTCACCGTTTCGGTGAAAACCAGCTACTTGCCGGAACAATCCGACCCCGATCGGCGTCAATACGCATTCGCGTACACGCTGAACATCCGCAACACCGGGCAGGTCGCGGCGCAATTGATCGCGCGTCACTGGATCATCACGGATAGCGAAAACCACGTGCAGGAAGTGAAGGGGCTCGGCGTCGTCGGGCACCAGCCGCTGCTGCAGCCGGGCGAACAGTTCGAATACACGAGCTGGGCCGTGATCGCGACGCCGGTCGGCACGATGCGCGGCGCGTACTTCTGCGTGGCGGAGGATGGAGAGCGGTTCGAGGCGCCCGTCGACGAGTTCGCGCTGCATATGCCGCGCACGCTGCATTGAGTTGAGCGGGCGGCGGCGATCAGCGCAGCTTGCGGTCGTTGCCTCGAGCGTGCTTCTTCCTGCCCGACGACGTCCACACGACGATGAAGATCAGCAGGGCAAGCGCTACGAAAGCCTCGAGCGCGAAGATGAGCATCGGATATTGGTCGAGAAAATCTGACATGGCGGTTTCCATCAAGAACGGACATTGTATGTGGTTTGGGCCCCGGCTGGCCGGCTGGGTTGCCGCGGCGGCAGCTGCCGCGCTGCTGGCCGCGTGCGGCAGCGCGCCGACTCGAACGTCGGCGTTGAAACCGCCGACCGGCGCGGCGATCGTGCCGGGCCAGCTCGCCGCAAAGCGGCTGACGCCGGTCGCTTGGCAGCAGGTGCCGGGCTGGCAGGACGATTCGCTGATCGGCGCGACGGCGGCGCTGCGGCAGAACTGCGCGCGACTCGCGCGCCAGCCGGCATGGCAGCGCGCGTGCGCGGCCGCCGACCGCCTCGACGAACTCGACGTCAGCAGCGCGCGCGCATTCTTCGAAGCGTATTTCACGCCGTTTCAGCTGGCGAACACCGACGGCACGCTCGACGGGCTCGTGACCGGCTATTACGAGCCGTTGCTGCATGGCTCGCGCGTGCGGCGCGGCCCGTACCAGTACGCGCTGTACCGCTGGCCGGCCGGCTATCGTGCCGGCGCGCCGCTGCCCGCGCGCGCGCAACTCGAGCGCTCCGGCATCCTGAACGGCAACGAACTCGTGTGGGTCGACGATCCGATCGAGGCGTTCTTCCTGCAGGTGCAAGGCTCGGGGCGCGTGCTGCTCGACGACGGCTCGGTGATGCGCGTCGGCTTCGGCGGCACCAACAATCAGCCGTATCGCTCGATCGGTAAATGGCTGCTCGATCGCGGCGAGCTCACACCCGCGCAGGCGACGATGCAGGGGATCAAGGCGTGGGCGAAGGCGAACCCGACGCGCGTCGACGCGTTGCTCGACACGAACCCTCGCTTCGTATTCTTCCGCGACATGCCGACAAAGGAAGACGCACCGCATGGCGGCGCGGACGGCCCGATCGGCGCACTCGGCGTGCCGCTCACGCCCGAGCGTTCCATCGCCGTCGATCCGTCGTCGATCCCGCTCGGCACGCCCGTGTTCCTGCAGACCACGCGTCCGCTGACGAACACGCCGATGAACCGTCTCGTGTTCGCGCAGGATACGGGCTCGGCAATCAAGGGCGGCGTGCGCGCCGACTATTTCTGGGGACTCGGCGATGACGCCGGCGATCTCGCCGGGCGCATGAAGCAGGTCGGCCGGATGTGGCTGCTGTTCCCGAATTCGTGAAGCGACGCGGCGCCGGTGCTCGTGCACGGCCCGCAGCATTGAAACAAAACAGCCCGACCGTCGACCGGCCGGGCTGTTTTTTTGTGCGTGCTTGCTGCTGCGTGACGCTCGGACAGCGGCGCGGGCCGTTATCACCCTTTGCGCTTGTCGATCACACGGCGCGCCTTGCCCACCGACCGTTCGATCCCGTTCACGGGCATCACGTTGATTGCGGCCGTCACGCCGATCAACGACTTGATGTCGTGCGCGAGCGCGTGCCTGGCCGCGTCGATCGCCGCCGTGTCCGGCGCCGTCTCGGGACATGGCTCGACGTTGAGCGTCAGCACGTCGAGCGGCCCTTCCTTCGTCAGCACGATCTGGTAATGCGGTGCGAGTGCACGCTGCTTCAGCAACTGTTCCTCGATCTGCGTCGGGAAGACGTTGACGCCCCGTACGATCATCATGTCGTCCGATCGCCCGGTGATCTTTTCCATCCGGCGCATCGTGCGTGCGGTGCCGGGCAGCAGGCGCGTGAGGTCGCGTGTCCGGTAGCGGATGATCGGCAGAGCCTCCTTCGTCAGCGACGTGAACACCAGTTCGCCGAGTTCGCCGTCCGGCAGCACGGCGCCCGTCTCCGGGTCGATGATTTCCGGATAGAAATGGTCTTCCCAGATGGTTGGCCCATCCTTGGTCTCGACGCATTCCGACGCGACGCCGGGGCCCATCACTTCGGACAGCCCGTAGATGTCGACCGCGTCGATGCCCATCCGTTGCTCGATGGCCACGCGCATGTCGTTGGTCCACGGTTCGGCGCCGAAGATGCCGATGCGCAGCGAACTCTGCGCAGGATCGAGGCCCTGGCGCTCGATTTCGTCGGCGATCGACAGCATGTAGCTCGGCGTCACCATGATGATGTCGGGCCGAAAATCCTGGATCAGCTGCACCTGCTTCTCGGTCTGGCCGCCGCCGAACGGGATCACCGTCAGGCCTGCGCGTTCCGCACCGTAGTGCGCACCAAGGCCGCCGGTGAACAGGCCGTAGCCGTAGCTCACGTGAACCTTGTCGCCGGGACGCGCGCCGGCCGCGCGGATCGAGCGGGCGACGAGATTCGCCCACGTGTCGATGTCGCGCGCCGTGTAGCCGACGACGGTCGGCTTGCCGGTCGTGCCGGACGACGCATGAATGCGCGAGATCCGGTCCTGCGGCACGGCGAACATGCCGAACGGATAGCTGTCGCGCAAGTCGCTCTTGGTCGTGAACGGGAAGCGCGACAGATCGGCGAGCGTGTGCAGATCGTCGGGATGCACGCCCGCTTCGTCGAACTTGCGGCGATAGACGGGGGAGTGCTCGTACGCGTGCCGCAGCGACCATTTCAGGCGCTCCAACTGCAGCGCGGTCAGCTCGTCGCGCGACGCGGTCTCGATCGGCTCGAACGGTAGCGGGGTAGTCATGCGTGTCTCCAGTGTTTGTTATCGGCGAGCCGTGGACGTCAGCGGTCTTCCGGCAGCACCGTGCCCTTGATCTGGGCCGATTTGCCGCGGAACATCGCGACCGTTTCACCCGCCTGATTCGTGACGCGGATGTCGTAGATACCGTGCCGTCCACTGCGCGTCTGCTCGATCGCCTCGGCGGTGAGCAGGTCGTTGCCGTGGGCCGGGCGCAGGTATTCGATCGAGCAGCCCGCCGCAACGGTATTTGCGTTGTACGAGTTGCATGCGAACGCGAACGTCGAATCGGCGAGCGTGAAGATGATGCCGCCGTGGCAGGTCTGATGCCCGTTCAGGAATTCAGGCCGAATGCGCATCTGCAGGCGTGCGTAGCCTGCGCGCACTTCGACGATTTCCATGCCGAACGCGCGACTGCACGCATCCGCGTCGTACATGGCCCGCGCCGTCGCACGGGCGAGCGCATCGGGATCGAGCGTGTGGGTGGGCGCGCTCATGTCACCGCCCCTCGAAGCGCGGCGCGCGCTTCTCGATGAACGCCTGCACGCCTTCCGCGTAGTCGTACGACTGTCCGAGTTTGCGCTGCATGTCGCGCTCGAGGTCGAGTTGCTGATCCAGCGAGTTCGTCACGCTGTCGCGCATCGTTTGCTTGATCGACGCGATGGCCAGGGTCGGCTGCTGCGCGAGCTGGTTCGCGAGCTGACGGGCCGACGCAGCGAGCGCATCGTCGTCGACTGCGCGCCAGATCAATCCCCATTGCTCGGCCTGTTCGGCGCCGAGCTTGTCGCCCGTCAGGGCGAGCCCGAGCGCGCGCGCCATGCCGACACGTTGCGGCAGAAACCAGGTGCCCCCCGAATCGGGCACGAGCCCGATCTTCACGAAGGCCTGAATGAAACTGCTCGACCGCGCGGCGAACACGATGTCGCATGCGAGCGCCAGATTCGCGCCGGCGCCGGCCGCTGTGCCGTTCACGGCCGCGATCACCGGTATCGGCATGCGTTGCAGGCGGCGGATCAGCGGGTTGAAATGTTCGTCGATCAGCGCGCCGAGATCGGTGGACGCGCCCGGCGTGAAGTCGAGGTCGGCCAGATCCTGCCCTGCGCAGAAGCCGCGCCCGGCACCGGTCAGGATCAGCGCGCGCGCGCCGGCCGATTCGACCTCATCGAGCGCCGACTGCAGTTCGCGGTGCATCGCCCGCGTAAAGCTGTTCAGCTTGTCCGGGCGGTTGAGGGTGATCGTCGCCACGCGGGTAGTCTGATCGAACTCCAGCTGGATCGCCTGATATGACATGCGGTGTCTCCTTCATGACTTCGTTATAGGCGCGCGAGGCGGCCGTTACACGCGTTCGATCGCGATTGCGATGCCCTGACCGACGCCGATACACATCGTACAAAGCGCAAAACGGCCGCCCGTACGCTCGAGCTGGTGAAGCGCCGTCGTCACGAGTCGTGCGCCCGACGCGCCGAGCGGATGGCCGAGCGCGATCGCACCGCCGTTCGGGTTCACGCGGGGATCGTCGTCGGCGACGCCGAGCATGCGCAGCACCGCGAGGCCCTGGGATGCGAATGCTTCATTCAGCTCGATCACGTCGAACTGGTCGATCGTCATGCCGAGCTGGCGCAACAGTTTCTGCGTGGCCGGCGCAGGGCCGATGCCCATCACCCGCGGCTCGACCCCTGCTGTCGCCATGCCGACGACGCGTGCGCGGCGGCGCAGCCGATACTGATCCGCGGCCTGCGCGTTGGCCAGCAGCAGCGCGCATGCGCCATCGTTGACACCCGACGCGTTGCCGGCCGTGACGGAGCCGTCCGGGCGCACGACGCCCTTCAGCTTCGCGAGCGCGTCGAGCGACGTCTCGCGCGGATGCTCGTCGCGCGACACGACGAGCGCATCGCCTTTCTTCTGCGCAATCGTGACCGGCACGATTTCTTCGGCGAGCGTGCCGTCCTGCTGCGCACGCGCGGCCTTCTGCTGACTGCGCAGCGCGAACAGATCCTGGTCGGCACGGCTGATGTTGTAATCGACGGCCACGTTCTCGGCCGTCTCGGGCATCGAGTCGACACCGTATCGCTGTTTCATCAGCGGATTGATGAAACGCCAACCAATCGTCGTGTCGAAAATGTCGGCCTGGCGCGCGAACGCGGTGGCGGCCTTGCCCATTACGAACGGTGCGCGCGTCATGCTTTCGACGCCGCCCGCGATCATCAATCGCGCTTCGCCGGCCTTGATCGCGCGCGCGGCCACGCCGACCGCGTCCATCCCGGAACCGCACAGGCGATTGATCGTCGAACCCGGCACGCCTTCCGGCAAGCCCGCGAGGAGCGCGGACATGCGCGCGACGTTGCGGTTGTCTTCGCCGGCCTGGTTCGCGCAGCCGTAGATCACATCGTCGATCGATGTCCAGTCGACGTCGCGGTTGCGTTCGATCAGCGCCCTCAGCGGTACCGCGCCGAGATCATCGGCTCGAACGTCTTTCAGGGCGCCGCCGTAGCGGCCGATGGGGGTGCGAATCGCATCGCAGATGTAGGCGTCGATCATGGTGTGTCGATATGTAACGAACCCGCCGGCTGGCGGATTCGTTCATGGTAGGGAACGTGGTGGCGTTTGCACGTCGGCGGAACGGCTTATGCCGTCTGGCCGGCTTCCACGGGCACCGCCTTCGGCGCAACATGGACGCGGCTTTGCACTACGCGGAACCGATTGGCGACGAACGCAGGGTCGGCCAGCGCGGCGTTCGCGGCCGGATTCGCACCCGTGCCGTGGAAGTCCGAGAACGCGGCCGACTGGTTCACGAACACGCCGCCGGTCAGGTTGATCGACAGTGCGACGCCGCCGCGCACCGCCGCCTCGTGCGCGTCGTCGAGGATCTTGTCGTCGGTGCTGTAGACGGACAGCGTCAGCGCGCCATGCTCGGCGGCGATCTGGCCCGCGAGATCCAGCGATTGGGCGGTCGAGTCGGTCGCGATCACGAACGAGATCGGCCCGAACCACTCTTGCGTGAATTTCGCGCGGTCGGCCACGTCGAGCTGCAGTACGAGCGGCGTGCGCACACGAGCGTTGGGGAACATGGGGTGCTGGAGCGTCTGGCTGTCGGCAAGCACACGGCCGAGCTTGCGGGCGTCGGCGATGCGCGCGGTCACGCCGTCGTTCTGGATCGCGCCGATCAGTTCGACCGAGCGCGCCGGGTCGCCGGTCAGCTTTTGCACGGAAACCGCGATCGCCTGGGCGACTTCTTCGAAGCTCGCATGACCATCGGCCGTCCGGATGCCGTCGCGCGGCACGTAGATGTTCTGCGGTGCCGTGCACATCTGGCCGGAGTACAGCGCCAGCGAGAACGCGATGTTCTTGGCCGCGGCCTTCAGGTCGTCGGTCGAGTCGATCACGATCTGGTTGACGCCCGCCTTTTCCGTGTACACCTGTGCCTGATGGGCATGGCGCTCGAGCCACGTGCCGTTTTGCGTGCTGCCGGTGAAGTCGATCAGCTTGATTTCAGGACGCAGTGCGAGTTCCTGCACGAGCGCGCCGTCATTCGGCTCGGTCGCGAGCAGCGTGACGACGTTCGGATCGAAACCGGCTTCGCGCAGTACGTCGCGCGCGATGCGTACCGTGATCGCGAGCGGCAGGATTGCGCCGGGGTGCGGTTTGACGATCACCGTATTGCCGGTTGCGAGGTCGGCGAACAGGCCCGGGTAGCCGTTCCAGGTCGGGAACGTACAACAGCCGAGCACGAGGCCGGTGCCGCGCGGGACGACTGTATAGCGCTTGTGCATCGCGAGCGGCGGGTTCTTGCCTTGCGGTTTCTCCCAGTGCGCGTCGGCCGGGATGCGGCGCAGCTCGTTCCACGCGTAGGCGACCGCTTCCAGCGCGCGATCCTGCGCATGCGGGCCGCCAGCCTGGAACGCCATCATGAATGCCTGGCCCGTGGTGTGCATCACGCTGTAGGCGATTTCGAAGCTCGCGCGATTCAGTCGCGCGAGGATTTCCAGGCTGACTCCGATCCAGGCGCTCGGGCCAGCTTCGCGCCACGTGCGCTGCGCAGCGGCGGCGGCTGCGATCAGCTCGTCGGGCGTCGATTTCGGATAGCGGATGTCGAGGTCGATCCCGTACGGCGACCGCTCCGCACCGACGGTTCCGCCGGATGCCGGCTGGTCGAGCGCGAACGTGCTGCCGAGGTGCGCGTTGAACGCGGCTTCGCCATCGGCGTTGGCGCTTTCCCCGTACACTTTGGGACTCGGCATTTCCGCGAACGGGCTCCAGTACCCGCGGCTCTCGATGGCGGCGAGGGCGTGTGTCAGCGTGTCTTCGTGCTTCGTGAACAGTGCATGGGTCATGACGGCGGCCTGATGGACGTTGAGAGGAATCGGATCGATTAATTAACCGACCGGTTGGTCGGAGAATGGTAGCATCAAACTATTCGCGTGTGCGAGGCGTTTCTCATTTCATTGATCGAGGAGAAATAGATGTCTTACGAGAACATCCTGGTGGAGACCCGGGGGCGAGTCGGGCTGATCACGCTCAATCGCCCGAAGGCGCTGAATGCGTTGAACGATGCGTTGATGGACGAACTGGGCGCAGCACTGAAAGCGTTCGATGCGGACGACGAGATCGGCGCGATCGTCCTGACGGGAAGCGAAAAGGCGTTCGCGGCCGGGGCGGACATTGGCATGATGGCGACCTATTCCTATATGGATGTCTACCGCGGCGACTACATCACACGTAACTGGGAGGCCGTCCGCGAGATCCGCAAGCCGATCATTGCGGCCGTGGCGGGCTTCGCGTTGGGCGGCGGATGCGAACTTGCGATGATGTGCGACATCATTTTCGCGGCCGATACGGCCAAGTTCGGCCAGCCCGAGATCAAGCTGGGCGTGATGCCGGGCGCGGGCGGCACGCAGCGCCTGCCGCGTGCGGTTTCGAAGGCGAAGGCTATGGACATGTGCCTGACCGCACGCTTTATGGACGCGGCCGAGGCCGAACGGGCGGGGCTGGTGTCGCGTGTGCTGCCGGCCGACAAGTTGCTCGACGAGGCGATTGCTGCAGCGACGACGATCGCCGAGTTCTCGCTGCCGGCGGTCATGATGGTCAAGGAGTCGGTGAACCGGGCGTACGAGACGACGCTGGCGGAAGGTGTCCATTTCGAGCGTCGACTGTTCCATTCGTTGTTCGCGACGGAAGATCAGAAGGAAGGAATGGCGGCATTCGTCGAGAAGCGCAAGCCGGTATTCAAGCACCGCTGATTGGACTGCGCGGCGAGGTGACGTGCGGGGCGGGTGGCGCGGGTCGCGCGCGAGGTGATCGTCCGAGCCTGCCCGCCCCCCCAAGCCCCGTGCGCGGCAGCGCACGGGGCTTTTTCAAAATATTTTCACAAAGGGGTTGCGCGGCCGCGGGCGGGTGCCTAGAATCACGCCTCTTTCGCGCTAACGGAAACGCGGCGCGGGAGAAGAAGGGAAGCGGTGCGATTGGGTCAGCGGTAGCGGCCCTGGGCACACGAAGCTGAACCCCTCGCGGTCGCAACGAAGCAGTTCAGAAAGTTGTTGACGAGCGAAGAAAGGCGGTTCATAATCTC
>NZ_JAGSTV010000015.1:0-142743 GCF_018148075.1 Burkholderia sp. AU19243
TCGGGCCGGCGGAAGCGGAGCAGGTCGGCAACCTGATTGCCGACGTGCTCGAGAACCCGGAAGACGCGGCGACGATCGAGCGCGTGCGCGCGCAG
Source organism: Burkholderia sp. AU19243 (assembly GCF_018148075.1). Classification (NCBI taxonomy): domain Bacteria; kingdom Pseudomonadati; phylum Pseudomonadota; class Betaproteobacteria; order Burkholderiales; family Burkholderiaceae; genus Burkholderia; species Burkholderia sp. AU19243. Next base: position 96 of record NZ_JAGSTV010000015.1, read on the forward strand.
GTGGCCGAGCTGACCAAGCGTTTCCCGGTCTACGGTTAAGGCGCGGCAAGCGAATTCGGTCGGATTCAGCCTCCTGCGCGGTTGAACCTTTTGAAATCCGAAGCGATGCAAACAAATCCGGCTCGCGAGGTTCGGCGAGCCGGACTGTTTGTGTCGTCTCGCGGCGATATCGGATTTCGGCGGTGCGCTAAAACGGCGGATGCGTGCACCGTTCGGCGGCGCGCTTTGGCGGCTTGGGGTGTGCAACGAACGCCGAGGAGCCGGGAGGGCGCGACGCATGTCGACATGCCCCGCGCCGCAGGGCAAGCGCGCTGCTGCGCGGCATCGGTCGTATCGCGACGCATAATGCCGGATCGATCGATGCGTGCAGCGAACGCGGGCGGTGTTGCGTTACGCGAGTGTCAGGTTCACACCGTCTCGGCGCGTCGCGCCGTCAGCCGGTTCCACAGCATTCCAGAGCGGCTGCCGCTTCGACAATATGCGAGCACCGGCTTCGGCAACGCGTCGACCAGTGCGCCGAACGCGTCGACTTGCTCGTCGCCGATCCCGTCGCGTTCGACCGGCAGATAGCGTGCGTCGAGGCCGAGTTCGCGCGCGGCCGCCGCGATCTCGTCGAATGACGGCTGATCGGCGCTTTCTCCGTCCGGCCGATTGCAGATCACCGCGCGAAAGCCTGCATTGCGAATCGCTTTCAGCTCGGCCGGCGTAATCTGCCGCGACGCGGTGAATCCGGTGGCAGCCGACGCGCGGCATTGCTCGAGCGCGCGTTCGAAGCATGCAATCGCAAAATCGACGTCCTGCTCCGTCGTGAAGCGGCCGAAGCTCACGCGCACGGTGCGGCCGGCGGCTTCCGGATCGAGACCGATCGCGGTCAAAACGTGCGACGGCGCACCGCTCGTCGAATTGCAGGCGGACGTCGACGATACGGCGAGCGAATCGCCGAGCATGAACGGGAAAAAGCCCGGCGCGTCGACCGTGACGCTCAGCGTGTGCGGAATGCGGCGTGCGGTTGCCGCATTGTGGGTGATGCTGCCGAGCGCGAGCAGCGCGTCCGTCAGCCGCTTGCTGAGCGCCGCGATCCGCACGGTTTCGCGCTCGAGCTTTTCGGCAGCGAGTTCGCACGCGGCGCCCATCCCGACGATCTGATGCGTCGCAAGCGTGCCCGAGCGCAGGCCGCGCTCGTGGCCGCCGCCGTGAATCTGCGGCGCGATCCGATCGGCAATTTCCCGGCGGACGAACAGCGCGCCGATGCCCTTGGGACCATAGACCTTGTGCGCGGACATCGACAGCAGGTCGATGCCGAGCGCGCGCACGTCGATCGGCGTCTTGCCGAGCGCCTGGGCGGCGTCGACGTGCAGCAGCGCGCCGGCCGCGTGCACGACGCGCGAGATCGCGCCGATGTCGGTCAGCGTACCGAGTTCGTTGTTGACGAGCATCAGCGATACGAGCCCCGTATCGGGGCGGATCGCCGCGGCTACCGCGTCGACGGTGATTTCGCCGTCGGCGGTGGGCGATACGAACGTCGTGGTCATCCCGCGCTTCGCGAGATGCGCCATCGTGTCGAGGATGGCCTTGTGTTCGATGCGGCTCGTGATCAGGTGACGCTTGTCGGTCGCCGTTTCCGCGTAGCCCTTGAGCGCGAGGTTGTTCGATTCGGTGGCGCCCGACGTCCAGACGATCTCGTCGGCATCCGCGCCGATCAGCGCGGCGACCTGCGCACGCGCGTGCTCGACCTTCTGCTTTGCGATCCGGCCCGCGGCGTGAGAACTGGAGGCGGGATTGCCGAAAATGCCATCGGCGCCGAGGCAGGCCGTCATCGCCTCGATCACGCCCGGGTCCGCCGGGGTCGTCGCTGCGTAGTCGAGGTAGTGCAGCGGGGTGGTATCGCTCATGTCCTTTCGTTGGCTCTTCTGTTCGTGACGGGGGAAATGATACGAGCAGAGGCGGGGAAAAAGGATCCAAAGTTGGCTGTGAAATTAGCTCGATGTGGAATAACGTTTTATCGAATCCGCATATGGGGGAATCTGCTTCCTCATGATCTCGCCCGCGTAACGGGCTTTGGTCATACGGAAAGCGGGGTGGGCGGGAGGGTCCGGTGGGCGCCCTCCGGCGAGCCGGTCGCGGCTACGGGTTGCGATCGCGCCGATTCGACAAGCGATGTGCGTCCTCGACCCATGCGTGCAGCGCTTGTTCATACTGGGCAGGGATCGTGATCGTCACCGTCGTCAGGCGCGTGACGTTGCCCGGCAGTTCGAGATACCGCTGCCACGCCTTGCGAACGAGCTGCGACATTGCGGAGCGGTTGATGCCCAGTTTTGCGGCCAGCTCGCGCTGTGGGCGCCCCTTCACGAAAATCTCGTGCAGCGCCCACTGGTTCAGCGGCTTGATCCGCGTGTCGTGCAGCCGCAGCAGTCGGAATTGCTCGGCGGTCATGCGTCGCGTCTTCAGCATTCAGCCTCGCACCGACGTCGGAAGGGATGAAATCAGCGTCGCTCCGCATGACGTCTCGTGGCCGTCGAATGCGGCGGCCTGGCCTTCGACGTTGAAGGCCGCATCGCCCGCGACGATCGTGCATGTACCGTGGATCGGGCACGAACACCTGTCGCCGACGCGGGCGACCGCACGCCCCATGACCTTGCTGAGTTCGGCGCCGGACTCGACGCGGCCGCCGTGGGTGTGCCGGTCGCCTACCCGGATGATTCCTCGCATATGACGTGTCCTCTCGAATGGTCCGCGCGGCGGCGGGTGTGTGTTTGCCACGTGCCGCCGCGCGGATTTGTTTCACCACGAATAGCCCTGCATTCCGTAATCGACGTCGTATCGGCGCCCCCACCACGGCAAGTACGCGTTGTTGCCGCCGCGCGCGCGGAACCAGTCCTTGTCCGGGTCGATCGCCGTCAGCTTCGACGGTGGCCTGACGACAACCGCGACGGGGTGATCAGGGTCGGTGGTGCCGGCAACGAGCGCGTTGCCGCCGAAGTGGTTGATCCGGCCGATGGCGAGAGCGACGTTGGTCAATGCGCTGCCGGTGCCCATGTCGCCGAGCAGCGCAGCCGTGTTGAACGTCTGTTTGCGGTGGTCGTATTCGGGGAGCGTTTCCGTCAGGGTCTGCGCAAGCGAGACGAGCCGAGACGACGATGCGTCGCTGGGTGCACCCGCGTCGTGAACGATGTAATCGAGGTCCGTGACTGCGACTCCTCCGTTGCGTGCCGCTTCGTCGATCGTGGCTTTCCATGCCTGCACCGCGCGCGTCGTGCCGACTTTCCGCGCAAACGCCTGTGTATTGCCGACGGCTGCCTTGCCGATCCACGCAAGGGGTTCGCGCTCGGTGTTGAAGTTCGGACCGGCGAGAAACAGCACGACGAGGTTCTCGTTGATCTGCGCGTCGGTCGGCGGGAAATTCGGTGCGTCCCAGTTCATCGCCCAGACGGACTTGTCAGGGTTCTGCTGCAAGTAGTCCAGTGCGTTGTTCAGCGACGTGAAACCGGCATTGGCGCCGCCTTGAGTGATGTGGACGTCGGGGGGCGTGTCGCGGCTCCACAGTGACTTCGGGGACGGCGGCCCGATTTCGAAGCACTGGATAAACTCGTTGACCAAATATGTCTTTGCTTCGACCGGATCGAGCCTCGGCGGTAACGCGAACTCGATACGCACCCCGGCAAGCTCGCGCCAATCCTTCGATTGCTTCGACGCGACGGTGTAAAAGTATTTCGGATTCGAAAAATAGCGAGAGCGCGGCAACACGATAAACTCGTTCACGTACTTGTGATAGAAGCCCTTGAATGTTTCCGTTCCGCGGTTGCCGTATGCAATCCCCGCTACCGACTGCAGGGTAGTGAACGACTCCGGATCTGTACGGACCATATCGTCATTCTTGTTCGGCGCGACAAGCCCTTGCGTCCACAGCAGTTGCCATTCGGTCGGATAGTCCTTGCGTTGCAACGGATTCATCCAGATAAGGCCGACAACTTGCGCGAAGAACGGCTTCGCCGGCTCCGCGACCGCCGATGCCGCGGTGGCCGCAGCGTCCCGGATCGGCGCGGCGTGTGCCGGACGCGCGATCGCCGTGGCGAATGCAAACACCATCAGCGCGGCCAGGCCAGGTACGACAAAGAATCGTTTCATCCAATCTCCTATTTCCAAATGTGCCGGGTCGGGTTGTTCGACGTGTGCCATCAATGAGGCCATCAGCACGGTTGTGATCAGCCATGCCGAAACGGCAATGGCGATACGGTGTGATCGTGTAGCGATCAGTTTTTTCATACGATTCCCCCGACCTTCAGATAGAAGTCGCCTTCACGTTCGTCGGTGATCGAGTCGGGAATGGCGCCTTCGCTGCCATCGGCATGGACCCATTCATGCATTGGCATCTGCTGGAGAATCCCGAATTCGAAGTACCGGAAGTACTTCTTGTTCGCGTTGGTATCCGGAATGCCGTTTCCCATTCGCCAGTCGGCCTCGATCCGCAAGTCGTAGAGTTGGTCGGGCGTCAAATAGCACCGCCCTACGGCAACGTCATACGCAAGCGCCTTCTCCGCGTGCTCGGGATTGGTCATCGTCGTCGAATGATTCGTCGGACTGTTGGTCGCACTGCGATCGAGCCAGTCGACGATCTGCTTGTCGCGCCATTCCTTGTAGCCGTCGGGCATCGCGCTTTTGCCGTCCTCGCCGATCACGTGCCCCTCGCTGTCGACCCATTCGGTATTGAGCGTGCGGCGCGCTTCCATGCGCATCAATGCACGATCCTCGTAACGCTGCCCGGCCTCGGTTGCAGCCGTGCCTCGAGCGACGCCGTCCTCCTTCTTCGGCTGGTATTGGTCGTATGGATCGTCGGCGCGCTTGTCGGAGTCGGCCTTGTTCGCGTCGCGCCACGCGGCTGGCGGATCGTTGCCTTCGTTGAAGTCGCTCACGGCGTCGCCGTCGGTGGTTTCGATCGGCTTGCCGAATCGCAACGCCTTCGGCGTGAACGGTTCGTCGAGTGCCGGCGCATCGGCCATCACCGTCCAGCCTTTCGGCGGATCGGCGTTCACACGCAGCATGTTCAACGCCGAACTGATGCCCGTCACGACAAACATGAGCGGCGCAGTCACGAGCGTCGCCGCGACGCCCAGAACCGACTCGTTTCCCTTGATCGCACCGATCAGATTGAACTTCGCCGACGGCGACGGCGGATACCAGAAGCCGGATGTCGTTCGTTGCTTGCCGTGCCGCCAGTCGTCTTCCCAATAGCGGTAGGATTTCCGTACGCCAACCGGGAAGCCGGACGCAAACACGCGCTGCGTCAGGATGCCCGCCGCACCGATATCGTCGAGTTCATGCTTGCTGAACCCGCGCCAGCCGATGCCTTGAACCGTTACCGCAGAAATCACCTGATCGTGCGGACAGCAATACGCAGTGACGCGGCCATACGTCGACCCGTTCAGGCCGTGCCGCATGCGATCTGCTTGCGCGGCGTAAGAGCGATTGCTCGTCGGCGATACGCGTTCGTTGGCCATGTCTTCATCGACTTTGTCGGCGGGCTGTTCGTGTTCCTTTCGCGCGCCGACGATCGACAGGAATTTTCCGAACGTCTTCGTGCGCGATGCGTAGGTTTGCCGTCCCCGCTGGCCCGATCCGTCTTTCGTCGCGCGTTGCGACCATGTGTCCATGAACGTGTCGGATTTATACGGACCGTCCGCGTTGGCGAGGCTATAAGGCGCGTTTGCGAGCACGTAGGCGTCCGCCACGCAATGGCCTTTGCGTCCCCACGGATCCTCGACATCGGGAAAGGCGTCGCCGAAGAACGCCGCCGCAAGGCCGACGATGTTGCCCTGGCTGTGGCACACGACGGTAATTGGTACGTCGGCCTGCATGCTGCGAATCGACTCGATCAGTCTTGCGAGACGCAATGCGGCGAGCACGCCATACGCGCGCGGCGGCGCACGATACAGCGGACGGTTGGTCGGGTTGATCCCTTGCACGGTCAGCCAGCCCATCGTCCGGTCATCCAGGCCGCCGTGCCAGAGATCAGGCAGGCTTGAACAGCCATTCGTAAACGGACCGCCGCCCCAATAGTCCTTTTCGTTCAGGAAGATCTTGTCGCCGTATTCCTTCAGCTCCGCGGCGGTCGCGCGATATCCCCATCGGAAGTGAATGACGGGGGAGAACGACGGATCTGGCCTGACGTAGTTGCCGTACCAAAGCTTGGGATCGAGAAACCCGTCTGGCGTCACGCTCACCGTGTACTTCGCGGGCGTCAGCTGTCCGGCATCGACCCCGTGATACATCATCTGATCGTCCAGCCGCCCGAGCCGCCGATTCAGCCCGCGGCACAGCCCTTCTTCCGACGCGTCGAACCACTCGCCTTCGGAATTCACGCCATGCACGAAGATCACGATGCCGGGCAACGGCAATTGCTTGATGCAGACGAGCGGCGTGTTCTTCGCGAACATCGTCACGCCTTCGCCGCGGCCGACGACGATCGGCGGCGGTGCAGGCCGCGACACCGCTACGTCGGCAGCATCGGTTTTTGGCACGGGCTCGTCGCGCCGAGCAGCCGCCATCGGCGGCGGGTCGAGAAATGATTCGTTCATGCGGATGCTTGCGTGCTCCTATATTTTTTTCTTGATGAACTGCACGTCCAGTCTCTCGAACCGGTCGGCATCGATAGCCGGGAGTTCGCCGGCCGTATTGGTAGACAAGTCCGATAGCGGCCCGGACGGCTTCCTGACCTCACCATCGAATCCCGCGGCCGCGTTGCCGTCGGTGGGGCGGATCAGCGTCGGTATGCGTCCCAGCGTGTCGCGATCGAACTTCGGCATGTCCGCGTTCATGCTCGACGGGCCGCCCCACACATGACCCGCCGACTTCACCGTGAAGGTGCCCGGACATCCCAATTCGATATCGCCGCCGCGCAGCTTCAGATACGCACCGCCGGACGTGACGAGCACGACTTCGTCGCTCGCCGCGCCCACGAGTTTTCCGCTGCCTGCGGTCAATTGAATGTTCTTCGCCGAATCGATTCGCGTATCGTCGTTCTGCGACTGAATCGCGACCTTCCCCTGATTCGCGATCGCCGATACGCCGTCGCTGTGCGCGAACATCGCGACGCCACGCCCGGCATGCAGATTGATCCGCTCACCGCTAGTCACCTGCACGTGTTGCTGCGCGATCTGATCGATGTTCTCGCCCGCATACGACACGTGCGTTTTCGGCGTGACGTTGAGCGATCCCGACTGTGCGCCGAATGCGATCAATGCCGGCGCGGCGTCGGCCGAACCGGGCCGGACGCGGTCAGGCGTCCAGCGACGCAAGGCTTGCGCGACGCTGTCCTGGCCGCCGGAATCGGCAGGGCGTCCGCCATGCTGACCGGCGTAATCGCCAAGCGATTTGAAGAGTTCGGTGCAGCAATCGAGCAGCCGAACCAGTTCGTCGCGATCGAGCTGGGCGCCGGTGGCCCGCGTACGCGCATAGGTCGACAACAAGATGCCCTGCGCGGCGCGTAACGCCATCGCGGCGTCGGTGCGCAACTCCGCCCCCTCGCCGCGATCGTCGCCATGGCCGTTTTCACGCGGCTGCGTCAGATACCCGAGATTCAGCTGCGTATGCGCGTGTTCGCTCGCCAGTTGTGCCGAGATTTGCGACGGCGTGTCGTCGAAGCGAAGCTGGTTGTAGCGCCGGCCCTTGATCTCGCGGGTCTTGATGCCCGACAGGAAACGATTGCCGGGAAGCGCGCCGGTATGGCTGAACGCCACCGGCGGGTTTGCGCCGTTGCTCAATACGCCGATGATGACCAATCTGTCCGGATCGCCCGACAGACATCCGAGCAGCACTTCCATCCCGACGCGCGGCAGAAAGATCGCGCCGAAGTTGCCGCCCGCGAGGCTCGTGCCCACGCGAATCGGCGCACTGTCGCCAGCCACGCCGTTCGTTCCGGCGCCTTGAGCGTGCGCATGATCGTCCGGATCGTAGCCGTGGATCTGCACGCGCACGCGGCCGGCTTCGTCGCAAAACACTTCGTCGCCCTGCGCGCCGACGATCGTGCCGGTCAGCAGGTGGGCCGGCGGCAGATCGCGCTTCGGATCGTACGCGGGCTTGAGCGGCACGCCGCGACGCACGCACGTGAAGCGATTCTCGTAGCGCGTGTCGGTCTGCCGCGATCGCTCGACCGATGTTGGCGCAACGGTTTGCGCCAGGTTGCCGCTTGCCGCGAACAGCTCGTCGACGCGACCCGCGAGGGACTTCGGGAGGTTGTTCCAGACGTCGTGCCGAACCGACGTGACGACAAACCGGCGACGGTCGATCGGCTTCATGTCGAGCTCGGGGTCGCCCGTCAGCGTGAACCAGCAGCCGACCGGCAGGTCGCGCACGCTGCCGATCCCGTCGTAGCGCTCGGCTTCGAACTGATGCGCGAGTATCCGGTCATGCGTAATGCGATGGTGATCGACCCGCGAGTCGCCGACGTGCGGGACGTCGATCGCGACGTCGGTGAGCAGGCGCGCAAGATCGTCGCCGGATTCGCCCTGCTCGACGTCGCCGATGGCGCTCGAGTCGTCCGCACGGGCCGTCTTGTAGTCCCACGACGGGCGGCGGACCTTGCCGGGCGACAAGCGTTGGGCGTGTGCAAAGAGCGTGACCGCGTCGCGTGGCTCGGTTCCTGCATCACGCGGATGAAGACGCAGCGTGCCAGCCGGCGCTTCCAACAGGCGATGCGGATCGTCGCAAAACACGAGTGTATGAACCGGCCACGCGTCCGTCGTGCCGCGCGCGGTGTCGACCGGCTCGGCTTTCGAGAAGACGGTGATGCCTTCCCGGCGCAGCAGACGCCGGATGAAGCACGCGTCCGACTCGTTGACCTGCCGCGTGAGTTCTCGCACCGGATAGCGATCGGCCTGCAATCCGGTCAGATCGAAATCGAACGCGCGCGCGAGTGCGGGGCTGCGCAGTTTCCACTCCTGCATCAGCGTCGCGAGAATCTCGGGCACGCAGCGGGAGCGGAATACGCGGGCGTTGGTGCGGCGGTCCATCAGCGACAGCGCGTCGCACACGTGCAGTTGATAGACGGTCAGTTCGCCGTCGGATTGACCGGTCCGCACTTCGCGCACGATCGCATTGATCGTGCTCGTGCCGCCGCGATCGGTCGTCAGCCGGACCGATACGGGCAGGCCGAGAAACAGCGTCGGCGACAGATGGTCAAGGGTTGACACGCAGGTCAGGCGCCCGTCGATGCCGGACATCAGCGCCTCGCGGATATCGGCGTGGTGCAACGCAAGCAGCCGGCCGATCGTGCGTTGCGCGCGGCCGAAATGGAGACTAACCGGGCGCGTGTTGCCGTCGATCAGACCCGTCGCAAAATCCCGGAATGTTTTCGCTATCGACGTCGACATAATCGCAATATTGTTTTTATTGAATAGGATTGGTTTGAAATCGGATTTAAATTGGTCCGGCGTGATTGGTTGGAAAAATTGGTCTGGAGAATATCAGGGTTGCCGTGGTCGGCAAGCGATTTTTTATTTTTATGCGGCATTTCGGTGTGGCGTAAACAGTATTTGACGATATTTTTTATCTTGTTGTTTTTGAAAGATCTTATGCCAATAGGTGGTGGGTCGTTCAGCGCAGGTTTCGTGTCTTAAAATACACCTCAACTTGCGCATTTTTAATTATTAAAAATCTGGTTCAGAATGCCGGGAATGGGATTTGTCCGGGGTCGTTGCAAATGTGGGAATATTGCGTCATCGCCTCGGGTATGAATATGCGACGTTCGCATTCCCGGCGAGCGCATATCGATTCCTGGCCGTTTTCATCATTCGCGCTGAGCTGCAAGCAGCCTCGTGTTCTCGGGACGAAGTCGCGACGGATGCCGGTCGGGGCAGCCGCGATGTCCGTGACGGATTCCTCCGTAACCGCGAAACGAGCGCCGCTTTCCCACCGCGCATGCGTGCCTAGTGCTTCTCCGCCGATCTGCCCGCCGGTCGCGCCGGTTACTTGCATTCTGCGAATCGCGCGCTCGCCGGGCGGTCCATACTCGATCCGCATTGGCGCACCTGTCGTTTGGGCGTCGGCTGATTGAATTGTGGGAGGCTGCAACCGGAACACGGCCGCGATGGAGGTCAGCGTTACGCTGCCGTACTTATTGCGGAAGCGGACGAGGGCGTGCGTGTCTGTCGACGATCAACGCGGGAATGGCGGCGCGCACGCGCAGACCAACGGCTTGGTCGATCCGAACGGCGCGTCGCGTTCAGCGAGCCGGGCTGTCGCGCGCACCGGCGTGCGCCCGAGGTTTTGACGCGGTGGCGGGCAGGCGCCCGCCACCGACCTACTTCGCTGCTGCCGCTTTGGCTTTGTCCTGCTCGGCGGCGAGGGCCGCGTCTGCCGCCTGCGCGCGCTGAATCGCCGGGCGCGCGAGCACGCGATCGATATATGCGCGAATGACCGGCGTTTCGGGAATGAGTTTGAACATCGTGGTCCAGTTCAGCGCCGAGCCCCACAGCACATCGGCCGCCGTAAAGCGCTCCCCGAGCAGATACGGACCCTTTGCGAGTTGCGCGTCGATCGTGCGGATGACGGCGTCGAAGTCGCCGTACGGAGACGTCGAGTACGCGGCAGGTGGGCGATTCATCGAACGGTCGATGACGGCCGGCTCGAGGCAGGAACCGTAAAACGTCATCCAGCTCAGGTACGGTCCGCGCAGCGAATCGCCCGCCGCCGGCGACAGGCCCGCTTCCGGATACAGCTCCGCCGCGTACATGTAGACAGCCGCCTGTTCGGTGACGATCACGTCGCCGTGGCGCAGCGCCGGCACCTTGCCCATCGGATTGATCGCGAGGTAGTCGGTTTCGTGGTGTTTGCCGGTGGACAGATCGAACGCATGCACCGCGTAGTCGGCGTGCAGTTCCTCGAGCAGCATCCGTGCGCCGGCCGAGCGGCTTCGCGGGGAGTGGTACAGGGTCAGGTGACGGTCTTGCGGCATCGCGGGCTCCGGGGACGTTCGGGACAGGGTTTCCACTATAGGAGACACACGTGCCGTCGTCTTGGAAAAACCCGCTGCGGCGGTGCATCATCTGCCCGTCGCCTCATCGGTTCGTCACCATGGCCGCCTTGCGTAACGTGACCGACACGCCGAAAGGCGTCGTCGGCCCGAAAGCCTTCAATCAGCGCTTCCGCCTGAATCGCTACTACCCGCGCGCCGAGCTGGCCGGCGTGCTCGATCACCACTGGATCGTCGAATGGGACCTGCGCGACCAGCCGCCGTACGTGCAGCGCACGCTGCCGTATCCGTGCGTGAACCTGGTGTTCGATCGCCGGCAGACCGGCATTTTCGGTGTGGTGTCCGGCGCATTCGAGACGACGCTGACGGGCGCTGGACGGGTGATCGGGTTGCGGTTTCGGCCGGGTGCGTTTCGGGCGTTCTTCGGCAAGCCGGTGCATCTGATGACGGACAAGGTGTTGCCGGTGTCGACGCTGTTCGACTGTAGCGAAGCCGAAGCCGAAGACGCGGTGCTCGGTGCGGACGATGACGCCGGGATGGTGGCCGCCGCGGAGACGCTGCTGATGCGCGTGTTGCCGCCGCCCGATCCGCAGGTCGAGCGCATTCACGCGATCCTGCAGGTGTTGCAGCAGGATCTTCGGCTTACGCAGGTGCGTGATCTGGCCGAGCGCGCTGGAATGAGCGAGCGCACGCTGCAGCAGCTTTTTTCGAACCATGTGGGTGTGACGCCGAAGTGGGTGATCTGTCGATACCGGCTGCATGAAGCCGCGGACAAGCTCGCAGGCGGCGAGCCGGTCGATCTCGCCGGGCTGGCTCAATCGTTGGGCTACTTCGATCAGGCACATTTCACGCGGGATTTTCGGAAGCTGGTGGGAAAGGCGCCGGCCGAGTATCGCCGGGACGATCGGCGGGTGTGACGGGAAGTCCTGTCGGGCGACGGGGCGCGGTAGACGAATTTTGCACAGCGGATGCGTTGCCGATGATTCCACCCTATAGTGCTCGTCGTTGACCGATCTGCAAGAGAATCAGGAGCTCATTGTGTTGCACCGGAAATCCAGGCTGCCCCGCTCGACGTTCATGCGTGCCGTTGCCGTCGCCGTGATACTGGCGCCATTCGCCGCGCAGGGGCAGGGCGCTGTCGGCGGCACGATGCGCGTCGCGTCGGCCGTCAGCCGCGACACGTCGCCCGCGCGGCCGATCGTCGGCGACGATCCGGTTGCGATTCGCGATGCGCTCACGAAGCAACACACCAGCACCGGCACGCCTTCATTGAGTGCCCGTATTCGTGGTCTGGTTCCCGGCGCTGCCGTCCGGCATGGTCCGAACCCCGAACTCGCAGCCGTCGATCTGGATCGCGACGTGACGTTCGTGGTGCCGTTGCGTTACGGCGTGCGGTACCAGGCGAAGCGGCAGCTGTTGACGATCGATGTCGATCTGTTCGATGCGGAGCGTGACGACCGGACGGGCATCCTGCTCAGAAAGGTGACGACGGGGCGTCGAGGACGAGGGCTCGTGATTGCGCCGGAAGCGAAGGCGAAGGGATATATCCAGCAGGTCGATATCATCGAGCTCGAGTCGGGGCACGGGAAAAAGACGACCGTTCGGAGCAACGTGCGGGTTGTGCCGGCTGTGTATGCGCAAACGCATGGCGACTTCGCGCTCGTTTTTTCCGGGCGGCTGGTGCGGCCTTACCTCACTGAAGAAACGGAGCATGCCGAACCGAGCATCGACGAGCCGACGGACATTACGACTCGGGTCTCCAAGCTGCATATGGATATCGACGCCATCTCGCTCGTGAGTCCGTCGAGCGGTGTCGTGTTGTCGAGAAAGGTGCGGTTGTCGAAGTAGGGTTGGGCCGCGCTCAAAGTGCTCCGCCCGGCGGTGCGCCGGACCGGTTCTCGCGACGCGGCCGCCTCCCGCAGCGACATCGGGCGTCAGGCGAAACGTTGCGCATCGCTTGAAGGGGGGCTGTTCGAAGTTGGCAAATGCTGAGTTGCATTAGTTTTGGTCACACGTCGCCATCAGTTCTGGTTTAACGCAGATTTCGTTGGGAAATCAATGATTTCCTCGGCTTGCCCGGCCACACTCAAGCCGGTCGGTGTTTGCATGCACGTCTTGAATATCGGTACCCTCGTTTTTCCAATAGTTTCGGTTACGGCCGACCTCGCACAGAGCTGTGCCGTTACCTATAACCCGTCCGCAAAATAAAGCATAAGCTGTCTGCGGCGGCTGGTTCTGTTTCCCGCCGCCTCTCCGCAGTAAACCAAAACGTGGCCAAACGGAACGAAATAAAGCATAAGACATCCCCAGAAATCGCCGATAAAACAGTCTATTTTTCCCGCCTTTTCGCAACAAAATTGCGGATAGCATGGAAAAACCCCTTCAGTCGTGAGCGACAGATGGGACGCTCGAACGAGGGCCGACATCCCATCTGCGTTTGACTCTCCACCATCACCGGGAGACTGCAATGGCCGTCCGGATACCACGCCCCGCATCCCACAGAATCCAGCCCCAATTCTCCGGCCAATCGGCGCGTGCGACCTGTACTTCAGACGGCAATCGTGGTTGCCGTTAATCAGGTGATTGTGTAACGTACTCTGCGATACAAAATCGCTGGGAAGAATATGCGCGTTGGCAAAACTGAGACCATCAATGTGCGCGTTCGGCCGGACCTAAAGCGCCTGCTCCAAGAAGCCGCGGAATGCGAAAACCGCAGCCAGACGAACCTGCTCGAGACGCTTATCCTCGACCACTGTCGAAAACTCGGGCTCGTTGTGCAGCCGCGCGTGAACCGCACCGAATCCGAGGGATAAATGAGTTCTTCCAGCTTGCTTACCAAGCTGCTTGACTACGTCGTCGAGCAGTCAAAGGATATCGACCCGCGGGGGTTCAGGCTTTCCGGCACCGACGGATTCCTTCGCACGAGTGGCGACCTGCGAGGGCTGCCCGGCATCGACCTCGACATCAAGGTCGAAGGCGACCATATCTGGCTCCGCGTTGAGCGACTTGAGGCCCAGAATCCGCCAGCGGTTCCGCCCGAACAGAAGGAACTGTTTGTCGTCGACTCCAACCCGACTGGAAAGCTTCCGCGTATCAATGAAGCGGCGCTGGAGCGGCGCCTTGCCGTCATGACGGAAGGCAAGCCTGAGCTGGAGTCGCAGCAGCTTGCAGGCCGCGAGAAAGAGGCTGTTCAGGCGGAGCTGGAGCGCTACACCAGACTCTGGCAGACGTGGGCCGAAGTGGAAAAGCCGCGGTGGCAGGCTATCCGACTTTACGGTGAGCTGTTCTCGCTCAAGCAGCAGTTGGAGCTTGAAGACACGGCCAAGCCGCAGGAGTTCGTGTGCGGCATTGGTGTCGCGTCCTGGAAGATGAGCTTCGAGGAACGCACGAAGAAGGTCGACTTCGACTATCAGTATCCGGTGCTCACGCAGTCGCTCGAACTGGCCATCGACGACCGCACCCTCGCCATTGAGGTCCGGCCACGCGCGGTCAGCCCGCGCATCGAATTCGACGCATTTTCCGCCTGTCAGCTGCAAAGTGCCGCAGCAGTCGAGCGTGCGGTCAAGGAGGAACTCGAGCGGTCGGCCGAGCGCCCGCCCGACCCGTTCGACCCGGGTACCTACGAGCATGCCCTGAGAAGCGTTGCAGGCAACATCGACCGCAACGGCAAATACATTGAAGGGCAGGTCGGGCTCCCTCCCGCTGGTCCGTCGCTGCTCGTCACGGACCTGTGGGTGCTCCACTCGAGGCCCCGGTCGAACAACTTCCTGCACGAGGACATCGAGCGACTCAAGGCGCGCCTGAAAGACGGCGCCGAGATTCCGGAAGGCCCGCTCGCGCTGGTCACACCGCCCGCCGATGAGAAGGTCAGCTATGAGGCCGTCTCGTTTCGCGGTCTCGCGGGTACGCCATCCGGTGGTTCGGGGAAGCCCCGAGAACTGTATTTTCCGCTGCCCTACAACCACGAGCAGGTCACCATCGTCGAGCAACTCGAGCGCTCCGACGGCGTGGCGGTGCAGGGCCCGCCCGGGACCGGGAAGACGCACACCATCGCCAATATCATCTGCCACTACCTGGCGAACGGAAAGAAAATTCTGGTGACGTCGAAAGGCGAGAAAGCCCTCGAACTGCTGCAGGAGAAGATTCCGGAGGAAGTGCGACCGCTGACCGTGGCATTGCTTTCGGGTGACCGCCAGGGCATGCAGCAGTTTCAGGCCAGTATTGAGGCCATCATCCACCAGGTTAGCCAGATGAACCCGGACGTGGTCGCCTCCCAGATTCAGGCAGACCTCTCCGCCATCGACCGCGCGCATACCACCATGCAGCGCATCGACCGCCGCATCGATGAAATCGCGATGACGCAACTATCCGACGTGGAAGTGGATGGCGTCGTGATGCGTGCCCAGAAGATGGCCGAGTTCGTCATCGAAGGCGGGAAGACGTTCTCCTGGTTTGACGATTCGCTCTCGCTTGCTCCCGAGAATGCGCCACCGCTGGTCGCCGAGGAAGTCAGTGCGTTGCGCGAGGCGCGGCGCAACCTCGGCTCCGACATTGGATATGTTTCGTCGCATCTGCCGGCGAGTGCCGCGCTCCTGACCGTGGATGATGTCCGCCGGCTTCATACGGTCATGGTGAATATCGCGAGCCTCGAGGAGGCAGAGGCGAAGGGCACGCTCATTCCGTTGAGGGCGACAACTGACGATGTTTACGAGCACGCGCGCGACATGCTCGTCAAGGTCGACGCGGCCGTCACACTCGCCATCGAAATTGAAGAAACCGAAGAGACCTGGCCGTTTGACCTACGGCGCAAATGCCGCCGCGCCGACCACGCGACTGAACGCATGGCGCTGGAAGCGCTTTTTGGGGAATCCGACCAGCTGATGGAGGCGCGCTCGGCGTTCATGCAGCGCCCGGTCAAAATCGACGAGGCCGCGCTTGGTTCACCGAAGGTGAAAGAGGCGCTTGAGCGCGCGGCAAAGACCGGCAAGCCCTTCGGCATGTTCGCAATGGGCGCGGGCGACGCCAAGGAAATGGTGGCTTCAATTCGTATCGCCGAAATCGCGCCGAAGAACGAAGCCGACTGGCAGCATGCGCTCTCGTATGTCAACCTGCACGAGAAGGTTGCCTCCTTCTGCGCGCGCTGGAACGAGTTCGCCGATGTTCTGGTCGTCCCGAGACTCACACCGAGCGTCTCGCAGTTGCGTCACATTGAGCGGGTCACCATCGCTGCACGCAAGGCACATGCTTTCGCGACGAACCACGACGCCCATCTGACCGCGGTCGCCGACAAGGTGTTCGCAGAACCGCCCGTGGACGACCTTCGTGGTGGCTCGAAGGAGCTTTCACGCGTTCGCGAGTATCTACGCCAGCACCTGAGTCGCGTTGAGCTGGCGCAGGCGACGACGAACCTGAGCATCCTGCGCGAGAAGCTTGCGGGCACCCGCGGTCCGGTGGCGGAGCGGCTGCGCGATTTTGCGGAGAACCGTCTGGGTGAGCCAGCGTTGCCGGCCGAGAAAGCGGCCGCCGACTACGCCGAGTTGGTTGCAGAATTGCGGCGCATCGAAGGACTCTTCAACGAGCTGGAAGCGGTCCGCACGCTCAGCAAGAAGATTGAGACCGCGGGTGCTGTGCGCCTCGCCGCGCGTCTCCGCAGCGTCCCGGTGCCCGCAGCTGGGGACGACGTCACGTGGCCCGCAAGCTGGCGCGAAGCGTGGAACTGGGCGCGTGTGCGCGACTACCTGGAAAGCATCGAAGCGAGGCAGGAACTGCTTGAACTCGCGGCCCAGCGCCGGGATGTCGAGTCGGGGCTCTCCCGCCTGTACTCGAGCATGGTGTCAAAGTCGGCATGGCTCTCGACCAAGATGAACGCGACGCCCAAGGTCCTGTCGGCGCTCGAGACATACCGTACTGCAATTCGCCGCATCGGCGCCGGCACCGGCCCCAATGCGGTCCGGCACCGTCGCGACGCGCAGAAGGCGATGCATGACGCACAAGATGCCGTGCCGTGCTGGGTGATGAGCCACGCCAAGGTGTCGGAAACGCTCCCGGCTAACCTCGGCGCTTTCGACCTCGTCATCGTCGACGAGGCGTCGCAGTCTGACCTGTGGGCGTTGCCGGCAGTCCTGCGCGGCAAGAAGATTCTGGTGGTTGGCGACGACCGGCAGGTGTCGCCGGATGGCAGCTTCATCTCGGCCGTGCGTATCCAGGAGCTGAAGGACCGTTTCCTTGCTGACCAGCCCCATGCGCCCGTGCTCACGCCGGAGAAGTCGCTCTACGACATCGCGTCGACTGTGTTCGCCGCGCAGAAGGTCATGCTGCGCGAGCACTTCCGGTGCGTCCCGCCCATCATCGCGTACAGCAACAAGCACTTCTATAAGGATTTCATCCAGCCACTGCGCATTCCCAAGATGTCACAGAGGATTGACCCGCCGCTGGTCGACATCTATGTGCCGCACGGCTTGCGCGACAAGCGGGATATCAACCGCGCAGAGGCAGAGGCGATTGTGGCCGAAATTCAGGCCATCCTAGCCAACCCGCAGTTCGAGCATCGCACGCTGGGCGTGGTCACGCTGCTCGGGCCAGAGCAAGGCAAGTTCATCGACACGCTCGTGCGCGAACGTTGTGACGCGGCTGAACTGCACCGGCGTAAGTTCGCCTGCGGCGATGCCCGGACATTCCAGGGTGCTGAGCGCCACATCATTTTCCTGTCGCTTGTCATCGACTCGTCCGGCACGCGAGCGCTTTCGGACCAGTCGTCAGAGCAGCGGTTCAACGTCGCTGCGAGTCGCGCGCAGGACCGCATGTATCTCGTGCGTTCCGTGAAGCTCTCGGAGCTGTCTGCATCAGGGAAAGACCTGCGCGCAGGCCTGTTACAGCATTTCTCGATGCCAATCGACCAGCACGGCAATGGCGAGGAGGAAAAAAACCTCATCGACCTATGCGAGTCGGGCTTTGAGCGGCAGGTGTACACGGAGCTGGTGAACCGGGGTTACCGTGTCATTCCACAGGTAAAGGCGGGCGCATTTCGCATCGACATGGTGGTTGAGGGCGCGAACGACGCGCGACTTGCCATCGAACTAGATGGCGATGAGTTTCATGGCCCCGACCGATGGCAAGCGGATATGAATCGGCAGCGGGTGCTTGAGCGCGCCGGTTGGGTCTTCTGGCGCTGCTTTGCTTCGACCTGGTCGATGCGCAGGGAGGAAGTGCTCAACGACCTCCTGGCTCGCATGTATGCGCTTGGCATTGAGCCCTTGGGAGCTATTGAGCGAGTGCCGGCGCTAGTCGAGTACCGGGAATGGAATGGTGAGCGCGATGACTTGGTCGACGAAGAACAGCTACCTGCATAGTCCTTGGCCAGAATCCGACCTGTTGATGTCGCAGATAACGTCACACGGAAAGCGGCGAAGTCTCTGCTGAAGCTTCTATTCGGAGCGAGCACGGTCAGCAATAGCCACAACAAATCAGAGGGAGCAACCGATGAAAGAGCGTTGTGAGAGATGCGGTTGCACTCCCCACTCGCCTCGGCATCGCTGTTCACTTTGCGGCAAACTTGTATGCAAGACAAATTGCTGGTCGGCGTCAGCGAAAACCTGTAATCACTGCGCCCCTGAGAACATGGCGAAGCAAGTCGCATCGCTCGATGTGTCCCGGCCGACGCCAACCGAACACAAGACATTTGATGGCAAGCCTATCTACATGTGTAGTGCGTGCAAAGGTTTTGTCGGCCGGAGTGCATTGCGATGTTCTTCCTGCGGGAAACCTGTCCGTTGGGTATAGCTTCGACGTTTTCTCTCGCGACCGAAGTTGCTCCACCGCAAGTCTTCGACCGACCGCTTCGACCACTGAGGCAGTTCGGTGAAGCGGCAGTAACGTCATCGAGAAGGGCAGGCGTGAGTCGTCGAAATAGAAGGAGCGGGGATGAGTGAAACATTCACGAGAGCGACCGCGGCAATGCGTGCCGTCCGAATGGGTGTTAAGACGAGACTGGCTGAATCGCGTCGTCGAGTAACCGGCGTCGCTATTTTGTTCCTTTCAATTTCCCGCAATCTCAGAAGCGTGCCGTGGTCCACCGGTAAGGCGCGAAGCGGTCCGCGCTGCTTTCCGACTTGTTCGGCCGGATGACTCACTTGGTTGCACTATTGCGAGCGAGTTCTGGCAAAGTCGACATCGGAAGGAGCCAGGTCACGACAAATCCTGTCAGTTCCTCGTTGCAGAGTCCCGCGACCAGATATGCGCGACGCGATTCGTCGAAGGTCGCTTTCCGGACTTCAAAGTGGGCTTGATTTCCGCGCTCTTTAGTGCCGGGTTTGTATAGGGTGACGGCACGGCATTTCAGCTGGATGGCGACTGATTGGCCGGTTGCTTTGTCCCAGAACAGGCAGTCAATGCCGTCGTCAACGACTGTCGTGACAAAGGCTAAGTGTGCCGTCATCACGACGAGACGCCTCTTTCGGAGCAGGAGCTTCTGCTCGCACTTGCCGAGGGGGAGACAGCGCTCCTTAAAAGTCCGCCCTTAAATATCTTCTTGTGCGTAAGGACGGCGACCTTCGGGCCGCGGCTAGAGACCGCTGTCAAATTGGTGCTCGGATGTAGCTGGTCCGTCGCGCGTAGGTCCGACGCCGGAGTCCTCGGCCTGGTGACCAGCGCGCCGGGTCTGTTTTCTACCGCGCGCTGGCTGTCAGCCCCGCCAAATCGTTCTTGTAATACTTCCACTTAAGCCCCGCCCCGCTTCGATTTGCGAGGTATCGAAAGGTGTTAAGTGAAATTTTTCCGAACGCGTTAAGTGAAACTATTCAAAGTTGCTAAGAACACGAACCCGTGAGCCGCCTCACTCCACCGTCACCGACTTAGCCAGATTTCTCGGCTTATCGATATCCGTTCCTCGCGCCAACGCAGCGTGATAGGCCAGCAACTGCATCGGCACCGTATGCAGAATCGGCGACAGCGGCCCGTAGTACTCGTTGAGCCGAATCACGTCGATCCCGTCGCCCGGCGCCAGCCCGCAATCCACGTCCGCGAACACGAAAAGCCTGCCGTTCCGCGCACTGACCTCATGCATGTTCGATTTCAGCTTCTCCAGCAGCACATCGTTCGGCGCCACCGCAATCACCGGCATTTCATTGCTGACCAGTGCGAGCGGCCCATGCTTCAGTTCCCCGGCGGGGTAAGCCTCCGCATGGATATAGGAAATCTCCTTCATCTTCAGCGCGCCCTCGAGCGCGATCGGATAATGCATCCCGCGCCCGAGAAACAGCATGTTGTCGCGTCGCGCGAGCAGCTCCGACCAGCCCATGATCTGCGGTTCCAGCGCAAGCACCTTCGCCATCGCATCCGGCAAATGGCGCAGCGCGCGCAAATGCTCGTGCTCGTCGGCATCGCTCAACCGCCCGCGCACCTGCGCCAGTGACAGCGTCAGCAAGAACAGCGCAACGAGCTGCGTCGTAAACGCCTTCGTCGACGCAACTCCGATCTCGATCCCGGCGCGCGTCACGAATTGCAGCGTGCATTCGCGCATCAGCGCACTCGTCGCGACGTTGCAGATCGCGAGCGTATGCATCATCCCGCGCTGCTTCGCCACGTGTACCGCACCGAGCACGTCGGCCGTCTCCCCGCTCTGCGACACCGCGACGACGAGCGTGCGCGGGTTCGGCACGCTGTCGCGATACCGGAACTCGCTCGCGATCTCGACGCTTGCCGGCAGTTTCGCGAGGCTCTCGATCCAGTACTTCGCGGTCAGCGCCGCGTGATAACTGCCGCCGCACGCGAGCAGCAATACCGAATCGACGTCGTTGAACACGCGCCACGCACCGTCGCCGAACAGCTCGGGCATGATCGACGCGACGTCGAGCAGCGTGTCGGCCACCGCCTGCGGCTGCTCGAAAATCTCCTTCTGCATGTAGTAGCGATACGAACCGAGATCGGCCGAGCCGCTATGCGCGGCCACGCGCTGCACCGCGCGCTCGACGCGCTGGCCGGCCGCATCGACGATCCAGTAGCGATGCAGCTGGATGTCGGCGACGTCGCCGTTTTCGAGGTACGCGACGCGATCGGTGATGCCCGACAACGCGATCGCATCCGATGCCAGGAAGTTTTCGCCGTCGCCGACACCGACGACAAGCGGCATCCCGTCGCGCGCGCCGACGATCCGGTGCGGCTCGTCGCGGCACATCACCGCGATCGCGAAGCTGCCGCGCAGGCGCGCAACCGCGCGGCGCACCGCGTCGAACAGGTCGCCGTCGTACATATGATCGATCAGATGCGCGATCGCCTCGCTGTCGGTCTGGCTCGCGAACACGTAGCCGTGTGCCTGGAGTTCCGCACGCAGCTGGTCGCAGTTCTCGATGATTCCGTTGTGCGACAGCGCGATGCGTGCGTTGTCGTCGCTCGGCGAGAAGTGCGGGTGCGCATTCAGTGTGACGGGTGCGCCGTGCGTCGCCCAGCGCGTATGCGCGATGCCGGTGTACCCCGACAACGCGTGCTCGGCGATCTCGCGCTGTAGCCTGGCGACGCGGTCGACGCTGCGCGCGCGTGCCAGCGCACGGTCGCGGTACACCACGACGCCACACGAATCGTAACCGCGGTATTCGAGCCGCTTCAGCCCGTCGACGAGGTTCGGCAGGATGTCCCGCTGGGCAACCGCTCCGACAATTCCACACATATCGCGCTCCGTAAACGTCGTGTCTGAATCCGTGACAGCGATGGTAGAAGCGAGCGAATGGAATTAAATTTCAAAATAAGCGCGCTAGTGAAAAAAGGCAGCGGGCGGTTATCATGTTGAAATTAAATTTCAAGCCTTGATCGAAAGGAGCCGTGGATGGCCGGCATCACCCTCGACGAACTCGACCTGCGCATTCTCGCGATCCTGCAGGACGACGCATCGATTTCGAATCTGCAACTCGCCGAACGCGCGCTGTCGTCGCCGCCGACCTGCATGCGCCGCGTTCGACGGCTGACGGAGGCGGGCGTGATCCGCCGTCAGATCGCGGTGCTCGATCCGCGCGCGATCGGCACGGGCGTCACAGCGCTGATCGAAATCAGCCTCGACCGGCAGACGGCCGAAGACTACGATGCGTTCGAAGCGTACGTGTGCGCGGAGCCCGCGGTCACGCAGTGCTATCGCGTGTCGCCTGGGCCGGATTTCGTGGTGGTGGCCGATCTGGCCGACGTCGCCGAATACGACGTATTCGCGCGGCGGCTGTTCACCGGCGCGTCGAACGTGCGCAACGTGCGGACGTTCTTCTCGACGCATCGCGCGAAATTCGAGGCGAACGCACGGGTGGCGCATGCGACGCGCAAGCGCGATGGCGGCTAGGCCGGACGACGCGCATCGAGCGGGCAAGCGTTTCCCGCATCAGAACGCGAGCGTTTGCTGAACCGGATGAAGCGCGTCACGCGCGAATCCGGCGCCTTCGAGCGACAGCAACGCGCGCTTCCGTTCGATCCCGCCCGCATACCCGGTCAGGCTGCCCGACGCGCCGATTACACGATGGCACGGCACCATGATCGACACGGGATTGCGGCCGACCGCGCCGCCGACGGCACGCGCGGCGCTCATAGGCAGCCCGACGCGTGCGGTGATATCGCCATACGACGCGAGCTCGCCGAATGGAATCGCGAGCAGTTGCGCCCACACGCTGCGTTGAAACGCGGTGCCGCGCAGTTGAATCGGCACGCTGAACCTTTCGCGCGTGCCGGTGAAATATTCGGCAACTTCTTCGGCCACCTTGCGTACGAGCGGCGACGCGTTGCGCGCGTTCGCATCCGGTGCGATCGCAAGCGGCGGATAGTATTTCTGGCCAACGAAAAACAGGCCCGTCAACGCATCCTCTTCAATGCGGATGGCGATGTCGCCAAGCGGGCTCGAAATCAGATGAGCGGGTGTCATCGGAAAGCTTCTCCATGAACGCGGCGGCGCGGCGTACGCGCGCCGCCGAAACGCCTGTCTCGCGACAGCAGAGCCGCAGCAGCTCTCGGGATCGACGCGTACGGGACGACTGTAAACCATCGGCGCGACCGATTCTGGCCGGAATCGCCGGCGAGTCATCCCGTGGTTTCGCTGCCGGAAAATCGGGGAAAAACGGTTAATGCCATTCTGCGAAACAGTCGTCTCTTTTCGCGCGACTGAATTTGAGATGACTCATCGAAATCCCGGACTGACAACGCACCGCCCGGCATCCTATGCTTTGAAAAACGTTTTCCAGCATTCGCTGGGGAGGCGGCTGCGCCACGCAACGGCGGGCCGCTGCCCGCGCCGGCGCCCGTCGCCGGTCATGGATACGCATCGACATGCGGCGCGACGGGCGCGGCCGCGCATCGGAGACATTCATGCAATCTGCCGTCGTCGGCGCGGTCCGCGCGGCCGCGAGCCGCTATCGCTGGACCGTCTGTGCGCTGCTGTTCTTCGCGACCGTCATCAATTACATGGATCGCCAGATCCTCGGCCTGCTCGCGCCGATGCTCCAGCACGACATCGGCTGGAGCCAGGTGCAGTACGGCCGCATCGTGATGGCGTTCTCCGCGTTCTACGCGATCGGCCTGCTCGGCTTCGGGCGCATTGTCGACTGGCTCGGCACGCGCATCTCGTATGCGGTCGCGATGCTCGTATGGAGCATCGCGGCGATGCTGCACGCGGCAGTCGGCTCGGTGGCGGGCTTCGCGGCCGTGCGCGCGCTGCTCGGGATCGGCGAGGGCGGCAACTTCCCGGCGGCGATCAAGACGACGGCGGAATGGTTTCCGCGCCGCGAACGCGCACTCGCAACCGGCATCTTCAACTCGGGTGCGAACATCGGCGCGGTGTTCGCACCGGCGATCATTCCCGCGATCGCGGTGGCGTACGGCTGGCGCGCGGCGTTCGTGATCGTCGGCGCGATCGGCATCGTGTGGCTCGCGGTGTGGCTGGTGATGTACCGGACGGCCGACACGCGCGCGCTCGCAGCCGAGTACGACGAGCCACGCGACGAAGCCGAAGCGCTCGACGCGGCGAACGCGGATGCCGGCGCGCCGCGCTGGGGCGAACTGATCCGCAAGCGCGAGACGTGGGCATTCCTGATCGGCAAGTTCCTGACCGATCCGGTGTGGTGGTTCTATCTGTTCTGGTTGCCGAAGTGGCTGAACGAGTCGCGCGGGATGGACATGCAGCATATCGGGCTGCCGCTCGTGTGCATCTATGCGCTGACGACGGTCGGCAGCATCGGCGGCGGCTGGCTGTCGTCGGTGCTGCTGCGCGCCGGCTGGAGCGTGAACGGTGCGCGCAAGACGGCGATGCTGATCTGCGCGTGTTGTGTGCTGCCGATCGCGTTCGTATCGCAGGTGCAGAGCCTCTGGATCGCGGTGCTGATCGTCGGCGTTGCCGCCGCCGCGCACCAGGGCTGGTCGGCGAATCTGTTCACGACGGCATCCGACCTGTTCCCGCGCCGTGCGGTGGCGTCGGTGGTCGGCATCGGCGGGATGGCCGGCTCGATCGGCGGCGTGCTGTTCTCGGAAGTGATTGGCCAGGTGCTGCAACGCACCGGCCATTACTGGGTGCTGTTCGCGATCGGCGCGCTGGCGTACCTGCTCGCGCTGGCGGTCATGCACGTGCTCACGCCGAAGATGAAGCCGGCGAAGCTCGACGCGTGATCGCGTCGCGGCAAACGACCGCGCCGCCTGCAGGCGGCGCGTTTTCATTTGAAGTGCGGCGAAGCGGTGCCCGCCGGCTGGAAGAGCCGAGCGCGCGCGCCGACCGGTTCAACCGGCCGCGGCCGTCGATGCACGCATGATCAGCCGCGGCTCGAACGTCGAGTAGCTCGCGTCGGTGCGCCCGGCGAGCGCGTCGATCAGCTTCTGCATCGCGAGTTCGCCCATGTTTTCGCTCTGGATGTCGATGGTGGTCAGCGCAGGCGCCGCATATTGGCCGTACGGCACGTTGTCGATGCCTGCAACGGATACGTCCTGCGGCAGCCGGAATCCGAGCGACGCGGCTTCCTTCATGAAGCCGAGCGCGATCAGGTCGTTGTAGCAGATCACGGCCTGCGGACGCTGCGGCCCGAGCATCACGCGCGAGCATGCGCGCTCGCCGGCTTCGGCGGTCGGCGCGTGCGCGTCGTGCACGTCGAGCGTGAGCCCCGCTTCGGCGAGGCAGTCGCGCGCGCCCTGGATCCGTTCGTCGTTCACGCGCGCGGTTCCGAAGCCGAGGTACGCGATGCGCGTGTGGCCGAGATTGAGCATGTGCCGCGCGAGCATGTAGGTGGCGAGCCGGTTGTCGATGCCGACGCTCGGAATCGGCAGACCGGGGCTGCGCCGCAGCAGCACGAGCGGCTTGTGCAGGTCGAGCATCCAGCCGGCCTCGTCGTCGGGCATCCGCGTGCTGACGATCAGCCCGTCGACGCGCTGCGCGAGCGCCTCGATCAGCGAACGTTCGCGCGCCTGGCTCTCTTCGGTGTCGACGAGCAGCAGCGTGTAGTCGTGCTGGAGCGCGACGCGGTTCGCGCCTTTGACGACGTTCGTGAAATGCGGGTTGCTGATGTCGAGAATCACGACGCCGATGGTCCGCGTGCGCCCCGTAATCATCGAGCGCGCGAGCGGGTTCGAACGGTAGCCGAGCCGCTCGATCGCTTCCTTGAGCCGCGCTTCCACGCTCGGCGAGAAGCGCTGCGTGCCGTTCACGTACTTGGATACCGTCGCAACCGACACGCCGGCTTCCGCGGCCACGTCGCGGATCGTCGGGGAAACTCTTTTCATCGGAAGGGTAACGTTTTCGTTCAATTGCCCGCGATTGTGGCAGAAAAAGCCGGCCTCCGGCCGTCACACTGGCATCGGGAAAATGCGGATGATCGCGAACGGCTCCCGCCATTGACGTCCGGGTTTCGTCCCGCGTATAGTTGGAAAACGTTTTCCACTTTTCGGTATATCCGGCATGGATTCAAGGAGACAGATTCGATGAACGCCACCTCCACCGGCGCACGCAAGCCGTTCCGGCGCGTGCTGCTGACCGGCGCGGCCGGCAACCTCGGCCGGCAGTTGCGCGGCGCGCTGGCGAACTGGGCCGACATCGTGCGCGTGAGCGACATCGCCGCGCTCGACGCAGCGGCCGCGCATGAAGAAGCCAGGGTCGTGGACCTGGCGGACCGGCCTGCGGTGATGGACCTCGTCGACGGCGTCGACGCGATCGTCCATCTGGGCGGGATTTCGGTCGATGCGCCATTCGACGATCTCGTCGACGCGAACATCACCGGCACGTACAACCTGTACGAAGCCGCGCGCAAGTACGGCGTGAAACGGATCGTGTTCGCGAGCTCGAACCATGCGATCGGTTTCCACCCGGTGACGGAAGTGCTCGATGCGGATTCGCCGTTGCGTCCGGACAGTCTCTATGGCGTGACGAAGTGCTTCGGCGAGTCGCTGTCGCGCTATTACTTCGACCGCTTCGGGATCGAGACGGTGTGCCTGCGGATCGGCTCATCGTTCGAAGTCCCGAAGAATCCGCGAATGCTCGTGACCTACCTCAGCTATCGCGACTTCATCGAGCTCGTGCGCTGCTCGTTGCTGACGAACCGCGTCGGGCACGCGATTGTCTACGGCGCGTCGGATAACCCGGTGAAGTGGTGGGACAACACGAAAGTCGCGTTCCTTGGCTTCCGGCCGCAGGACAGCTCCGAGCAGTTCGCCGGGCTGTTCCCGGTGACGGCGCCGACCGCCGACTACGACGATCCGGCGCAGCGCTACCAGGGCGGCGGTTTCGTCGTCGGCGAGCCGATGGAGCGCGACGCGAAATAAGCGCGGCGGCGGCGCCGGGCGCCGGCGATCAGCGCAGAATGTCCGTCGCCTTGTGCCGTTCGTCCACGCCGTCGATCAGGATCAGCGGGCCGCTCGCGTGCCGTGCGCGCAGCGGCTGGATTTGCCGGTATGCATCCGACTCGTACCACGCCCGTGCGCGAGCGAGATCGGGAAACGCGATCGCGATCAGGTCGCCGCGCCACACGCCTTCGCGTACGTCGGGCCGCGCGCCGTGAATGACGAAGCGACCGCCGAACGGCGCGAGCGTGCCGTCGATGCGTTCGAGGTATTCGACGATGTCGTCGCACATTTCAACGTCGTGCAGGTGGGCGATGGCGTAGGCGGTCATGGCGGGCTCCGGGTATCGATGCAATGTGTTGATCGGTGAAGCCATGATCGGTGCGCGGCCGGCGCGCGTCGATTACCTGCGACGTAAGCAAATTCATGTGGCCGGGCGCAATGCCGGCCGCTACCTTGCGGCGGCGATGACGCGCATGCGCGACGCACGCCGAGCACGCGAAGCGCTCACGCGCGCTTGCGAACCGGCCGCGGCCGCGAACGTGGCGCAGGCGTCGGCACCGTATCGCCGGCCTCGTCGCACAGCTTGCCGAGCATGCGTTGCGCAGCGCCCGCGCAATCCTCGCCGGCGGGCTTGTTCGCGATCTCGTCGATCAGCACCTCCAGGCGCCGCCGGTTCTGCGCGAGCCGCTGTTCGAGCAGCGCGATTTCGTCGACCTTGTGCCGCAGCGCGGCCAGCAGTTCGTCCCGCGGCCACGCGCCGAGGTCAGGGGGCAGCACCGCGCGGATTTCATCGAGCGCGAAGCCCGCGCGTTGCGCGCGGTCGATGATCGCGAGCCGCGTCAGCGCTTCCGGTCCGTATTCCCTATAGCCGTTCGCCTGGCGACGCGCCGGCTCGAGCAGGCCGCTAGCTTCGTAGAACCGGATGCGCGACGCCGCGATGCCGCTGGCGCGTGCCAGTTCGCCGATTTTCATTTCGTGCTCCAAGGGGGCTTGACCTTGAAGCTGACTTTAAAGTTATGGTTGGGCATCGTCAATCGAGGATGTCCACCATGAACCTGTTTGCGCCACTTACGCTGCCCAACGGCGCGGTGATCCCGAACCGGCTCGCCAAGGCCGCGATGGAAGAGAACATGGCCGATGCGGATCACGCGCCGTCCGACGCGCTGCTGCGCCTGTACCAGGCGTGGGCCGACGGCGGGGCCGGGCTGATCCTGACCGGCAACGTGATGGTCGACGGCCGCGCGATGACGGGGCCGAACGGCGTCGTGCTCGACGGCGCCGCACATCTCGGCCGCTTCCGGCGCTGGGCGCAGGTCGCGCGCTCCGGCGGCGCGCATGTGTGGATGCAGATCAATCATCCGGGGCGGCAAATGCAGGCGGCGCTCGGCCAGCCGACACTCGCGCCGTCGGCGGTGCCGCTCGCGCTTGGCGCGCTGTCGAAGCAGTTTCCGGTGCCGAAGGAGATGACCGAGGCCGACATCGCCGACGTGCGCGACCGCTTCGTGCTTGCCGCGCAGTTCGCCGAACAAAGCGGCTTTACCGGCGTGCAGATCCACGCGGCGCATGGTTATCTGCTGAGCCAGTTCCTGTCGCCGCTGACCAATCGCCGACAGGATGCATGGGGCGGCAGCATCGAGCACCGCGCGCGCCTGCTGCTCGACATCGTGCGCGACGTACGCGCGACGGTATCGCCCGGGTTCGTCGTCGCGGTGAAGCTGAATTCGGCCGATTTTCAGCGCGGCGGCTTCAGCGCGGACGATGCAAAGCGCGTCGTCGAGCTGCTGAATCCGCTCGGCGTCGATCTCGTCGAGCTGTCGGGCGGCAGCTACGAAGCGCCGGCGATGCAGGGCGACGCGCGCGACGGGCGCACGCTGGCGCGTGAAGCGTACTTCCTCGAGTTCGCGCGGGACATCGCCGGCGTGGCTGCGATGCCGCTCATGGTCACGGGCGGGATCCGGCGCCGCGCGGTGGCCGAGCAGGTCGTCGCGAGCGGCGTCGCGATGGTCGGCATCGCGACCGCGCTGTCGATCGATCCGAATCTGCCGCGCGACTGGCGGGCCGGCAAGGACAGCGCGCCGGCGCTGCAGCCGATCCGGTGGAAGAACAAGACGCTGGGCTCGCTCGCGAACATGGCCGTCGTGAAGTTTCAGCTCGCGCGGCTGAGCGCCGGGCGGCGCACGCATCCGCGCGTGTCGCCGCTGCGCGCGCTGGTGTCGCAGCAACTGGCCGCGACGTGCCAGACGCGGCGTTACCGAAAGTGGATGGCGGGGAGAGCGGCGGCGTCGCGGTGAAGGTCAACGCGGCCCGTTGCGCGGCCGGATGCCGGCTCACACCGGATACGCGTCGTCGACCTTCAGGTTCGCGAGCCGGAACAGCGTGCGCAGCGTTTGCGGATGAATGTCGCGGCGCGCGGCGAGCGACGTCAGCATGAAGTCGAGGACCTTCGCATAGCGCAGCAGCACGAGGCAGCGCGCGAGATCCGCGTTGCCGCCGCGCATGCTTTCCGCGTATTGAACCATCTGGGTCGACAGCGAGCGCGCCATCTCGAGTTCCATCTGCTGTTTTTCGGTCCATTCGGGTTGCGGCTGTTCGAGCAGTTTCGCGAGAAAGAGCTGGAACGACGTATCGGACGAATTGGGCAGCGCATCCATGACGAGCCTCGTTGCTTGCGTGGGCGTTCGGGCGATTCCGGCAGACGGATCCCGAACCGGGTTCGTGGCCGCGCCGGCATTGGCGCGGCGGTTGCTGCGTACGAATGCAGATTCCGTACCAGCGTCGCGAACAGATTGTTGAGCAATGTTGACGCGGGCTGCCGCATCGGCCGGCGCGTCCCGCCGGTACTGGCTCGCACCGAAAATTGAGGTGCGCTTCCATACGGTGTGTGCGGCCTTGCTCCGCCGCGGGCCCGATCGCGGACCGAGGAAATGCTTCAGCGATGTAACGTAACGCCGCGTCGAAACCGCATGCGTGTTTCCGTTGCGGAACGGCCGGACCGTCACGGCGTGTGCGCCGGCGATCGCGCACCCGCGGCCGCAGGGCGCCGCGTCGGTCGTGCATGGCGACGAGTGCCGACGTTTGCAGCACGACGCAAGCCCGCAACCCGTGCGCCGGATGTTTCATAACCGAGACGTTGTCGCCGGCGCGATCCCGATGCGTACGCAACGGACGCGCACGCCGTTGCGCCGTTCAACGGGCCGGGCGAATGGGCGGACGATTGACGATGGGGAGCCGAGCAACCGGTGCGAACGATCGCGGCATCATCCCGCGAGGCTCGACATGAGCGAACGTATGAATGAACGATGCGCCGCGACGGACCCGCGGCGCATCGCCGAACAGCATCGTTCGTGCGTCAGCGCTTCAGAAAATGAAGCCCGTGTTGATGAACTTCGAGTAGTGGTCCGACACGATCGAATCGAGCAGATGCTTGCTGCCTTCGGTTTGCTTAGCGGCGACCATCGACCGGATCGAGAACGCGCGCAGCGCATCGGTCACCGACAGCGTGCCTTCCGCCGAGTCCTTGCGCCCGGCAAACGGGAACACGTCGGGCCCGCGCTGACACTGGCAGTTGATGTTGACCCGGCACACCTGGTTGACGAGCGGATCGACGAGCGCGCCGATCTGCGCCGGATCCGAACCGAAGATGCTGACCTGCTGGCCGTGCTCGGACGTCGTCACGTAGTCGAGCGCGGTTTCGACGTCGTCGAACGCCGCAACCGGAATGATCGGCCCGAACTGTTCCTCGCGATACAGCTTCATCCCTTCGGTCACCGGATACACGACGGCCGGATAGAACAGCGTCTTGCTGAACTCGCCGCCCTGATGATTGACGACCTGCGCGCCATGCGCTTTCGCGTCGTCGATCGCGTCGGTCATGTACGCGGTGCGATGCATGCCCGGCAGCGGCGTGATGCTGACGCCTTTCTCCCATGGCATGCCGATCTTCAGCTGTTCGAGCGCGGCGGTGAAGCGCTTCAGAAACTCGTCGACGATCGAGCGGTGCACGAGCAGCATCTTCAGCGCGGTACAGCGCTGGCCGTTGAACGACAGCGCGCCGAGCAGACACTCCTTCACCGTGAGGTCGAGATCGGCGTCGGGCAGCACGATCGCCGCGTTCTTTGCGTCGAGGCCGAGGATCGCGCGCAGCCGGTTCGACTTCGGATGCTGCTTCTTCAGATGATCGGCGACCTTGCTCGAACCGATCAGCGCGAGCACGTTGATCTTGCCCGATGCGAGCATGTGCGGCACGACCACCGCGCCGGGTGCGTAGATCGTGTTGATCACGCCTTTCGGGAACGCATCGCGGAACGCTTCAAGCAGCGGCTCGAACAGCAGCGTGCCGTACTGCGGCGGCTTGAACACGACGGTGTTGCCCATCAACAGCGCGGGAATCAGCGTCGCGAACGTTTCGTTCAGCGGATAGTTGTACGGCCCCATGCACAGCACGACGCCGAGCGGCGTGCGGCGGATCTGGCCGATCGTGCCTTCCGCGATCACGAAGCGCGAGTTCGCGTTGTCGAGCTCCTTCAGCGCGTCGATCGTTTGCGTCATGTACGTGACGGTGCGATCGAACTCCTTCTGCGAATCGGCGAGGCTCTTGCCGATCTCCCACATGATCAGGTTCACGACGAGCTCGCGCTGCGCGACCATCCGCTTGATGAAGTCCTGCATGCACGCGATGCGCTGCTCGACCTTCATCGTCGGCCACTCGCCGCGGCCCGAATCGTACGCGCGCACCGCGGCGTCGAGCGCCGCGTCGCTTTCCGTCTCCCTCATCACCGGATAGCTGCCGATCTCCATCTGTTCGACGCTGCCGTCCGGCTGGCGCACGCACACCGGCGAGAGCACGGTCTTGGTCGCGCCGTCCCACGGACGCAGTTCGCCGTCGACCAGCGACACGCGCTGGTGGATCGGCGCGGCGAGCCGGAACTCGGCGGGGATGTCTTGATACGCGGGAAACAGCTGCTGCAGGGAGGCGGAATCGGGCATGACGGTCTCGTTTGACGGGTGTCCGGGAAGGACGGGCGATGCGAATCCTGAGCGGTATGTTCGTCGATCCTGAATCGGCATGATGACGCGCGCACGACGCTGCGTCACGCGCTGGCGTTGCCTGCCGCAAGGATGACTGGAACCAGTTCCATTAAAAAGGAACCCGGCACCGATTGCAAGAATTGCCGAACGCGGTGTGACTTGGTGTAAGGCTTTTGTATGACTGTGTCGGAATCCTCAATATAAGCGGTTTGGTGCGCGCGCAAACGTTTCAGTCCGCCCGAATTGCGCGGATAATGTCCTCGCGCGGTGAAGTAAAAAACGCCCCGAACCTGAGAGACACACGCAGTCAAGAAACAAGAGAAGGTCCGCCGCGCTGCCGATACGAGGTCGGCTGCCCGGAGCGCCGGGTCGGGGTTGCCCGGCCCGGCGCGCACCGGACCTCGAGCGATTGGGCCGTCCACGCCGTCCCGCGATTCCGTTTCCTCTTTCCGACGTATCCCCCGCACAGCCCTTCGACACGCGCGGTCATCACGCACTGCGCTTGTTCTCATTCTTTCGTTTTAATTACGACGCACGCGCATTTGCGCGCAAAACTGAAAGCAATTCGTCGGAAATCCCCTCCGCCAGCAGGATGGACGTTGCACGAAGGCGACATGCTGGAAATTAACTAATAACGCGAATCATTCTCGTTTAATATTTCGCTCCGTTACGAGCCATGACGCGGCGTAACGGCCGCCCGCGCGCCGCACGCCGGCCCGCGCAACGGCGCGATTCCCGGTACGCCGTTCGTGGTGCGCTGAAAGAGAGTCCGCATCGTCGATGCGCCGGTGGATGAATCGGCGTCGGCCGGCCGCGTTTGCGCTCACCGATTTCCCTCTGCCTTTACTTCAACGATGAAACTCAACAAGAGCGCGTGCCACGTACTTCTGATTGCCTCGTCGCTTGCCGGCACACGCGCCGCCTGCGCGCAGGCAAGCGACACCGCGGCGACCTTGCCCGCGATTTCCGTCAATGCGGCTGCAGAGCGTGCGTCGTATGACGGCGGCCGTTCACGCGCGGCGACCAAGACCGACATGTCGCTGATGGACGTGCCGCAGACCGTGAACGTCGTGCCGCACGCGGTGATCGAGGATCAGAATGCGACGTCGCTGCAGGACGCGCTGCGTAACGTGCCGGGCGTCGGCTTTTCGGTCGGCGACGGCCAGCGCGACCAGATTACGATCCGCGGCTTCAACAGCATCACGGACCAGTACGTTGACGGCATTCGCGACGACGCGCTGTACTACCGCGACTTGTCGAACGTGGAGCGGGTCGAGGTGCTGAAGGGGCCGGCGGCCGTGCTGTACGGGCGCGGCTCGGCAGGGGGCATCGTGAATCGCGTGCTGAAGCGGCCGCAGGCGAACCCGGTGAACGACGTGGGCGTGACGCTCGGCACGCGCGGCGAGCGGCGCGGCGAATTCGACCTGGGCTGGAACGCCAACGACGCGGCGCGCTTTCGCGTGACTGGTGCGGCCGAGAATTCGAACAGCTTTCGCGACCAGTTCCAGCTCAACCGCCAGGCGATCGCGCCGTCCGCGCAGTTCAAGCTCGACAGCGACACGGTGCTCAACGTCGAATTCGACTACCTGCACGACCGCCGCACGTCCGACCAGGGGCTGCCCGCGTATCTCGGCCGGCCGGTCGACGTGCCGATCAACACGTATTACGGGTCGGCCGACGGGGTGAACAGTTCGTACAACGACGTCTCGGCGAAAAGCGCGACCGTGTCGCTCGATCACCGCTTCAACGATTCGCTGTCGTTCCATGGCGCGATTCGCGCGTACGACTTCTCGCTCGAACGAAAGAATTACGTGACGTACGAGCCGATCAAGACCGCCGCGCACCCGGTCGTCACGCTCGATCAGTCGACGCGCCAGCGCACCGA
Source organism: Burkholderia sp. AU19243 (assembly GCF_018148075.1). Classification (NCBI taxonomy): domain Bacteria; kingdom Pseudomonadati; phylum Pseudomonadota; class Betaproteobacteria; order Burkholderiales; family Burkholderiaceae; genus Burkholderia; species Burkholderia sp. AU19243. The sequence goes on from NZ_JAGSTV010000015.1 coordinate 33,752, forward strand.
TCACGGTATCGACGGGCTGTTCGAACTCACGCAGAAGACGTCGCTGTTCGGCATGCGTCACGAGCTGCTGTATGGGCTCGAGCTGTCGCAGCAGCAGAAGTTCGACACGATCTACAGCGTATCGAAAGTCGCGACCTACGATCTGCTGAATCCGCAGCCGGTCGTGCTGCCCGGCGTGCCGATCGGCACGCGTGCGAAGACGAACGCATCGACCGTGGTCGGACTCGCGGGCGTCTACGCCCAAGACCTCATCTCGCTGAGCGAACACTGGAAGGTGCTCGCCGGCCTGCGCTTCGACTACCTGAACCAGATTCGCCACGACTACACGTCGTCGAACGTCAATCTCGACCGCACCGATCACGCGTGGAGCCCGCGCGTCGGCCTGATGTACGAACCGCTCGACTGGCTGACGCTGTACGGTTCGTTCAGCCAGTCGTTCTCGCCGCTGGCCGACACGCTGATCAGCTCCGGCGCGTTTTCCAACGGCGCCGCGCTCGCACCGCAGAAGACGACCGCGTACGAAATCGGTTCGCGCTTCGACATCGGCGGCAAGGCGACGGCCAGCGTTGCGTTGTTCGACATGCGGCAGACGAACCAGCAGATCGGCGACCCGGCGAATCTCGGCTATGCGTTGCCGATCGGCACGCAGCACGTGCGCGGGGCCGAACTCGGATTCACCGGGCAGATCGCGCCGAAATGGTCGGTATATGCGGGCTATGCGTACCTGAACGGCACGGTCGACGGCTCGCCCCAGTCGACGGCGGCCGGCCTTGCGCTGTCGAGCAACACGCCCGGGCTGATGCCGCGGCACAGTGCCAGCCTGTGGCTCAAGCGCGAGCTCCCGTATGGCTTCTATGCGGCAGCGGGCATGCAGTTCCAGTCGGCCCGCTACACGTCGGCCAGCGATCTGGTCACGCTGCCGTCGTTCACGGTGTTCAATCTCGGCGCCGGCTATCGCAGCAAGAAGGTCGACGTGACGCTCACGCTCGACAACCTGTTCAATCGCAAGTACTTCATTGCCGCGCACGGCAACGCCGATCTGTACAACATGCCCGGCGATCCGCGCACGCTGACCGCCACGGTGAAGTGGCACATGTAAACACGCGGCTTGGGTCGTCTTCACGATGGCCCGCGCGTGACTGCCGACGAGCCGTCACGCAGCGGCGTGGCGCGGATGCGGGCCGCCGCGCGTTGACGGCCCCACCACGGTGCGGTCACTCGATGTCTTCGTCGTCTTCGTCGTCTTCGTCGTCGCGTTCGTGCGCATCGGGAGCAGGCGCCGCATACGCGCTCGCCTGCTCGAGCAGCCAGCCGCGAAACAGCTCCAGCGGCTTGCTGTGGCTGAACTCCGTCGGATATACGAGGTAGTACGCCGAATCGCCGACGGTTGCCGCGTCGCACGGCACGACGAGGCCGAGTTGCTGCAACTGTTCCTCGACGAAAAACTTCGGCACGAGCGCGATGCCGAGCCCGGCCGCGGCCGCGCTGATCAGCATCGTGTGCAGTTCGTAGCGCACGCCCTGCATCGTGCGGATGTCGTCGACGCCGTGCGTCTCGAACCATTGCGCCCACGCGCCCGGGCGCGTGGTCGAGTGCAGCAGCGGATACGCGAGCAAGTCCTCGACGCGCTCGACGGGCCCGTTCAGCAACGCGGGCGAGCAGATCGGCACCACTTCCTCGCCGAACAGATAGTCGGACGACGTGCCCGGCCACGTCGGCTTGCCGTAGTGGATCGCGGCCTCGAAGTGCGTATCTTCGAACGAGAACAGGTCGGTGCGGCTGCCCATGTTGACGCGCACGTCCGGCGTGCGGTCGTAGAAACTCTTGATGCGCGGGATCAGCCAGTGCGATGCGAAGGTCGGCAACACCGCGAGTTCCAGATAGCCGCCGCCGCTGCCGTGCGCGATGATCGACAGCGTGTCGCGGTCGAGCGCCTCCAGCGCGCGCCGCACCTGCGTGCCGTACAGCTTGCCGGCGCGCGTCAGCACGACGCGCTGCTTCACGCGCGCGAACAGCCGCACGCCGAGGCTCGCTTCGAGTGTCGCGATCTGCCGCGACACCGCGCTTTCGGTCAGGAACAGCTCTTTCGCCGCGTGCGTAAAGCTCTCGTGGCGCGCCGCGGCTTCGAAAGCCACGAGCGCACCCATGTTGGGGATCTTGAATTTGCGCATGGTGCTCGTATCGTCTGACGAACGGGCCCGCGCGAAACGGACGGGCGGGCGGGTGCGAAGTACGTCAATAATTCCAAAAACTCATCACGTGTCAATTTAATCTCGCTTTACGCGTCGCTGCAACCCTTTGAATAATGCATCCCACGCAAGGCCACGCGCCCGCATCGCGGCCGGCCATCCGAATTGCCGGCGCCTTTTTCCGGCAGTCCCCGAACACGAGAATCCTGATGCGCAATCCGAATATCGAGAGCTTGCTGACGAAGCTGCTGGGACAGGCGAAGACCGACGCCCTGTTCGCGACCCTGAACATGCCGTCCATCCTCGACGAGTGGGAAACCGGCGTCGTCACGCGCGCGGAGATCGCGCAGGCGATGAACATGGCGCTGTTCGAAGGGTTGCTCGAGCGCTCGGCGAACGGCCGCGCGTACACGGCCGACGCGATCGCAAACGGCGGCTCGGTGTACTTCGACCACGGCGCGCTGCGCACGGTGCGCTGGCCGCACACGGGTGCGCTGCCGCCCGGCGAAGCCGCGTTCACGCGGATCCTGCGTCCGCTCGGGTTTCGCCTGAACGGCCGCTATCCGCTCGACAAGCTCGGCATGACGGGCCGCGCATACGCGCACGAGGATGCGCCGGACGAGATCGCGCAGTTCTTCGTCAGCGAACTGCATCCGGAGCGCTTCTCGAAGGAGTTCCAGCAGGCCGTGACGAACGTTGTCAGTTCGTCGCGCGATCCGCTGTCGCCGGCGGCGGTCGCGCTGTTGTGGGAGATCGAGCGCGAAGGCTGGCTGCCGCTCGACGCCGCGCATGCGCTGCTGCCGGAGATCGTCGGCGCGTTCGCGCGGCAGCACGACGTGCCGAACGAGCTCGACTACGAGACGCTGCTGCTCGAATCGGCGGAGATGGCGTGGATCGCGACCGAAGGCAACGCATTCAATCATGCGACCGATCGCGTGGCCGACGTGTTCAAATTGTCCGATGACGAGAAGGCGAAAGGCCGGCCGATGAAGCCGGAAGTCGAGCGCTCGCGTTCGGGCCGCGTGTTCCAGACCGCGTACCGCGCGGACATCGTCGAGCGCGAGTTCCGCACGCGCGACGGCGGCACGGTCAAGCGCAACGTGCCGGGCTCGTTCTACGAGTTCATCACGCGCCGCCGCACGTTCGATCAGGCGACGCGCCGCTGGGTGACGGACCTGCGTTTCGATGCGGGCAATGCGCAGGGCATCTTCAAGATGACGGCGAACGCGGCGAAGTAACGCGCGGCGCGTGAGCGAATAGAAACGGGCCGATGGCTGAAAACAGCCATCGGCCCGTTTGCGCTGGATGGGCGCCACGTCGTCAGAACAGGTGCGTGACCAGATAGAACAGCACCAGCACGCCGATCGGTACGCCGAGCAGCCATGCGATCAGATACTTGCCCATGTCGTTGTCCTCCGCGTGGCCGCGACGCGGGATGCGTCGCGGCGGGATGAGACGACCGGTGCGTTACAGCTCGCGATCGAAGTCCCTCAGTTGGCGCTCGGCTTCGTCGCGGGCGATCCCGTAACGCTCCTGGATCTTGCCGACCAGGTAGTCGCGGTTGCCTTCGGCGACGGTCAGGTCGTCGTCGGTGAGTTTGCCCCACTTGGCCTTCAGCTTGCCGGTCAGCTGCTTCCATTGACCCTTGATCTTGTCCTCGTTCATGGTGTGCTCCTGGAGTTAGGGGAGAAAAGCGCGGCGCTGGGCCGCGTGACAGCTCATGCCTTGGCTTTCAGGCCGGACGAATCGACATGCTTCACGCCCTTGATCGAGCGCGTGACGGCAACGGCCTTCTTTACGGCGGTCTTCGACGGCAGCACGCCCGTCAGCGTGACGACGCCGTCCACCGTCTTCACGCTGATGTCGGTGCTCTTCACGCCCTTGGTGGTCGCGAGTTCGCTCTTCACTTTGGTCGTGATCCACGTGTCGGTCACCGGCTGATCCGAATCCGACTTCATCGTGGTATCGGTCGACGATGCCTGTGTCTGCGCGTGCACGTTCGTGAGCGGTGCGGCCGCGAGCAGGAAAGCCGCGCTCGCGGCGAGTAGCGTCGAAAGGTGCGAGGTCTTGTTCATTGATGTTCTCCTTCGATTGGCTTGATGGGTGGATGAATCGACGAATGCGAAGCGCGGCGCACGCTACCGTGCGATCGGCGTGTCGTAGCCGGGCTCGCGCGGCGGCATGTCCGGGCGCGGCACGTCGGGCGGCAGCGGCACCGGGGGATCCGTGCCCGGCGAAGGCTCGGGCGGATTGTCCGGGGCCGGCTCGGGCCGCGTCGGATCGGGTGTCTGATGCAGCTTCATCAGGTGATCCTCCTCTGCGGTATGGATGGGCAGCGCATGAGCGCCGATGCAGTACCAGCGTACCGGCACGAATGCACGCGCACATCGCGCAAATTCACCGGATGAGCTAGTGCGTTTGCACGGGGACGGAACGGCGGCGCGGGAACGGGAAATGCGACAGCATCCCGCGTGGCGCACGCGAGAGCGGGGCGGGCCGTGCCGTGCGCGGCTCGGCGGGGTATCGCACCGAAGCTGAACTACACGCGAATGTACTATTGCGCATAGTGCATTCGCGCGTGCGCGTGCGCGGCGGCGCCCGATCGATCGCGCCAGGCGTGCCGCCGCGCGAATGCAACCGAATCGGCAACCATGCAACGACGTGGACCACCCAACAATGGACGAACGAGTAAACGAACAGGTGCTGAAGTCGCATACCGACCGGCGCCAGCTGCACCAGATCATCGCGGGGCTCACCGAAGGCGTGATCCTGATCGAACCGGACCAGCGCATCGTCTGGGCGAACGAGGCCGCGCTAGCGATGCACGGCGTGACCGAACTCGAAGCGCTCGGCGCGGACGTCACCGAGTATCGCGAGCGCTTCCGGCTGCGCTACCGGAACAACCATCCTGTGCGCGACGGCCACTATCCGATGGACCGCGTGATCGCGGGCGAGGAGTTCAGCGACGTGACGGTCGAAGTCGAGTCGGCCGCCGACGAGAACGTGAGCTGGGTTCACCGGATTCGCAGCCTCGTGCTGACGAACGCGGCCGGCGAGCCCGACTGCCTCGCGCTCGTGCTGCACGACGCGACGGAATGGGCGAGCGCCGAAGACCGGTTCGAGCGCACGTTCAACGCGAACCCGGCGCCGGCTGTGATCTGCCGGCTCGACGACTTGCGTTACGTGAAGGTCAACCAAGGGTTTCTCGACATGACCGGCCACACGCGCGACGACGTGCTCGGCCGCTCCGTGTACGAGATCGACGTGCTCGAACAGGCCGAGCGACGCGAACTCGCGATCGAGCGCCTCGGCGACGGCGCGACGATCCCGCAGATGGAGGCCGTGCTCAAGCGCGCGGACGGCAGCCCGAATGCGGTTGTCGTTGCGGGGCAGCCGATCGACATGAACGGCGAGGCGTGCATGCTGTTCACGTTCACCGATCTCGAACCGCGGAAGCAGGCCGAGCTTGCGCTGCGGCAGAGCGAGGAGCGCTTTGCCAAGGCGTTCAGGATGGCGCCGGTCGCGACCGCGATCGTCACGGCGGACGGCTTTGCGCTGCTCGACGTAAACGATGCGTTCGTCGGGATGACCGGCCATTCGCGCGACGACCTGCTCGGCAAGTCCGCCGACGAGATCGGACTGTGGGCCGAGCGCGGCGCGCGACAGCAGATCGACAACCAGATCGCGCGCGACGGCAACGTGCGCAGCGCCGACGTGCAGATCCGCACGCGCGAAGGCGACGTGCGCGATTGCGTCGTGTCGGCCGAGCCGGTCGCGATCCACGGCCAGGATTGCCTGCTGATCGCGCTGCTCGACATCAGCGATCGCAAGCGCACCGAGATGGAGCTCGTCTATGCGATCGAGACGGCGATGCAGGACGCGTCGTGGTTCAGCCGCACGCTGATCGAAAAACTCGCGAACGTGCGCCGCGCGAATGCGCCCGATGCGGGTGCGCAACTGTCGGACCTCACCGCGCGCGAGCGCGACGTGTTCGACCTGCTGTGTCACGGCCTCGCCGACAAGGAGATCGCCGGCCGGCTCGGGCTCGCGCCGAATACCGTGCGCAATCACGTCGCGACGATCTACGCGAAGCTCGACGTGCACAGTCGCGGCGAGGCGATCGTGTGGGCGCGCGAGCGCGGGATTGTCGGAGCGGCCGAGCCGAACGTCGCGCGCGGCGAAAAAGGCACCGACAAAAACGCCGCCGACTGACGCCGCGACACTGCCACATCGTGCTACCGGGGCGAATGCACCATCCCGGGTGGTGCATCCGCATCTGCCGCGCCCGGCGCGCGGCTGCGATCCTGTCCGCTCGGCGGTGCGGCGCACGCTGCCGTGCCGCCGGCTCTCTCCCCAACTCATCGCAGGAGACGACCATGGACAGGAATCGCATCGAAGGGAAGCTCAAACAAGTGAAGGGTTCGGTCAAGGAAGCGCTCGGCAAGGTGACGGGCGACCGCGCGACGGAGGCCGAAGGCGTGGCCGAACAGCAGGCCGGCAAGTTGCAGGAGAAGGCGGGCGAGGCGGCAGACGCGGTGCGCCACCATACGGGCACCGATACCCACATCGGGCGCGACCGCCATTGACCGTAGCGCGCGATGCGTGCGGCCGGACCGCGTGGCGCCGTTGCGCCGCCTGATACAGCGATGATTCTGCATCGGCATTACCCCGCGCGCCCTTGCTGCAACGGCGTTTGCGCGCATCCCGCATGACGCTTTCCGTGCCGGCCCGCCGTCGCGCGGGCCGCGCACCGTCGATTGCGTCGACAGTTGATGACAATTCCTCACAACGTAGTTCCGATAATTCGTTTGCTGCACGCGTATTGGCTACCCACAATCGGTTCACCTCTTTCGCGCTGACAGGTTCCCCGGAGACGGAGCCGCGGTGATCGACACCGGCACGCGGGAGGTCGCCGGCGCGCGATGGTCGCGCGTCGCATATCGACCCACAGAAGAAGGATTGGCCGATGACGTTCCGCATTCGTTCGCTTTCCGGCATGGCGCTGACCGCCGCGATCTTCGCGTTCCAGACAGGCGCCGCCTACGCGCAGGAGACGGTCGTGAAGGTCGGCGTGGCCGTGCCGCTCACGGGCGGCGGCGCCGCGTACGGCAAGGACATCGAGAACGGCGTGCGAATGGCCGTCGACGAGGCAAACGCCGCGCGTACGACGATCGGCGGCAAGCCGGTGAAATTCGTCGTCGCGTCGCAGGACGACCAGAGCGATCCGCGCATCGGCGTGCAGGCTGCGCAGCAGCTGGCCGACGCGCAGGTGGCCGTCGTGATCGGCCACTTCAACTCGGGCACGACGCTGCCCGCATCGAAGATCTATGCGAAGGCCGGCATTCCGATGATCACGCCGTCGGCCACCAATCCCGACATCACGCGCGCGGGGCTCGGCACCGTTTATCGCGTGATCGCCACCGACGCGCAGAACGCCGGCAATGCAGGCGCGTATGCGGCGAGCGTGACCAAGGCAAAGCGCATTGCGATCATCGACGACCGCACCGCGTTCGGCCAGGGCGAGGCCGACGAATTCGAGAAGGCGGCGAAAGCGAGCGGCGGTATGATCGTCGCGCGCGAATTCACGAACGACAAGGCCGTCGACTTCAGCGCGCAGCTCACGAAGATCAAGAGCACGAACGCGGACCTCGTGTTCTTCGGCGGCCTCGATGCGCAATCGGCGATGCTGGTCAAGCGCATGCGCCAGCTCGGCATTCGCGCGCAGTTCCTCGCCGGCGGCGGCGTGATGAACGCGAATTTCATCAAGCTCGCCGGCAGCGCCGCCGAAGGTGCGGCCGTGTGGGAATACGGGCAGCCGCTCGCGCGCCTGGCGAAGGGCAAGCAGTTCGAGACGAAATTCAAGCAGAAGTACGGCGTGGACATGCTCGCATATGCGCCGTTCGCGTACGACGCGACGTGGATCGCGATCAATGCGATGCAGAAGGCGAATTCGACGAGGCCGGCCGATTTCAACGGTTCGCTGAAGAGCACGCGCTACGACGGCATCACCGGCACGATCGCGTTCACGAACACGGGCGACCTGAAGAATCCGAGCTCGACGCTGTATGAAGTGAAGAACGCCGCGTGGCAGCCAGTCACGACGCAGACGGCGGACTGAACGCCTGAAATGGCCGACGCGCGCGGACTTTCGCTGCAATGCCGGACGTGCTGAAATAGCCGAAGCGATCGAGCGCGATCGCGGCGCACCTCGCGGCGAATCCCCCGGCCGCCGAGGTGCGCCGCGCGACGCGGCACGAACAATCTTCACGCGCGGCCGAGCGGGCCGCGTCTTTTACGAGCAACTGGAGTCAGTCGTGAGTTCTCAAGTCGTCATCGTCGGCGGTGGTGTGATCGGCAGCTCGATCGCTTATTTTCTGCGTGCCACCGATCCGACGGTTTCCGTGACCGTCATCGAACGCGATCCGACCTACGCGAAGTCGTCGTCGGCGTTGTCGGCCGCGTCGATCCGCCAGCAGTTCTCGACGCCGCTGTCGATCCAGATGTCGCTGTCCGGTATCGAGTTCCTGCGCAACATCGGCGAGCGGCTCGAGGTCGACGGCACGCGGCCGTCGATCGATCTGCATGAAGGCGGTTACCTGTTCCTCGCGACGCCGGCAGGCGATGCGACGCTGCGCGAGAACCATGCGCTGCAGACGAAGCTCGGCGCCGATATCCGGCTGATGGATCGCGACGCGCTGCGTGCGAAGTTTCCGTGGCTGAACGTCGACGATCTCGTGTCGGGCGCGTATGGCGCGAGCGGCGAAGGGTGGTTCGACGGGTATGGGCTCGTGCAGGCGTTGCGCAAGAAGGCGCAGGCGCTCGGTGCGCGCTATGTGGCGGCCGACGTGAGCGGCGTCGTGCGCGACGGCCGCAAGGTCACGCATGTTGTGACGAGCGACGGCGAGCGTTATGCGTGCGACACGCTGGTCAATGCGGCGGGCGCGTGGACGCGCACGTTGTCGTCGATGATGGGTATCGACATTCCGGTGTATGCGCGGCGTCGCAGCATCTTCAACGTGTCGTCGCCGGCGAAGCTCACCGATTGTCCGCTGCTGATCGATCCGACCGGCGTGTATTTCCGGCCGGAAGGGCGCACGTATATCTGCGGGACGTCGCCGAGCCCGGATCGCGATCCCGACGATCTGCCGCTCGACGAGGTCGATCATGATCTGTTCGATGAAGTGATCTGGCCGACGCTCGCGAATCGCGTGCCGGAGTTCGAGGCGCTGCGCGTGGAGAACTGCTGGTCCGGGTACTACGAGTACAACGTGTTCGATCACAACGCGATCATCGGGTATCACCCCGAGCTCGACAACGTCGTGTTCGCAAACGGGTATAGCGGGCACGGGTTGCAGCAAGGGCCCGCGACCGGGCGCGGGGTCAGTGAACTCATTCTCGGCGGGCGGTATCAATCGCTCGACCTGTCGTCGCTCGGCTGGGAGCGTGTGCTTGAAAACCGGCCGATCGTCGAAAAGAACGTCGTGTAGCGCGGCGTGACCGCCCGGTGTGGGGTGGGCGGGATTCTCCTTGTGTTCTCAATCTGATTCGCCCGGCTTTGCCGGGCTTTTTTTTGGTTCTTCGGGGTGGATGCGCGGGAGGAATGTCGGTGTTCGGCCAAAATCGGCCGTTCGACATGGCGGCCCGAATGGTCGACAATCCGCGAGTTGGTTCTGGCTGTATTTTGGGATCGCTCTATGAATGTGACAGAAGGCGGCATCTGCGCCCGCGCCATCGCTTACCTGAAGCCCATGGTGCAAGACTCCACACCAGCAATATCGTTGTCACGCGAGGACTCGCCTGTTCTCCGTCCCTTCAGTGACGATCTATTGGTTTCGTATGTCGTGGATGCAGCTGATCATTTGGCTTTCATTCAGCACCGGCATCTGGAACACGAATGTGTTTCGGTTGATCAACTTCATTCAATCGCCGTTTCAAATTTGCAGGCTCTTGCGGAAGAAAAGCTGACTGTTCGCGAATACGGTTCCATCTATGTTGCACTCATGGGAGGCAACTTCGAGGCGAGTCTTCTCACGCTTGATGCCATGTGGAATTACTGGTACGCCCATGTCGCGCCGCAGGGTTTTGTCGCAGTTGCTCCAGCTCGTGACCTCCTTGCATTCTGCGACTCATCTTCTGCGCAAGGGCTAGTGGAGCTTCGGCACGTCGTAGAGCGGTCCGGGGAGTGCGACCATCGCCTGCCCTCTCACTTGTACCGACGCATCGCCGGCGATTGGAAGCAATTACCTATCACGCCGTGACCAGCAACGGTGACTCAGGCGCTCTGCGAATTTAGGCAAAATAGTTGTCAATCCCAATAGGACAGATTCGCCCCTAACGGCGACGCGAGTGTCCGTTTTCGCTTTCCGCAACTGTCTCTTCAGGGTCCGCAAGCGACGCCCGGGGAAATCCACGAAGAACCGTCTTTCTGTCTGCCGGGTGTGTGAAGATGAGCCGCATGATCGCCGTCATTTCGGCGCGACGCGTACCGGTCTCCGTCGTTTCAGCGGCCGTGTTGTCGTGGAGTAGTATTCCCCTATGTCCGGGTGACGGCCCGGCCGCCATGGCGCACAATTGGTCGATCCGCGATGACGGTCGGTTCGTCAGATGATCCGGATGCCGATTCAACGATCCGCGTGGCGCCGGCCGGGACGGCGGCATGGCCGGCATTGACGGGAACGCATCATGTCAACCGAGTGGAAGCACCGCGCCAGACTGTTTGTCCAGCGTTTCTGGCAGCCGACCAGTGCGTGCATGACCTGCATGCCGGGTAGCTGGGGAAACATCATGAGCGCCGCCCACTGGGCCATTGCATTTCAAACAGGCTTGTTCACCGGCCTCCTGGCTGTGCTTCTGACTTTCACACCCGCGGCGAAACTCTACACGCACCGATACGGCAATGCGCTGATCGTCGGCATCCTGACAACGGTGGGCGACGCGTACTCGCACGCGAGTCATTACCGTATCCCATATGTCGAACACATCGTGACGGGCGCGATTTCGGGTCTCTTGACGCTGGCCGCCTCCTATCTCCTCGAAGACCGCGCACGACGCCTTCGCGCGGTGTGGACTCGGGTTTTTGGGTAGCGTGGTCGCTGACTTTTAAGCTTGCTCGGCCTGGGGAAAGAGGCTTCTCGGTGCGGCTGCGGTTCATGGTCGGCAACTGCCGTTGAAGTCGCGGCTGTCTGGTGTTTTGGAAGGGGGCGGGTCAGCTGGAGTGAAAGCACCGACCGGGAATACTCAGACCATAGCAAAGCGAATTATGCGTGCTCATTGCGATTGGAAAGTCCATGGGCTGGATTTTGCGCGTGTGTATGTGGAGGAATGCGAGATACTGGAATTAATCATAAATGGCTGAAAGATGATGTATCGCTGGCGCAATGCTTCGATCATCGCCTGCTTGAGTCCGCCTCGCGGATGAGCGTATATCGCGGCGTAAATCGTTTCGTGGCTGGCGCGCTGGTCAGGATCGTCGGGATACATACGGCGAAGTCTGGCAGCAATCTGCTGCGGCGACCAGCGCCAATAGACCAGCCGGTGATGCACATGTCGATACAGTGCGCTGCCAGCGAACAGCTTGCGCCGCAGGCGGCATCCTTGACGACGAGCACGGTACGTCGATGCCGCCGCGTCGCATCGTAGTGCGTCGCCGTATCGCCGTATCGCCGTTGCGTGCGAGTTCGCGGGAAACCGTCGAGGCACTTCGCCCGAGCCGTAGTGCGATCGCTCTCGTGCTGCTGCCGTTTCTATGTTCAATCATGATGACCGAGCGTTCTTCCGCGCTCAGATGCTTGTACTTCCTCATCGCAACGCCTTACCCGTTTCAAGGTGTTGCATTGGAACCTAGAGACTAAGTACCGAAAATCCGAAAGTCTGGGGTCGCGTCAATCAGACGAATCCGAAATTAAAGATTTGTGGCTTCCACTCGACGACTTGGCAATTTTTAGCGGTGATTTCCCGGTGATTCGGTAATCTCGCGTTCGATAACGAACGATTGGGCGCAGGCCGCGCCGGCGAGAATGAACAGGAATACGTATCGCCTGGTGTTTTCCGGGCTTCGGGGAATGGTGGTGGCTGTCGAAGAGACCGCGACGGCTGAGGGCAAATCGGCAACGGGCGAGGCACGCGCACGGCGGCGTTCGTCGACGTCCGGCGCTCGCGTTGTGATGGCCGGCGTCGCCGCGCTCGGCATGCTGCCCACTCTGTCCGGTGCGCAGATTGTCCCGACGCCAGGAACCAGCACGCAGGTGATCCGGACGCCGAACGGGGCGGGTGCGGCAGTGGGTGGTGAGTCCGGGGCGTTTTCGGGGTACAACGTGGATCGGTTCAATCGGCAGTTGCACGAGGACGGTAAGGCGAAGGAGCAGACGCTGGCGAAGAAGCTGGCAGCGGAAAGCGACGGAAAATATACGATGCAGCAGATTCAGGAGCAGATGGCGCAAATGGATCTGGTGATGAGCGATGGAGGGGTGTTGCCGGGCAATGTTCGAGTAGCGTCGGGACAGATGCCGCAGGACGGGACGGAGTGGACGCGGTATGGCGTGAACAAGGCGGGTCAGACGGTATGGACGCAATCGTTGGGTCCGGGTGATCCTGATTTGCAGGCGTATATTGCGAAGAGAGCGCAGGGTAGCGGGTTCTCGTATCAGGCGACGACGACGGGCAAGAATCCGGCCCTGGTCCGTGCACCGGACTTTGTGAACTTCCAGATTGACTATTTCGTGGGCAGTGTGTGGGGGACATTTACGCGAGACGGGAACGGGTTCTTCGGTGGCGGATTGAATATGGGGCTGCCGAACCCGGTCGGTGCAGGTGTGAATATATCGGCTGGCTATCTGAATACGAGTACAGTCAGGCCGGGACAGACAAATAACTTTGCTGGCGAATACGCAGGCGGCGGATCCGCGCTGTATGGCGGCTTGGGTGGCGGCGTCATGGTGTCGCCCGGTAACGGTACGGCGACTGTTGTAGGCTTCGGTGCAGGTGTGAACGTGGGGAAGACAAACAACCCTGCATCTGTTGGCTGGGGTTTCTCCGTTGATCAAGGGAAAACTGGAATTAGGTGGTAGCCATGGGACCGTCAATTACATCTGTTCCGAAGACGCGAGCACAGAAAATTATCTGGTGGTGCTGTTTTACCGCGATGATGAGTTTCATTGTGTACGTGGTGTTGAAGAACATCTTCTTTAGCTGAAAACCGGGCCCGGCGTATGCCGGGGGCGGTGTTTATGAACGCTTGGAGCGAAAGCGCCGTCGAAACCGTCGTTCAGCGGCGAGTCGTTGGTCGTCGCGGATGCGGTCCTGAATCTCCTATTCCGTCATCTCGCGATTGGCGATGCGGTAGTGGTGATCGGGGGAGATAGTCAATTGCTGGAAGCGGTAATTCGCGGAATTGACCTCGCACTTGGGCAATCGGTCGGACGTGCCGGGCGAACGATTGCAACGTCCGGCGATTCCAAGAAATGGTAAGGAGCGGCAATGGCCGGCGAAATCATAAGCGGGTTGGTTGGCGGATTGTTCGGGACACTTGTTAGTAAGGTGCTTGGGAGGCTTCAGCTTCGGCTTCGGAGAGGCACTCGTACGTTTGTTTGAATCACTTTTGATGGGGAATTTATTGGTTATATTTAAGAGGGCGTCCTCCCATATTTTCAGAGGTGAGGGGTAGTAAATATAATTAATGGCGTTAATGAGCGCCGAGTTAATCTCCAATTTTATCTTCTGGCGCCCACGGCTTCTTGCGATGGTGTAATGCAGTGTGTCTAATGGCATTTTCGGATGCTAGATGCGTTCGGTTCACTGACGATCGCATACTTGGCATCGATCGGTGTGCGACGTAGTCGAAATTCACAATCAAGTGCTTAAAATTACATGAAAACTATTTGCCGGGGGAATTCCGCTGTAGCAGTACTGCTGCTTATCGCGACTGGTGTATGGGCACAGGAAACGCCGAGACCGATCATTCCGGGCAACGACCAGCAATCCCGACAGCAAGAAGAGGCGCGCGAGCGCGAACGGACCGTCACCGCGCCCGGGGTGCGTTCGAGCGTGATGGCGAGCGCAGGGTATCCAGCGCTGCCATCCGAAACGCCGTGCTTTCGCATTGACCGTTTTGCGCTCGACGTACCCGATGCGCTGTCTGCTTCGCTGCAATCGCGCCGCGTGAGCCCCGATGAACTCGCACGGGCCTTCAGTCGCGTTTTGGGCCGGCACGTGCGCGCGGAAGTCGTCGACAGGCGAACGTGGGAAACGCTGTTCCGCGCGCAGGGGATGAAGCATCCGGCGCCCCGCATGCGCATGCTGGACGGCTTCAACGAAGGCTGGATCGATTTCGAAAGCAGGCCTGATGAAATTTTGCGCGGTCGCGTCGCACTGGACAGCGTCCTGAGCGAGCTTGTGTCGCGTACGGTCTGAATAGACTCGGTGGGGCCCGGGGCGCGTGTGCGCTTCGGGCAGGCAAGCGACGTCCGCGGAAAGGCGTGCGTCACGTGTTTGTTGCCGCGCGCACGACGCGTTGTCGATACGCGTGCCCTCACGCCAGCAGACACGCTATCAAGTCATGCGTCGTCCGCACCTCATACTTCCGCAGCAAACTCGCACGATGAATATCGACGGTGCGCGGGCTGATGCCCAGTTCCTTGCCGATTTCCTTGCTGGTGAGGCCATGCACCAGCAGCGCCGCGACGTCCCGCTCGCGATCGGTCAGCGTGCTCGTGACGTCGGTATGCTTGACGTTCTCCGACAGATCGGTGAACGTCCAGATCGCCAGCTCGAACGGCCGCTTCGGGTTGTATCCGAAACCGCAGACGGTGACCCAGAAGTGACTGCCGTCAACGCGCCGCATGATGCGGTCGTCGCTGAACCCGGCGTGTTTGGCAAGCAGCGGCGCGAGGCGCCGGCCCGTCGTCGCGAAGTCCTTCTGTTGCGGATAGAGCTTCGCGAACGACTGATCGATGATGTCGTCGCGCGTCGCCCTGAACAGTTGCAACGCCTTCTCGTTGCAGTCGATCATGATTCGCTCCTTCGCCACGATTGCCGCGACAGGCAGGTGCCTGAAGAGATCTTCGTAGTCGAGGGCGGGCATCGTGTCGGTCATGTTCGGCATCTCGTCGACGGTCCGAACCGTGTCCGGACCAGCGCTATCGGGCGGGGTTGTCTGCTGTCCGATTGTAGCGGCGGCGCAGGCGCGCGGAGCATCATCCGACGTGAACGATGTCGCCGAGATTGTTATCGAACGCATACGCGTTCTGGAAGCCGCGGATGATGCCGGTCTTGTGTTTCCGCTTCACGCGCAGGACGTCGTCGGTCGTGCGCACCAGCGTGAGAACACCGAGCGCTCGAACTTCGAAACGTTCAGGCCGTCGATGACGATGCTGGAATCGTGAAGGCTCGCCCCTGTGCGAGGGGCGTGCCGGGCGCCGGCTCGAGAAGCCGGCGCGATCTCAAACCGCGCGTTCGATGCCGCGCTTCGCGGACTGGCCGGTTCCCGCGGTAGCCGGGCCTGCATCCTCGAGTGCAGTCTTCGACGTTTCCGGCAGAGCGAGGCCGCCGATCATCGCGAAGATCGACACGGCGATCAGGTAGTACGCGGGCGACAGATTGGTGCCGGTCGCCGAAATCAGCCACGTGGCGACGAGCGGCGCCGTGCCGCCGAAGATCGTGTACGCGAGGTTGTACGTGATCGCCGATGCGGTATAGCGCGTTTTCGTCGCGAACACTTCCGACATCAGCGGCGCCGTCACCACACCGGAGAACACCGCGCCGATGGCGAGCAGCGCGACGCCGAGCAGCGAGTGCGACAACACGCCCGAACCGCCCAGCGAAAACGCCGGATACACCGACACGATGATGAAGATGCCGGTCGTGGCGATCGTCGCGCGGCGGCCGACGAGGTCCGAGTAGAAACCGGCGACCGGGCACAACGCTGCCGCGAAAAACAGCGCGAGCACCGTCACGAGCAGCGACGTGCCACGCGACAGGTGGCCGGCGACTTGCAGGTACGTCGCGAAATAGGTGGTGAACGTGTAGAACGACAGCGCCGTCACCGACACGAACGCGCCGAGCTTCAGGATGTTCCACGATTGCGAATGCAGCGTTTCCATCAGCGGCGCATGCGCGATGTCGTGCTTGCCTTCGAGCGCCTGGAACGCGGGCGTTTCATTGAGGTTCACGCGCAGGTAGACGCCGATGAGGCCGACCGGCGCCGCGATCAGGAACGGCACGCGCCAGCCCCAGTCGATCATCGCCTGCGACGACAGCGACGATTCGAGCAGATACGCGACCACGGCCGCGCACGCGAACGACGAGAACGTCGATACCGGCACGAAGCTGCCGAAGAATGCGCGGCGGCGGCGCGGCGCGTGTTCCATCACGTACGCGCACGCGCCGGCGTATTCGCCGCCGGCCGAAAAGCCTTGCACGCAGCGGATGATCGTCAGCAGCAGCGGCGCCCAGTAGCCGATGCTCGCGTAGGTCGGCAGCAGGCCGATCAGCGTCGTCGAGCCGGCCATCATCAGGATCGTCAACGCGAGCGTGCGCTTGCGGCCGATCCGGTCGCCGACGACGCCGAAGATCAGCCCGCCCAGCGGACGGAATGCAAAGGCCACCGCGAACACGGCGAAGGTTTTGAGGAGGCCGACCGTCGGGTCGCCGCTCGGGAAGAATTCGCGCGTCAGGATGGTGGCGAGAAAGCCGTATGCGGCGAAATCGAACCATTCGACAAAATTGCCGATGGACGCTGCGGCGATCACGCGCCGGAGTGTTTTGGTGTCGACGTCCTGGGTGGTCATGGTCGTGTCCTCTCTACGTGTGGGCGCTCGGTTCGCGTCGAAAACCATGGTAGGGAGGCCAATTACCTAGGTCGATAGGTGTCAATTACCTAGGTAATCGGAGGAGGCGAACCTGACCGGCGGATCTGGAACATTAATGACCAAACCGCAAGACCTAGTGCGTAGATATCGTTTGCCGCGCCGTTAATGACTATCGACAATCGTGGCTCGAATCCCCGCCGCTTGCGCCAGAAGCGCAGGGGCGGCCGGCACGTGGCGGCTATCCCGGCCGTCGCTGCCATCCAGCTCACGACGACATGTACGCGTTCACGCCCTCATTCCAGAATCCAGCCGGTTCGCCGATCCGCGAGCTGTTCAAGTACCTTTCCGAACCGGGGATGATCTCCTTCGCGGGCGGCTACCCGGCGAGCGACCTGTTCGACGTCGACGGCCTGAACACGGCTGCCGAACGCGCATATGCGCAGCCGGTCCGCTGCCTGCAATACGGCCCGACCGACGGCCTGGCGGAACTGAAGCAGCAACTGATCGCATTGATGGCGCGCCGCGGCGTCGCGTGCACGCCGGCCGAATTGCTCGTCACCACCGGTTCGCAGCAGGGGCTCGACCTGCTGCTGCGCGTGATGGTCGCGCCGGGCGACGTTGTGCTGACCGAACAACCCGCTTATCCGGCGACGCTGTCGGCGATGCGTCTGCAACAGGCGCGGATCGTGACGATCCCCGTCGATGGCGACGGCCTCGACGTCGACCGTCTCGCTTCGCTGCTCGCGTCGGGCGCGATCGCGCAGCCGAAGCTGCTGTACACGGTGCCGACCTTCGCGAACCCGACCGGCGCGACGCTTGCGCGCGAACGTCGGCTGAAGCTGTTGCGGCTCGCGGTGCAATACCGTTTCCTGATCGTCGAGGACGACCCGTACGGCGATCTGCGCTTCGCGGGCGAGCCGGTGCCCTCGATGCTCGCGCTGGCGAGCGAAGTCGAAGGTGCGCGCGACTGGATCGTGCACTTCGCGAGCCTGTCGAAAATCGTCGCGCCGGGGCTGCGCGTGGGCTGGACGATCGCGCCGGCCGAGATCGCACGCCGCTGCGTGATCGCGAAGCAGACGGTCGACCTGTGCAGCGCGCCGTGGACGCAAGCGATCGCCGCCGAGTATCTTGCCGACGGTGCGCTCGAACGCCATTTGCCGCACATCACGGCGGCCTACAAGCGCAAATGCGATGCGATGTGCGACGCACTGCGCGATGGCTTCGGCGACGCGATTACGTTTCATCGTCCCGAAGGCGGGATGTTCGTGTGGGCGCGGATCGGCGCGGTGTCGTCCGACGTGCTGCTGCAACGGGCGATCGCGAACAAGGTCGTGTTCGTGCCGGGCAACGCATTCTTCGCCGACAACGTCGACGCCGCGTCGCTGCGCCTGTCGTTCGCCGCGCCGGACGTCGATCCGATCCGGGAAGGCGTCGCGCGCCTGGTGCGCGCATATGGTGCGGCGCTGGCCGCGTGAGGAGACAGATAGATGAACATCGTCGTCAGCACCGCCGGATGGGCGGATGAAGCGCCGGGCATGGCCGGCGTCCGGCCCGTCGAGCACAGATCGTCGCAGATCAGCGCGGGGCCGCAATACGTGGCCGACGTGCTGGGCCGCTTCGGCGCGGAGCCGAACGACGCAGGCGACGCGGCGCCTGCCGTCCTCGGCTACAACTGAACCGGGCGGCCGCCCGCTCGCGCTGCCGGCAGCGCGCGGCCGCCGAGACGGTTAAGCTAGCGCGATCGACTCCCCGACACCGCCGCGCCCACATGTCCGATCCCGCTGCCGAATCGCTTGCGCAAACATACGACCGTCTATGGTCGTGCCTCGAATCCGGCGTCGGCGCACAGCGCTCGCCGTTCACGATGCTGCTGGCCGCGACGCTCGGCGTCGACGGCGCGCCGAAGGTGCGCATGGTCGTACTGCGGCAAGTCGATCGTGCGCGCCGCGTGCTGGCGTTCCATACCGACGTGCGTTCGGAGAAAGTGGCGGAGCTGCGCCGCGATCCGCGCATCGCGATCGTCGCGAACGATCTCGGCTCGCTCGTGCAGATTCGCGCGGAAGGTGTTTCATCGATCTGCGACGACGAAGCGCAACGTCGTGCGATCTGGCAATCGAGCCGCCCGCATACGCTGCTCCTGTATCGCGCGCCATTGCGCCCGGGCACGCCGATCGAGTCGCCTGACGACGCGCGCATCGCGGCGAGTCGAAGCACCGGCGCAACGGCAGACGACGACGGCTATCGAAACTTCTGCCTGATCCACGTGGACGTCACGCGCATCGACTGGCTCGAACTCGGGCGCAGCGGCCATCGGCGCGCGATCTTCGACGTGAGCGACGGCGGTTGCGAAGGACGCTGGGTTGCACCCTGACCGCGGTTTCCGCATCGCTGCTACAAACGCGTACAAACCAGACACATCCGGGATACATCAGACCTTTCAAATGGGCGACGCCGCATGACCAGCGCGCGCCCGTTCGAAAGTCGGCGCGATAGGTGCGCGGCATGTTCACTTTCCACTTTACGAAAGGAGATGCCGAACGATGTCTTCCACACCGTTTTCCCCGATGCGTCGCCACCTGCTGGCCAGTTCCGTTGCCGCCGGCGTCACCGCGATGCTGCCCACCGCGCTGCATGCGGCGACCGGCGGCGACGGCATACGCCCGTTCACCGCCCATATTCCCGATGAAGCACTGGCCGACCTGCGCCGGCGCATTGCCGCGACGCGCTGGCCGGGCCGCGAGACCGTCGCCGACGAATCCCAGGGCGTACGGCTCGCGCGCATGCAGGCGCTGCTGCGCTACTGGGGCACCGACTACGACTGGCGCAAGGGCGAGGCGCGCCTGAACGGTTTCCCGATGTTCATCACCGAAATCGACGGGCTCGACATTCATTTCATCCACGTGCGCTCGCGGCACGCGAACGCGATGCCGATGATCATGACGCATGGCTGGCCCGGCTCGATCTTCGAGTTGCTGAAGGCGATCGGCCCGCTCACGGATCCGACCGCGCACGGTGCAAGCGCCGACGATGCGTTCCACGTCGTCGTGCCGTCGCTGCCCGGCTTCGGCTTCTCGGGCCGTCCGACGAAGACGGGCTGGGGCTCCGACCACATCGCACGCGCGTGGGGCGAGCTGATGGCTCGTCTCGGCTATACGCGCTTCGTGTCGCAGGGCGGCGACTGCGGCTCGGTGATCTCGCACCGGATGGCGATGCAGCGCGTACAGGGCCTGGCCGGCATTCACGTGAACATGCCGGCGACGGTGCCGCCGGACATCGCAACGCTGCTGCAGACGGACGCGCCTGCGCCGGCATCGCTGTCGCCGAAGGAGAAGGCCGCGTACGAGAAGCTCGCGACGTTCTATCGCGACAATTGCGGTTACTCGGCGATGATGGTCACGCGTCCGCAGACGGTCGGCTACGCGCTCGCCGATTCGCCGTCGGGTCAGGCCGCATGGATGTACGACAAGATCTCGCAGTGGACCTACAGCGGCGGCGTGCCCGAACGCTCGATTCCGCGCGACGAGATTCTCGACGACATTTCGCTGTACTGGCTGACCAACACGGCCACGTCGTCCGCGCAGATCTACTGGGAGGATCACTCGAACAACTTCAACGCGGTGGACATCTCGCTGCCGGCGGCGATCACGGTGTTCCCCGGCGAAATCTACCAGGCGCCGCGCAGCTGGGCCGAGCGCAGCTATCACAACCTGATCTACTTCAACGAAGTCGACAAGGGCGGGCATTTCGCGGCGTGGGAAGAGCCGGAACTGTTCGCGCGCGAAGTGCGTGCGGGGTTCCGGCCGCTGCGGCGCGCGTGAGCGTGGCCGGATCGGGCGACGCTCGACGAGCCGGCGCGGGCGACTGCCCCGCGCGCCTGCGCCGGCCGCGAACCGTCGGTTCGCACGCGATTTTGAATCGTTGTTTGTCGGACTCGAACACAGATACGTTGAGATACAAAGCGTCCGGGCGGTTCGGATATAAAACCGGTGACGCGTATCACACGGCGGCGCAATGCCAGGCGCCGCCGGCGTGAACGGCGATACCGGAATTCCTTTCTTTGCGCTTCGACAATGGAGAACGAGTCATGCCCGATACCGTGAACACCCGCCGCCGCCTGATCCTGGGCTCGACACTCGCGAGCCTGAGCCTGGCCGATCTAGGCTTCAGCGCGCTCGCGAATGCGCAGCCGGCGCCCGCCGCATCGACATCGAAGGGCGCGGCCGGCGCCGCGTCGCTCGGCAAGATCCACCAGATCGACGCGGGTGTGCTGAACGTCGGGTATGCGGATCTCGGCCCGAAGAACGGCCCGGTCGTGTTCCTGCTGCACGGCTGGCCGTACGACATCTACAGCTACGCCGACGTCGCGCCGCTGCTGACGGCGGCCGGCTATCGCGTGATCGTCCCGTACCTGCGCGGTTACGGCTCGACGACGTTCCGCTCCGCCGACACGGTGCGCAACGGCCAGCAGGCCGTGACGGCCGTCGACATCGTCGCGCTGATGGATGCGCTGAAGATCGACAGCGCGGTGTTCGGCGGCTACGACTGGGGCGCGCGCACGGCCGACGTCATCGCGGCGCTGTGGCCGCAGCGCGTCAAGGCGCTGGTGTCGGTGAGCGGCTACCTGATCGGCAGCCAGGCGGCGAACGCCAAGCCGTTGCCGCCGCAGGCCGAATTGCAGTGGTGGTATCAGTTCTACTTCGCGACGGAGCGCGGCGCAATCGGTTACGCGGAGAATCGCGATGCATTCAACAAGCTGATCTGGCAGCTCGCGTCGCCGAAGTGGCAGTTCTCCGACGAAACGTTCGCGCGCAGCGCCGCATCGTTCCAGAATCCCGATCACGTTGCGGTCGTGATTCACAACTACCGCTGGCGCCTCGGCCTCGCGAAGGGCGAAGCGCAATACGACGACATCGAGCGGCGTCTTGCGGCCGGTCCGGTAATCACCGTGCCGACGATCACGATGGAAGGCGACGCGAACGGCGCGCCGCACCCGCAACCAGCCGCGTATGCGAAGAAGTTCACGGGCAAGTACCAGCACCGGACGATCACCGGCGGCATCGGCCACAACCTGCCGCAGGAAGCGCCGCAGGCGTTCGCCGACGCGATCCTGCAAGTGGAGCATCTGTGATGCGCGCGGATACTCACGTTTTGCGCGCCGGCGGCGCGCGCCGTGTGCTGATCGCGGGCGTGCTGCTCGCCGGCGCGCTGGCGGCAAGCGGCCCGGCCGCGCTGGCCGAGCAGCCGAAGCCGGCCGCGTCGCCGATCTACGGCGTGACGATTCCGCCCGGTTACCGGAAGTGGGAAATGGTCGCGCCGGCCGAGGAGGCGGCGCCGCTCGACGAGTTGCGCGTGGTGCTCGGCAATCCCGTCGCGATTCGAGCGCTCGAACAGTCGACGCTGCCGTTTCCGGACGGCACGATCCTCGTGAAGCTCGCGTACAAGCGCAAGCAGTCGGACGAATTCCCGCCGGCGACGGTGCCGGGCCAGGCGACGACCGTGCAGGTGATGGTGAAGGATTCGCGGCGCTATGCGTCGACGGGCGGCTGGGGTTTCGGGCGCTTCATCAACGGCGTGCCGGCCGATATCGGCCAGCACCAGACGTGCTTCGCCTGTCATCAGGCGCGCGTGAAGAATCACGATTATGTGTTCACGCGGCTCGCGCCTTGACGTGACCTGACGAAGCGGTTCGACGGACAGGCGTGCCGACGGCGGCACGCCTTTTTTGCGTTGAGCGGCAGGTGCGGCGATCGGCGCGTGTGTATCGCACTGTATCGGGAGCCGTTGCGGAAACATCGGCTTGCACAGCACCCCGGTTCCGGAAACATGCCGGATACGTGAGCGGGTTCTACTGTCGACATGCAGCAAACGTTCGGTGCCATACGTTCGCACCGGACGCCGAATGATCGATATCCCCCACTTCCGCCAAGGAGAACTGTCATGAAAGCCGCTCGAATCCTCGCAGTTGCCGTACTCGCCGCGATCCCCGCTTTGTCGTTTGCCGATACCGGCCATGGTCTCACGCGTGCCGACGTGCGCGCCGATCTCGTCCGGCTCGAGAAGGCCGGCTACAGCCCGGCCGGCAGCGAAGCGCATTACCCGGACGACATCGCCGCTGCGGAGAGCGCTGTCGCGGCCGCCGAGCAGGTCGCCCGTTCCGACCAGAACGGCCCGTCGAAGTCGCAGGGCGACAACGTCGCCGCCGTCGCGCCGGCCGCCCGCTTCGCCGCGGCGGGACCGCGCGCCGCGCACAACGTACGCAGCACACGCACGGATGCCGACGATCTGTACGCGCATTCGTAATCCGCGGCCGCGCATGCGTTACGCAGCGCGGCGCGATCTGCAACATTCCAGATGATCAACAACACGACAGACAGGAGCATGACGATGGTCGGTTTGACGAAACGGGTTCTGGTGTCCGCGGCGGTGCTCGGCGGGCTGTTCGGTGCGATGACGGCGCAGGCGGCGCCGAAGGACGATCTGAAAGGCACGAACGTCGTACTCGTGCACGGCGCGTTCGCGGACGGGTCGAGCTGGAATCGCGTCATTCCGCTGCTCGAGGCGCGTGGGCTGCATGTGGTCGCGGTGCAGAATCCGCTGAGCTCGCTCGCCGACGATGCGGCCGCGACGAAACGTGCGATCGACGCGCAGACGGGCCCCGTCGTGCTGGTCGGCCACTCGTGGGCCGGCGTCGTGATCAGCGACGCGGGCAATGACGACAAGGTGAAGTCGCTCGTCTACGTCGCCGCGTTCGCGCCGGACAACGGCCAGTCGATTGCCGACGTGACGCAGGGGTTGCCGGCGCCTGCATGGGCCGGCGAGCTGCGCAAGGACGCCGGCGGCTTCACGACGCTGTCGGACAACGCGATCGCGCACGATTTCGCACCTGACTTGCCGCCCGCGCAGCAGCGCGTCGTCGCGGCGACGCAAGGACCGTGGTACGGCGGCTGCATTTCGGAGAAGGTGACGCAGGCCGCATGGCACGTGAAGCCGTCGTCGTTCGTCGTCGCGACGCAGGATCGGATGATCGATCCTAAACTGCAGGATGCGATGGCGAAGCGGATCGGTGCGACGGTCACGCGCGTGAACGGCAGCCACGTCGCGATGCTGAGCCAGCCGAAGGCCGTGGCCGACGCGATCATCGCGGCAGCGGAACGTGCGAAGCACGATGCGCAGTGAGTGAAGGCTGCGCCACGCCGCGACGCGCGTGGCGCCGCGAGTGATGGTGATGTCCTTGCACGAGGAGAAGTCATGACGCAGCAGCTTTGGAAATTGTCGGCGACCGAGATCGCGAAGCGGGTGCGGCAACGTGAAGTGTCGGCGCGGGAAGTGGCGGATGCGGCGCTGGCCCGTCTCGACGCGGTGAATCCGGCGATCAACGCGGTGGTCGAGCATCGCCCCGACGACGTGCGCCGGCAGGCCGACGAAGTCGATCGCGCGATCGCGCGCGGCGACGATCCAGGCCCCCTGGCCGGTGTGCCGGTGACCGTGAAGATCAACGTCGACGTCGCGGCATTCGCGACGACCAACGGCACGCGGTTGCAGGAACACCTGATCGCGAACGCCGACAGCCCGTCCGTCTCGAACCTCAGAAAAGCCGGTGCGGTGCTGCTCGGCCGCAGCAATTCGCCGACGTTCGCGCTGCGCTGGTTCACGTCGAATCTCGTGCACGGTCATACGTACAATCCGCGCAACCGCTCGCTGACGCCGGGCGGGTCGAGCGGCGGCGCGGCGGCCGCGGTAGCGGCCGGGATCGGCGCGCTCGCGCTCGGCACGGACATCGGCGGCTCGGTGCGCTACCCGGCCTATGCGTGCGGCGTGCACGGCATCCGCCCGTCGCTCGGGCGTGTGCCGGCGTTCAATGCATCGTCGCCGGAGCGCGCGATCGGCGCGCAACTGATGTCGACGACGGGGCCGATCGCGCGCACGATCGACGATCTCGCGCTCGCGCTGCGCGCGCTCGCCGCGCCGGACCTGCGCGATCCGTGGTTCGTGCCGGTGCCGATCGACGGACGCGACGTGGCGAGGCGTGCGGCGGTGTGCGTGCGGCCGGGCGGGCTGCAGGTCGCGCCCGAAGTCGAGGCTGCGTTGCGCGATGCCGCACGCCGGCTCGTCGATGCCGGGTGGACCGTCGATGAAATCGACGATACGCCGCCGATGCGCGAGGCCGCGCTGTTGCAGGAGCAACTCTGGCTCGGCGACGGATTCGACGCGCTGGCGAACGCGGTCGCGAGCGACGGCGATCCAGGCGCGGCCGCGGTGATCGCCGGTGTGCGCGGCAAGGTGCGCGATCTGCCGGCCGACGTGATCAGCCGCGCGCTCGTGCAGCGCACGACGCTGACGCGGCAGTGGCGGCTATTCCTCGACGAATACGCGGTGTTGCTGTTGCCCGTGTCGTCGGAACTGCCATTCGCCGACGATCTCGATCGGCAAGGGCCGGAAGGTTTCGCGCGGGTATGGGAAGCACAATTGACGCTGCGTGCTCTGCCGGCGATGGGACTGCCGGGGCTGGCGGTGACGACGGGAAGCGTCGGCGACGTGCCGGTCGGCGTGCAGGTGGTCGCCGCGCATCATCGCGAGGATCTGTGTCTGCTCGCCGGGCGCGATATCGAGGCGCGCGGCGCGTCGATCGATGTGGTCGATCCGGCTGCGTGACTCGATGACAGGCGTGCCGCATCGATGAGCAGGCTCGCGACGCGACGATCGTCGATGTTGCGAGCGACAAGGCCGCTTGCGTGTCCCGATGACGGGATGCCGCAAGCGGCTTTTTTTCGTCGACGCAGCAACGCGTTCCAGGACGCTCAACGCCCCGCCAGCATCCGTCCGCCAAGCCCCATCAGCAGCACCCCGGCCGTCGTATCGATCGCGGCCTTGCGTCGGACCAGCAGCCCGCGCACCGACGGGTGCGACGCGAGCAGCGCCATCGTGCAGTACCACGCGCCCGAAATCGCGATCGACAATGCGACGACCGTGACATTGAACCACGCCGGCGCATGGGCGGGGACCATCAACGCGAAGATGCTGCCGTAGAACGCGACGGCCTTCGGGTTCGTCATGCTGGCGACAAAGCCTTTCTTCGCCGCGTGCCAGCCGGCGGACACCGTGCGCGCCGACACGGCCAACGGCTTGCGCGCGTTCAGCACCATCTTCAGGCCGAGCCAGATCAGATAGGCGGCGCCTGCCAGCCGCAGCGCGGTGTGCACCCAGCCGACGTGCGTTACCAGCACGCTCAGGCCGGCAATCGCAATCGCGGCCCAGGTGCCCGATGCGGCGGCGAGTCCCAGAGCGGTGATCACGCCGGCTCGGCGCTGCGCGACCGCGGTCGATGTCACGATCACGAAGTTCGGGCCCGGGCTGGCAACGCTGAGCAGCAGGACGCCGGCGAGCGGCAGCAGGGAGTGGACGGGAGTCGACATGGCCGTGGGCAGCGAAGCGGAATGGGCTTTCATGTTACCCGAGCGCGACGCCCCGGCGTCTTCCCGGCTGCGGCCGCAATTGTTGACGGTATTGGAAAGGTCCGCTCCAGAAGCAGCAATAGGTGCGGCGAATATGACCGATTATTCTCCCGATCGCGGTACCGGGCGGCGAGCGCAACTGCTGTCGGACTGCTTACAAAATCAATTGCTCAGGGAGGCCTTCCATGACCCGCATCGTCGTTGCCGGTGGTATCGGCGCGGTTTTCGTCGCCGCAGCATCGTCTGCGTTCGCGCAGAGTTCCGTCACGTTGTATGGCCTCGTCGATACGGCGATTCGTTATCAGACCAACGCCGGTCCTGACGGCAAGGATCTGGTCGGCATGACCGTCGGTCCGGAAACGCACAGCCGCTGGGGCTTGCGCGGCAGCGAGGATCTCGGCGGCGGGCTGTCGGCGATCTTCCGTCTCGAGAACGGCTTCGAGCTCGGCGACGGCAAGCTCCACGTCGCGAACACGTTGTTCAGCCGGCAAGCGTACGTCGGCCTGTCGAGCAACCGGTACGGGGCGCTGACCTTCGGTAACCAGTACGCGCCGCTGTACGACACGATGGGCGACGTATTCGATCCGATGACCGTCGGCGACTACTGGCAGGACAGCTGGGCGTACAACGGCATCGGCAACTACCTGACGGTGCCGAATTCGGTGAAGTACAAGTTCTCATACAACGGCTTCGACGTCGATGCGATCTACGGTTTCGGCAATCATGCCGGTGCAATGGGCCTGGACAGCACGTACGGTGTCGAACTTACCTACGCGCAAGGTCCCGCATCGATCAACACCGGCTTTCAGCAAACGTCGGTGTCGTCGGTGAACGGCAGCGCGGTCAACGGTGCGAAGGTGAATTTCGTGCACGTGAGCGGCGCGTACCAGGTTACGCAGACGGTGCGCGTGCTGGCCGGCTGGCTGCATGGGCAGGACAAGACGGGGACGACCGATTTCAACATGCAGCAAGGCGGCGCACCCGCGTTGCGCGGCGGCAGCCCCAACCGGATCGACGATACGTTCTATGTGGGCGCGAACTGGCAGGCCACCGCGCCGTTGCTGATCACGGTCGCCGGCTACTACGGCCACGCGCGCAACGCGGAGCGGCTCGACGGCACGCTCGGTTCCGGGATCAATTATTCGGCGACCGTGCTCGCCGAGTATGCATTGTCGAAGCACACGGAGATATACGGGACGGCCGACTTCGCACGCGGCAACGGCGCGTTCGCCGCCGATTATCCCGGCGTCACCAACCGGCAGACGGGGAGGGTCGACCAGATCGGCCGGACCAACAACGTCGGCGTCGCGATCGGCCTGCGCCAGATGTTCTGACCGCGGCTCGCGGGGCGTGAAAAAAAACGCGCGGCGAAAGGTGTCGCCGCGCGCCGCCTGGAGATAACGCGTGCGGGGCCGGTTCGGAGCCCGCACGCACCGTCGTCAGAAATCGAACCCGGGCCCGCCCGCACCGGGCCCGCCCGGCGCAGCGGCCGGCGCCGCATCCTTCGGCGCTTCGAATACGGTCGCATCGGTCGTCAGCAGCAGGCCCGCGACCGACGCCGCGTTCTGCAGCGCGGTGCGCGTGACCTTGGTCGGATCGAGCACGCCCGATTCGACGAGGTCGCCGTATTCGCCGGTCTGCGCGTTGTAGCCGAAATTGCCCGTGCCCTCCGCGACTTTCGCGACGACCACGCTCGCTTCCTCGCCCGCATTCGTGACGATCTGGCGCAGCGGTTCCTCGAGTGCGCGCAGCACGATCTTGATGCCTGCGTTCTGGTCGGCGTTGGCGCCGTGGAGCTCGCGGATCGCCTGACGCACGCGAATCAGCGCGACGCCGCCGCCCGGCACGATGCCTTCTTCGACGGCCGCGCGCGTCGCGTGCAGCGCATCGTCGACGCGGTCCTTCTTCTCCTTCACTTCGATCTCGGTCGCGCCGCCGACCTTGATCACCGCGACGCCGCCCGCGAGCTTCGCCACGCGTTCCTGCAGCTTCTCGCGATCGTAGTCGGACGTCGCCTCGTCGATCTGCACGCGAATCTGCTTCACGCGCGCTTCGATGTTCTTCGCGTCGCCGGCGCCGTCGATCACCGTCGTGTTTTCCTTGCCGACTTCGATGCGCTTCGCCTGGCCAAGCTCGGCGAGCGTCGCCTTGTCGAGCGTCAGCCCGGTTTCTTCCGCGATGACCTGGCCGCCGGTCAGGATCGCGATGTCTTCCAGCAGCGCCTTGCGGCGATCGCCGAAGCCTGGCGCCTTCACCGCGACCGTCTTCAGGATCCCGCGGATGTTGTTCACGACCAGCGTCGCGAGCGCTTCGCCTTCGACGTCCTCCGCGATGATCAGCAGCGGGCGGCCCGACTTCGCAACCTGTTCGAGCACCGGCAGCAGATCGCGAATGTTCGAGATCTTCTTGTCGTGCAGCAGGATGTACGGGTTTTCGATCTCGGCGATCTGCTTGTCGGGGTTGTTGATGAAATACGGCGACAGGTAGCCGCGATCGAATTGCAGCCCTTCGACGACGTCGAGCTCGTCGGCGAGCGACTTGCCGTCCTCGACGGTGATCACGCCTTCCTTGCCGACACGGTCGATCGCTTCCGCGATGCGCTGGCCGATCGACTCCTCGCCGTTCGCGGAGATCGTCGCGACCTGCGCAATCTCCTTGCTGGTGGTGGTCGGCTTGCTGATCTTCTTCAGCTCGTCGACAGCGGCCGCGACGGCCTTGTCGATCCCACGCTTCAGGTCGAGCGGATTGAGCCCGGCCGCGACATATTTCTGGCCTTCACGCACGATCGCCTGCGCGAGCACGGTCGCGGTTGTCGTGCCGTCGCCGGCTGCATCGCTGGTGCGCGACGCCACTTCCTTCACGAGCTGCGCGCCGATGTTCTGCAGCTTGTCCGCGAGCTCGATTTCCTTCGCGACCGACACGCCGTCCTTCGTGACGACGGGCGCGCCGAAGCTGCGTTCGAGCACGACGTTGCGGCCCTTGGGCCCGAGCGTGACCTTCACCGCGTTCGCGAGAATGTTGACGCCTTCGGTCAGCTTCGCACGCGCGACGTCGCTGAAAATGATTTCCTTCGCTGCCATGATTGCGCTCCGTTATTGATTGACGACCGCGACGATATCTTCCTCGCGCAGCACGAGAAACTCGGTGCCGTCCACCTTGACGGCCTGGCCTGCGTACTTGCCGAACAGCACGCGTTCGCCGATCTGCAGGTCGGGCACGACGCGCTGGCCGTCCGCGTCCTTGCGGCCGGGGCCGACGGCGATCACTTCGCCCTGGTCGGGTTTTTCTGCGGCGCTGTCGGGGATCACGATGCCCGACGCGGTGGTGGTTTCCTGGTCGAGTCGCTTCACGATGACGCGGTCGTGCAACGGGCGTAGGCTCATTTTTTCGTCCTGTGCTGTTCTGTCCGGAAGGATGGGTTGGCACTCTTCAACAGAGAGTGCTGACGAGTATAAAAATGCGCGGCGGCGCGATCCAATAACGGATTCGGAAAAGCATTTGCGCGGATGCGCTATGGGCCGGCGGCGTGCACGGCTGCTGCGACGACGCGTCGCGAATGGTCGATGCGGCGGTTCATGTCCTGAATGCCGGTTGACAAGCAATCCTGATTTGGCGTTGCGTACGCAGGTTGTCGAAAACGTCGGACCGTAATCGATTTCGACGAGTGGCCGCCTGGCCGCGTCGTCGCGAATCGCATATTCCCCCGTCCCGTTAGCATGTGACGAATCCGACTTTGGGCGCCGCGCGCGCGACGCTAAGATCGCCGATCCCGTAGATCGTGTGCGCCACAACAATGAAAAAATCCGCTTCGCCGTTGTTTGCCTTTCGTTTCCGTGTGGTCTGCGCCGCGATCGCCGGCGCGCTGTCGCTCGCGTCGTGCGGCGGCGTCGACAGCAATCCGCCTCCGCAAGCCAGCGCGGCGCCGGCGCCCAAACGCCCGAACATCCTGTACATCATGGCCGACGATCTCGGCTATTCCGACATCCATGCATTCGGCGGCGAGATCAACACGCCGAACCTCGACGCGCTCGTCGCGTCGGGCCGCATCCTGTCGAATCATCACACCGGCACCGTGTGCGCGATCACGCGCGCGATGCTGATTTCCGGAACCGACCACCATCTCGTCGGCGAAGGCACGATGGGCGTGCCGACCGACGAACGTCGCGGCCTGCCCGGCTACGAAGGCTATCTGAACGATCGCGCGCTGTCGTTCGCACAACTGCTGAAGGATGCGGGCTATCACACGTACATCGCGGGCAAGTGGCACATCGGCTCGGGGATCGTCGGCAGTGCGACGGGCAGCGGGCAGACGCCGGACCAGTGGGGTTTCGAGCGCAGCTACGTACTGCTCGGCGGCGCGGCGACGAACCACTTCGCGCACGAGCCGGCCGGCTCGACGAACTACACGGAAGACGGTCGCTACGTGCAGCCGGGTCAGCCCGGGCAGCCGGGCGGAACGGGTGGCAGCCCGGCCGTGTTCTATTCGACGGACTTCTATACGCAGAAGCTGATTTCGTACATCGATGCGAACAGGCAGGATGGCAAACCGTTCTTCGCGTACGCGGCGTACACGTCGCCGCACTGGCCGCTGCAGGTTCCGGACCCATGGCTGCACAAATACGCGGGCGTGTATGACGCCGGCTATGACGCGATCCGCAATGCGCGCATCGCGCGGCAGAAGGCGCTCGGCCTGATTCCCGCCGACTTCAAGCCGTTCGACGGTTTGCCGGAAACGACATCGGCGTCGCCCGCGACGGCGAACAACGGCGCCGCGAACGCGAAGTACATCAGCGCCGTGCATTCGGCTGCCGATGGCTACAGCGACTACGGCGCCGGCAAGGTCGACAAGCTGTGGGCCAGCCTGAGCCCCGCCGAGCGCAAGGCGCAAGCGCGCTACATGGAGATTTACGCCGGGATGGTCGAGAACCTCGACTACAACATCGGCCTGCTGATCCAGCACCTGAAGGACATCGGCGAATACGACAACACGTTCATCATGTTCCAGTCGGACAACGGCGCGGAAGGCTGGCCGATCGATTCCGGCGCGGACCCGACGGCGACCGACACCGCGAACGCGCAGGAGCCGACTTATTCGGCGCTCGGTACCGACAACGGCAAACAGAACGCGCAGCGGTTGCAGTACGGGCTGCGCTGGGCCGAAGTGAGCGCGACGCCGTTCCGGCTCACGAAGGGCTATTCGGCGGAGGGCGGCGTGTCGACGCCGACGATCGTGCGCCTGCCGGGCCAGACGCGGCAGTTGCCGACGCTGCGCGCGTTCACGCACGTGACCGACAACACGGCGACGTTCCTCGCGGTCGCAGGCGTCACGCCGCCGTCGCAGCCGGCGCCGCCGCTCGTGAACACGCTGACGGGCGTCGATCAGAACAAGGGCAAGGTCGTCTACAACAACCGCTACGTGTATCCGGTCACCGGCCAGTCGCTGCTGCCGGTGCTGACCGGTTCCGCGTCGGGAGAAGTGCATACGACGCCGTTCGGCGACGAAGCGTATGGCCGCGCCTACCTGCGCAGCGCCGACGGTCGCTGGAAGGCGTTGTGGACGGAGCCGCCGCTCGGGCCGCTCGACGGCCACTGGCAACTGTACGACCTGACGGCAGACCGCGGCGAGACGACGGATGTGTCAGCGCAGAACCCGTCGGTAATCGGCACGCTGGTCGACCAGTGGAAGACCTACATGAGCAACGTCGGCGGTGTGGAGCCGCTGCGTCCTCGCGGCTATTACTGAGGTAGCGCGATGCGGTTACGCTTCCTGACGCTCGGCGCGGCGCTCGCGGCCACGCTGTTCGCGGCCGCGTTCGCGGCCGGATATGCGAGCCCGCCGGCGTCGGCCGGTGGCGCGTTCGACGATGCGAATCGCGGGCGTCCGCTCGCGCCGCTCGGCTCCGAGCAGCAGTGCGAGCGCTATTCGGGCCTGCCTGCCAAATGGGGCGACGATCCGAAGGCGGGGATGGTGCACCTGCGCGGCGGCGCATTCGTGTTCGGCAGCACGCGCGGCTATGCGGACGAGCGTCCCGCCGGCGACGGCAGCGCGCGCGTCGGTGGCTTCTGGATCGATCAGACCGACGTGACGATCGCGCAGTTCGCCGCGTTCGTGAACGCGACCGGCTACGTGACGGAGGCCGAACAGCAGGGCGGCGCGGCGGTGTTTCATGTGCCGACGCGCGACGAACTGAATGCGCGCGATCTCGCGTGGTGGACGTGGGTGAAGGGCGCGTCGTGGCGCCAGCCGCACGGCCCCGGCAGCAACGTTCACGGGCTCGGCAACCTGCCCGTTACGCTCGTCACGCAGCGCGACGCACTCGCATATGCGAAGTGGCTCGGCCGCGATCTGCCGACCGAAGCCGAATGGGAATACGCGGGCAAGGCCGGCCGCGACGACGCATCGCTCGATGCGGCGCCGCGCGACGCGAACGGCAAGCCGGCCGCGAACTACTGGCAGGGAGCGTTCCCCGTGCTCGATACGGCCGAGGACGGTCATGCGGGCCTCGCGCCGGTCGGCTGCTATGCGGCAAACGGCTTCCATCTGTACGACATGATCGGCAATGCGTGGGAGTGGACGAAAGACGCGTACACCGGCCCGCATCAATCGCACACGAACGGCGACACGGCGGCCGTCGCACCGCCGACGCGCCGGCACGATACGCCGATGGTGATCAAGGGCGGCTCGTTCCTGTGCTCGCGCGATTACTGCGTGCGTTACCGCGCATCGTCGCGCGAGCAGCAGGAAGCCGATCTCGGCGCGTCGCACATCGGGTTTCGCACGATTCTGAGGGATCCATCATGACGCGGGCGATGAGGCGTTGCATCGCCGCGTTGGTGGCCGTCGCGTGCGGCTTCGGCGGGCCCGGCCGAGCCTTCGCCGCGGACGCGGCGACGCCGGCGATACGCGTCGGCGTCACACGCGGCGTGCATGCCGAGATCATGGGCCAGGTTAAGCGCGTCGCCGCCGCGCGCGGCGTCGGCATCGACGTGGTGCAGTTTGACGACGCGTCGCGCATCGATACCGCGCTCGCCGACGGCCGGATCGATGCGGCGAGCTTCGAGGACGCGCAGCGCCTCGCTGCGACGCGCGCGGCAAAGGGCTATGCAGTGACCGCCGTCGCACCGACCGTCACGCTGCCGATGGCGCTGTATTCGCGCAAGCTGAAGAGTCTGAACGAACTGCAGCCCGGCGCGACGGTCGGCCTTCCCGCCGACCCGCGCGGGATGGCGCGGGCGCTTGTGCTGCTGCAGAACGATACGCTGGTCACGCTGCGCGAAAACGCGGGCCTGCATGCGACACTGCGCGACGTAACCGGCAACCGGCTCGCGCTGAAATTCGTCGCGCTGCGCCGAGATCGCGTTCATGCGGCGCTGGATTCGGCTGCGTTCGTCGCGATCGACAGCGACGATGCCGCGCGCCTGGGCCTGCAACCGGCCCGGGACAGCATCAATCTCGAAGACGCGCGCTCGCCGTACGCGAACGTGTTGACCGTGCGCGACGGGGATCGTGCGAAACCCTGGGTCGCGCAGTTGGTGGCCGCGTATCACTCGGACGACGTCGCGCATTTCATCCTCGCGCGCTATCAGGATTCGGTGCGGCGGCCGTGGTAAGCGATTACCGTCTCGCGTGCCATGCGTGCGGGCGCTGCTGCAACAGCGCGCCGACGTTGTCGTTGCGCGAACTGTTCAGGCATCGGCATACGTTCGTCGGTGCGCTGACGATCGGTCGCGTGCCGAAGCTGCGCGTCGGCGAGCGGTTGCACGCGCAGCGGCATGGCGACGTGCTCGATCCGGAGGATGTCGCCGCTTCGCACGCGCTTGCCGACACGTTGTTCCATCGCGCGACGGGCGCCGGCGGCGAATGGATCGCGCTGACGCTGCAAGGCTACGATTATCCGTCGCTCGCGCGGTGCCCGGCACTGGCCGACGATAGCCGCTGCCGTGTGCATGCCGGCAAGCCGTCGATTTGCGGCGCGGTGCCGCTCGATCCGATGCTGCCCGATCGCTTGCAGTCGCGCGTCCTCGCCCGGCGGCGGGACGAAACGGCATGGCTGGGCGCGCACTGTATCGTCGGCACGGAAGACGGCGGCACGGCTTCCATCGATGCATCGCAGACGATTCCGCTGTTGAAGGAAGGGATGCTCGTCGATCGCGCCGCACTCGACACGTTCCGCCATTCGCTCGTGTTCGAGCGCGCGGTGTGGCGTGACGCGGTGTTCGCGTCGCTGAGCGACGGCGGGCCGCAGGTCCGTCAGGCGTTAGCGCGGCTCGCACCCGGCGGTTATCTGACGATGTCGATCGTGCCGGTGCTGCTGGCAGCCGCATCGGTGTCCACGCATTGTCGTGCGTTGTGCATCGACTTCGTCGACGCCCAGCGCGCGCTGATCGAACAGCGGCTCGAAGCCGCGCTCGCACGCCGGCGTCTCGACGATCGTCCGGTGTCGCGCGAACTGCGCGGCTTCGCAGCGGCCCTCGAACGTGCGCGGCATGTGCTCGCTGCGGTGCCGGAAACTGCCACGTCGCGTGCGAGCCTCGATGCGCGTCGCATCGAAGCATGGCTCGATGATCGAAACGGCATCGACGCCGACGCGTGCGCGCAGCCTCACCCGGGGCAGCCGGCGTGAGCGGCTTGCCGACGCGGCGCTTCATGCGTCGCGCGCGGCGTACGCTGCGCGGTATCCGCACATCGCTTCAAAGCGCCTCGACCAGCAACCGGTTGCTCTTCCCGCAATACTCGTGACACGCGGCGCGCGCCGCAATCGACGCGCCGTGCACGAACTTCGGCGCATCGGCCCGCCGTGACATCGACACGACGATCGACGGCGGCGACGGCTGCAGCGGCAGCTCGACGACCTCGCCGCTCGCGATCAATGCATCCACGAACAGCACCGGAATCGCGGCGACGCCGAACCCGTCGCGCACGAGCTGCACGATCACCGAGATCGACGGCGAACCGGTGATCCGCGTTTCCGACAGCGGCACGCCGTGCGCGTGCGCGAGCGTGCGCACGATGTCCTCGAGCGCGCGATGCGGCGCGGTGCCGCGCCCGTAGGTGAGGATCGGCTGGCGCAGCACCTGCCGCGCGAGGCCCGTGCGCGCGTTCGGCAGCAGCCCCGCGCGCGCGATCCAGCGCACCGGATAGTTCGCCAGCGCGTCGCAGATCACCGACGCCTCGTCGCTGCCTTCCACGCGAATGATCAGATCGAGCTCGCCCGCCATCAGCCGCCGCTGCAGCACGACGCTGACGTCGACGGTCAGGTCGATCTCGAGCTGCGGATAGTCGGCGGCGAGGCGGCGCAGGTAATGCGGCAACCAGCTATGCACGACCGTCTCGATCACGCCGAGCCGCAGCTTGCCGCGCAGCGCGCTTTCGCCTGCCGCGGCGGCCTGAAGCTCGTGCGTGGCCTCGACGACGGCCTTCGCATAGCCGAGCAGATACTCGCCGTTCGGCGTGAGCCGGAACGCGCGGCTGTCGCGGTCGACGAGCACGGTCTGCAATTCGTCCTCGAGCGCCTTCAGGCGCTGAGAGATCGCGGCCGGCGTCGCGTGCAGCGCGGCGGCCGTCGTGCGGAAATTGCGCAGCTTCGCGAGCGTGACGAAGGTTTCGAGAAAACGCGTGTTCATGGCGATCCCGCGGACGGTGGACGCGCAGCTTGCCGGTGAAAAAAACTGAACGGGACCGGGGAAAACCCGGACATCTGTTAAGCAATTCTATACACCGGGCACAAAAAAACTCGTTGGCGACAAAATTTTTTCTTTTCTATTCTTCGCCGTATCCGCTGACGCAGCGACATCGTCGGCCCACTCACACCCCGATCCGCTACCGACATCATGACGCCTTCCGAATTCCGCCAGTCCGTACGCAGCGGCGCGTTCCGCAATCCGACAGCCGGCCAGTGCGGCCCGTTCGCGCAAGCGAATCTCGCGATCCTGCCGAACGCGCATGCGCACGATTTCCTGCGCTTCTGTCAGGCGAATCCGAAGGCGTGTCCGCTGCTCGGCGTCGGCGAACCGGGTGCGTTCCGCGTCGACGTGCTCGGCGAGGATCTGGACATCCGCACCGACGTGCCGAGCTACAACGTGTACAGGAATGGCGTGTTGACGGAGCGCGTCGATTCGCTCGAGGCGTTGTGGCGCGACGACTTCGTCGTGTTCGCGATCGGTTGCTCGTTTTCATTCGAGGACATGCTGGCGCGCGAAGGGATCGGACTGCGGCATATCGAGGAAGGGCGCAACGTGCCGATGTACCGCACGTCGATCCCGAACCGCCGCGCGGGAATCTTCGGCGGCCAGCTGGTCGTGTCGATGCGGCCGCTGCGCGGCGCCGACGCGATACGCGCGGTGCAGATCACGAGCCGGTTTCCCGGCGTGCATGGCGCGCCGGTCCATATCGGCCACCCTGAAGCGCTGGGCATCGCCGATCTCGGCGCGCCCGATTTCGGCGACGCGGTAACGGTGCGCGACGGCGAGCTGCCGGTGTTCTGGGCGTGCGGCGTGACGCCGCAAACCGCGCTGATGGAAGCGAAGCTGCCGCTCGCGATCGCGCATACGCCCGGCTACATGCTGATGACCGACATCACGAACGCGTCGCTGGCCGTGTTCTGATCCGGTCGATGCCGGTGGCCCGCGCGGCCGCCGGCGCCGCCCGTCGCGGCATTACGCGGCATTACGCGGCAGCGGGGCGCCGGGCGCCGACGATCCGCTCGCGGCCGGAGCACGCCGCGGCACACGCATGAAGCCTACGTACCACACGCAAGACGTGCAGGTCTCGACCGCACATTTCGACAGGAGCCTCACCATGGAAAGCAAGACCCTCGCGGCGCCCGCCGCCGAGCCCGCGGGCCCCGCGCGCAACGGCCTGTTCGGATGGTATGCGCACGCGCAGCCGCGCGAGCGGCGCGCGTTCTGGAGCTGCAAGGTCGGTTACATGCTCGACGGGATGGACACGCAGATGCTGTCGTTCGTGATCCCGACGCTCGTCGCGACGTGGGGCATCTCGCTCGCGGATGCCGGCTTCATCGGCACGATGACGCTGCTCGCGTCGGCGCTCGGCGGCTGGATCGCGGGCATCCTGTCCGACCGGATCGGCCGCGTGCGCACGCTGCAACTGACGGTGCTGTGGTTCGCGGTGTTCACCGCGCTGTGCGGGCTTGCGCAGAACTACCACCAGCTGCTCGCCGCGCGCGCGCTGATGGGCTTCGGCTTCGGCGGCGAGTGGACAGCGGGCGCCGTGCTGATCGGCGAGGTGATCCGTGCACGCGATCGCGGCAAGGCGGTCGGGCTCGTGCAGTCGGGCTGGGCGATCGGCTGGGGGCTGTCGGCGCTGCTGTATGCGCTGCTGTTCTCGGTGCTGCCGGCCGAGCAGGCGTGGCGTGCGCTGTTCCTCGTCGGCCTCGCGCCGGCGCTGCTGGTGGTCGTGATCCGCCGCTACGTGAAGGAGCCGGACGTCTACGAAAAAGAGAAGGCCGCGCAGGCGAAAGGCGCCGACGCGCCGCGCTTCACGGAAATCTTTGCGCCGAAGCTGCTGTCGACGACATTGCGCGCGGCACTGCTGACGACCGGCGCGCAGGGCGGCTACTACGCGATCACGACGTGGCTGCCGACGTTCCTGAAGACCGAGCGGCACCTGACCGTGATGGGCACCGGCGGCTATCTCGCGACGATCATCATCGGTTCGTGGATCGGCTATCTGACGAGCGCCTATCTGACCGACCGCGTCGGCCGCAAGCCGAACTTCATCCTGTTCGCGCTCGGCTCGATGGTGATCGCGTTCGCCTACACGTCGCCGGCGCTGCATCTCACCGATTCGTCGATGCTGTGGCTCGGGTTCCCGCTCGGCTTCTTCGCATCGGGCATCTTCTCCGGGATGGGCGCGTTCCTGACCGAGCTGTTCCCGACGCGCGTGCGCGGGTCGGGGCAAGGCTTCTGCTACAACGTCGGCCGTGCGGTCGGCGCGCTGTTCCCGTTCCTGATCGGTGCGCTGGCGAAACACTACGGGCTCGGCGCGAGCATCGGCATCTTCGCGGTTGCCGCGTACGGCGTGATGATCGTCGCCGCGCTGACGCTGCCCGAAACGCGCGGCCGCGAGCTCGACGCCGCATAAGCGCGCCGCGCAAGCGGGCGGCAGTTCCTCCTGCCGCGTTACCTACCCCTGTTCATCGAAGCCCTCACGCGGCGCGCGACGCGCGCCGTGCGACGGCGCTCGTCCTTCGAATCAACGACGCATCGAGTTCATCGCCATGACTGACCGACACAGTTTCCCCGTTTCCTCCGACGCCGCACGCTGGCAATTCTGGATCGACCGCGGCGGCACGTTCACCGACATCGTCGCGCGCCGGCCCGACGGCACGCTCGTCACGCACAAGCTGCTGTCCGAGAATCCCGAGCAATATCGCGACGCCGCAGTCGCCGGCATTCGCCATCTGCTCGGCCTCGCCGACGGCGAGCCGATCACGCCGGAGCGCGTCGACATGGTGAAGATGGGCACGACGGTCGCGACCAACGCGCTGCTCGAACGCAAGGGCGAGCGCACCGCGCTTGCGACGACCCGCGGCTTTCGCGACGTGCTGCGCATCGCGTACCAGAACCGGCCGCGCCTGTTCGATCTCGACATCGTGCTGCCCGATGCGCTGTACGAGACCGTCGTCGAAATCGACGAGCGGATCGGCGCGCACGGCGACGTCGTTGTGCCGCTCGATCTGCAGAGCGCCGAAGCGGCGCTGCGCAGCGTGTTCGACTCGGGCGTGCAGGCACTCGCGATCGTGCTGATCCACGGCTATCGCTACACCGCGCACGAACGCGCGCTGGCCGGGCTGGCCCGCCGGATCGGCTTCACGCAGGTGTCGGTGTCGCACGAGGTGTCGCCGCTGATGAAGATGGTGTCGCGCGGCGACACGACCGTCGTCGACGCGTATCTGTCGCCGATCCTGCGCCGCTACGTCGAGCAGGTCGCGCACGAGATGCCCGGCGTGAACCTGCAGTTCATGCAAAGCAGCGGCGGTCTCACCCGCGCGGACGCATTCCAGGGCAAGGACGCGATCCTGTCCGGGCCGGCCGGCGGAATCGTCGGGATGGTGCGCGCCGCGCGCGCGGCCGGCTTCGAGCGCGTGATCGGCTTCGACATGGGCGGCACGTCGACCGACGTGTCGCACTACAACGGCGAATTCGAGCGCGTGTTCGAGACGCAGGTGGCCGGCGTACGGATGCGTGCGCCGATGATGAGCATCCATACGGTCGCCGCGGGCGGCGGCTCGGTGCTCGGCTTCGACGGTGCGCGGCTGCGCGTCGGCCCCGAATCGGCCGGCGCGAATCCGGGCCCGGCCGCGTATCGTCGCGGCGGCCCGCTGACGGTGACCGACTGCAACGTGATGCT
Source organism: Burkholderia sp. AU19243 (assembly GCF_018148075.1). NCBI lineage: Bacteria > Pseudomonadati > Pseudomonadota > Betaproteobacteria > Burkholderiales > Burkholderiaceae > Burkholderia > Burkholderia sp. AU19243. Next base: position 73,569 of record NZ_JAGSTV010000015.1, read on the forward strand.
CGGCAAGATCCAGCCCGACCATTTTCCGCGCGTGTTCGGCCCGCACGCGGACGAGCCGCTCGATCGTGCCGGCGTGGTCGCGAAGTTCGAAGCGCTCGCGGACCAGATCCACGCGGCGACCGGCCGGCGCGACACGCCCGAGGCGCTCGCGGAAGGGTTCCTTGAAATCGCGATCGGCAGCATGGCGAACGCGATCAAGAAGATCTCCGTGCAGCGCGGCCACGACGTGTCGCGCTACGTGCTGACGACGTTCGGCGGCGCGGGCGGCCAGCACGCGTGCGGCGTCGCAGATGCGCTGGGGATGACGCAGGTGTTCGCGCATCCGCTGGCGGGCGTGCTGTCCGCATACGGGATGGGTCTGGCCGACCAGACCGCGATGCGGGAACGCGCGGTGGAAGCGGTGCTGTCCGACGCGTCGCTGCCCGCGCTGAATGCGACGCTCGACCGGCTCGCCGACGACGCGATCGGCGCGCTGCTCGAACAGGGCGTGCCGCCGGAGCGCATCGCGACCGAGCGGCGCGTGCACCTGCGCTACCAGGGCACCGATTCCGCGCTCGACGTGCCGGCCGGAAGCGTCGCCGCGATGCAGCAGGCGTTCGAGGCCGCGTACCGGCAGCGCTATGCGTTCCTGATGCCCGGCACGCCGCTGGTCGCCGAACTCGCGTCGGTCGAGGCGATCGGCCGCTCCGACGCGCCGGTCGAGGTCGCGCCGCTCGCGCCGCGCGACGCGGACGCGGCGCCGCACGCACACAGTGCGGTGCGGTTCTACTCGGGCGGCCAGTGGCACGACGCGGCGTTGTACGTGCGCGATACGCTGCTCGCCGGCGATACGATCGACGGCCCGGCGATCGTCGCGGAGCGGAACGGCACGACCGTCGTCGAACCCGGCTGGCGCGCCGACATGACCGCGCAGGGCAACCTGGTCCTGACGCGCACGACGCCGTTGCCGACGCGCCGCTCGCTCGGCACCGACGCCGATCCGGTGCGGCTCGAGATCTTCAACAACCTGTTCATGTCGATCGCCGAGCAAATGGGACTGCGGCTGCAGAACACCGCGTACTCGGTGAACATCAAGGAACGGCTCGACTTCTCGTGCGCGATCTTCGACGGCGACGGCAACCTGATCGCGAACGCGCCGCACATGCCCGTGCATCTCGGCTCGATGGGCGAGAGCATCAGGACGGTGATCGAGCGCAACCGCGGCCGGATGCGCGACGGCGACGTGTTCATGCTGAACGATCCGTATCACGGCGGCACGCATCTGCCCGACGTCACGGTGATCACGCCGGTGTTCGCGGACGGCTCGGACGCGCCGCTGTTCTACGTCGGCTCGCGCGGCCACCATGCGGACATTGGCGGCACGACGCCGGGCTCGATGCCGCCCGATTCGACGCACATCGACGAAGAGGGCGTGCTGATCGACAACTGGCAGCTCGTGTCGGCGGGCGTGCTGCGCGATGCGGACACGCGCGCGCTGCTCGCATCGGGCCGCTACCCGGCGCGCAACGTCGAGCAGAACATGGCCGACTTGCGCGCGCAGATCGCCGCGAACCAGAAGGGCGTCGACGAGTTGCGGCGGATGGTTGCGCAGTTCGGCCGCGACGTCGTGCTCGCATTCATGGGGCACGTGCAGGACAACGCCGAAGAAGCAGTGCGGCGGGTGATCGGCGCGCTGCAGGACGGCGCGTATCGCTATGCGCTCGACAACGGCGCCGAGATTCGCGTCGCGATCCGCGTCGACCGTGCGGCACGGCGCGCGCAGATCGACTTCACCGGCACGTCCGCGCAGCTCGACAACAACTTCAACGCGCCGAAGGCCGTTTGCATGGCCGCGGTGCTGTATGTGTTCCGCACGCTCGTCGGCGACGACATTCCGCTCAACGCCGGCTGTCTGAAGCCGCTCGACGTGATCGTGCCCGCGCGCTCGATGCTGAATCCCGAGTATCCGGCGGCGGTCGTGTCGGGCAACGTCGAAACGTCGTCGGCGATCACCAACGCGCTGTATGGCGCACTCGGCTGCGTCGCGTCGAGCCAGGGAACGATGAATAACTTCACATTCGGTAACGATCAATACCAGTACTACGAGACGATCGCCGGCGGCAGCGGCGCGGGCAACGGCTTCGCGGGCGTGGCCGCGGTGCAGACGCACATGACCAACTCGCGGCTGACCGATCCCGAGGTGCTCGAATGGCGTTACCCGGTGCGGCTCGAGTCGCACCGGCTGCGCGACGGGTCGGGGGGCGCCGGCCGCTGGCGCGGCGGCGACGGCGCCGTGCGGCGGATTCGGTTCCTCGAGGCGATGACCGCGTCGATCCTGTCGAACAACCGGATCCACGCGCCGTTCGGCGCGGCGGGCGGCGAGCCCGGCGCGCTTGGCCGCAACACGATCGAGCGGGCGGACGGCACGGTCGAAACCCTGCGGCATATCGGCCGCGCGCAGATGGCGCCGGGCGACGTATTCGTCGTCGAGACCCCGGGCGGCGGCGGTTACGGCGCGGCGGGCTGACCCGCCTTCGGCACGTGATGCGCGCGCAAGCGCAGCGGCGCCGGGGCTCGCCCCGGAATGCCGGCGCGCGCGCCGGCCGCGCCGATCGCACCGGTTCCATGCGCGCTGGCGCGACGGTCGGGCGGCTGGGCGAGACCGCCCGGCCAGCGTCGTTCGCGCCGATATTGCGCCGGCGGAGAGAATAAAAAAGCATATTCCGACCTGAACGGAAACGAATGTTCACGATGTCGCAGCGTGCTGCGACACGCTTTGACCCCACATGGGAGCACGCGCCGCGGCGCGATGAAGCCCCCCGCGGGAAAGTCGGCAAACGCCCGTCGGACAAGCGTTTCCGGCGTTTTGCGGATGCGGTGCGGCGCGCCGGCGCCCGCTGCGCAAGCGGCGCCGGTCACGAACAGATCGCTGTGCCAATTGAGCGGCGATTCCTTGACACCCCGTTCTAAATGTGAGTGCCAATCTCCATCGTCATTTGATAAGATGGGATCCATCATTCGTTTGGAAATCAGCGCGCGTCGCGCGCATACGCCGGGTCGCATTGGCTGGGAACAAGGACGGAACGAGGGCAGCTGTCAACGCCATCGCGGTTGCCGTTCCGGGTGCGCGCGTCGCACCCCCGGAGGGCGGCGGCCAGCTCGCCTCCGTCTACACTGTGCGTTTTTTCTGGATCGGGGCGAATCCATGGACGACGAAAACGATAGCGCGGTGCTGGAGGCGCATCTCGGTACGCGCAGCCCATGCTGGCGCCTCGGCAGCGACAGCAATGCACTCGAGCTGGCCGCCGTTCGAGGCCTCACCAATATCGCGGTGGCGCTGACCGGCGAGCAGGCCGCGCGGATTCGCGCGCTCACCGGCGTCACGTCCCACCTGGTGCTCGAGCTCGCGCTGTTCGGCGATGCGGTCAGCCTCCATCTGGTCGGCAAGAAGGTCGATACCGCGAACTGGGCCGGCACGGCGTCCGCTTATTCCGATACGGCGTCCGTTGCGAGCGACCTCGCGCACGGGCTCGCGTTCGCCGAGCAGGTCGTGTCCGAGGTGAACTCGCTGGTCGTGATCCTCGACCGCAACGGGATGGTGCAGCGCTTCAACCGGCTGTGCGAGGAAGTGACCGGCAAGCGCGAGGTCGACGTGATCGGCCGCAGCGCGTTCGAGCTGTTCATGAGCCCCGAGCAGGGCGCACAGTCGCGCAGCAACATCACCGGCTTTTTCGCGAGTAACAAGTCGTTCGCGGTCGAGCGCTACATCAACACGGTCAACGGGCCGCGCCTGTTTCAGTTCCGCAACAAGTTCGTGCAGAGCGGCAGCGGCGCCGACGAGCAGTTCCTGATCTGCTCGGGCATCGACATCACGGAGGAGCGCAACGCGCAGCAGCGGCTCACCGAGCTCGCGAACACCGACGGGCTGACCGGCTTGCCGAACCGTCACGCGATCAGCGAGCGCATCCGCATCGCGCTGGGCGCGGAGCGCGCCGACATGCGCGGCCAGGTGGGGATCCTGTTCCTCGATCTCGACAACTTCAAGCGCGTCAACGATCACTACGGCCACATCACCGGCGACCGGCTGCTGCAGGACGTGTCCGCGGTCATCGGCGGCTGCCTGCCGTCCGGTGCGACGCTCGCGCGGCTCGGCGGCGACGAGTTTCTGGTGCTGTTCGAGAACGGCACGCGCGCGCTGCTCGAGGCGACCGCGCAGATCATCCTCGAGCGGATGCGCACGCCGATTCATCTCGGGCTGGTCGAGGTCTACACGAGCTGCTCGATCGGCATCGCGATGTATCCGCAGCACGGCGATTCGCTCGAAACGCTGATCCGCAGCGCCGATACCGCGATGTACGTCGCGAAGGAAGAAGGCAAGCATACGTACCGCGTGTTCTCGATGGAGATGAACCAGAAGGTCGCGAAGTACATGTGGCTCGACACGAACCTGCGCAAGGCGCTCGAGGAAGAGCAGTTCGTGCTGCACTACCAGCCGGTCGTCGACATTGCGACCGGCGACGTGCACAGCGTCGAGGCGCTGATCCGCTGGCAGTCGCCCGATCGCGGGCTGGTCGCGCCGATCGAGTTCATCCGTTTCGCCGAGGAGTCCGGGCTGATCGCGCCGCTCGGCCGCTGGGTGATGCGCACCGCGGCCGCGCAGGCCGCCGCGTGGAAGGCGAAGGGGCTCGGCGTACGGATTGCCGTGAACGTGTCCGCACGGCAGTTGCAGGACACGAACATCGTGCTGCAGTTCGCATCGATTCTCGACGGCGCGGCGCTCAAGCCCAGCCTCGTCGATATCGAGCTTACCGAAAGCAGCTTCATCGAAGACGAAGAAGCGGCGCACGAGCTGATGAAGCAGTTCCGCCAACTCGGCGCAGAGATCCATCTCGACGATTTCGGCACCGGCTATTCGTCGCTGTCGCAACTGTCGCGGTTGCCGCTCGATTCGATCAAGCTCGATCGCAGCTTCATCACCGGCATCGACCGCAACCCGCGCTCGCAGGCGCTGGTGCGCTCGGTCGTGTCGCTCGCGAAGGCGCTGAGTTTTTCGGTGGTCGCCGAAGGCGTCGAAACGCGCGCCGAAGCCGACTTCCTGAAGCAGATCGACGTCGACCACGCACAGGGCTTCTACTTCGCGCGGCCGATGCCGGCCCAGGCGTTCGAAGCGTGGCTCGCGGAAACGAGAAAGCTCAGGCTGATCGCCTGAGCGTCCTCAGATGACCGAGTGCGCCGCCGGCTGGACGGCGGCGCCGTCATCACGTCACACCGTGCGCAGCTTCGACACGCGCCGGTTCTGCAGCATCACCAGACGTTCCATGTACGCGAGGTCCTTCGGCTCGATCGTGAACGCCGCGCGCACCCATTCCTCGGTGATGTCCATCAGCTCCGAACGCGTGAGCTGGAACACGCGCTCGCGCGCGCGCAGCATCGCGCGGATGCCGTTCAGCTTCGGTTTCATCACGTCGATGAAGGTGCGTGTGGCGAGGTAAGCATCGCCCGCGTCGAAGGTCTGGTCGATCAGCCCGCGATCCTCGTACCACTCGGCCGCATGAGCTTCGCCGCTCGAGATCAGCGATTCCGCGAGCCCGCGGTCCGCCTTGCGGGCGACCAGCGAATACCCGCCCATCCCCGGAAACAGGTTGAACGCGATCTCGGGAAAGCCGAGCTTCACGCCTTTCTGCGCGAGTACGTAGTGGTGGGCGAGCGCGGCCTCGAAGCCGCCGCCCAGCGCGCTGCCCTCGACCATTGCGATCGAGATCGCACCGGTGCCGAAGCCCGTGTAGATCTCGTACACGCCGTCGATGCACGAGCGCGCGTAGGCCATCAGCTGATCGCGCCGGCCGCTGCGGATCGCGTCGACGAAGAAGCTCAGGTCGCCGCCGACGTTGAACAGCTCGGGCACGAGCGAGCCCGTCACCCAGAAGTCGAAGCGTAGACCCGACTCGCGTGCGACGCGCGCGAGATGGATGATGTCCGTGACGAGCCGCTGGTTGAAGCACGGCCGCGGCTCGGATCTCAGCATCATCCACATGACATTGCGCCCTTCCTCATAGAACGCGGTCAGTTGTGAGAGTTCTCCTGCTTCATAAAACGGACGGCACGCCGGATGGGATTGGAGTTGCATGGTATGTCCTCGTGAGATGTGGTTTTCCAGAAGCACCGCGGCCGGCGTCGTGGAAAACCAGCCCCCGCACGGCGCCGGCCGCGAGGCATCGCCATTGTTGCGCGCACACAAAGGTCGAATTGCGGGGAAAAACGCATGTCGCGGACATCGCGCACATCGCGGGCGACGTGCGCTGCGAGATCGATGCGAATGACGCGATCGGGGTGAACGCTCGACGGAAGAAGCGCGAGTGAAATGACGGTAGCGGCGCTGCGCGGCGTGGATCGATGCGGCGCGATGACGATGCGCGCGCTTGCAGTTCGGTGTTTCGACGCGATTCCTGTGCGCGCAAACGTTGGCGAGGCGTCGGCGACGCTCGACAAGATCACGCCGGCGCGGTTGGCGGCGAACGGCGTCGTGTGGCCGTCGCCCGTTGCATCGACGACGTCGGCACGCGGGCCATGCGCGGAACCGTCGCCTGGACCTCGTGCGGCAAGCGCGCGGACCTGGCCTGGACCATGCGTTTTTCACGCGATCATCGAATCGTGACCATCCTCATTGCCACGGGAATTGCGACTGCACGGTGCCGGTTCAAGCAGGTAAATACATGCTCGCGCGGATGCGGCGCGGCAGGCGAGTCGATTGCCGCTCACGCAACGACGCACGAGCCGGCCAGCGATGGACGACGTCCGCGGCGCGCCCCGCATTCCAGCAACCCGGCCATCGCCATTCCGGGGCCGGACTACGTTGCCCGCCTGCCGGGGATTTTGTATCGCGACGTGACATAAAAATCGGTCGTTCAGCCGACAGATCGTGAATGTGCGGCAATCCGGGTGTACGGTGCGCGACGCATTCCGGTCTGCCTGCGAGCGTGGCGGCAGAAGCCCGCACGCGACGCCTTGACGGTCGCGGGCGCGTCGCCCACACTCGACTGAACGACGGCGCGCGGCGTCCGTAAACGCGCGCCGTCGCGTGCCGACATGAACCCGACCGCGCGGAGAATTTCGACGTGGTGCGCTTTCCATTTCCATCGAACGGCATCCGGCCGCGCAGCGCATTTGCGCTCGCGCTCGCCGCCGCCTGTGCCGCGCTCGCGTGCCCGGCGTTTGCTGCTGCCGCCGCCGACGACGTGCCGCCGGTCACGATCGTCAGCGATGTGCATGTGTTCGTGCTGCAGCACGACGGCTCGCTCGACGAGCAAGACGATTCGACGCTGCGTGCGAACGATGCGAACGGGATCGACGCAATCGCGCAACGCTACGTGTGGTTCGACAAGAACCTCGAAAAGGTCGAGCTGATCGCGGCCGAGACGATCGATCGCGACGGCGTCGCGCATCCGGTCGGCCCGGACGGCATCCGCGACGTCCAGGAGCCGCGTTCGGCCGGCGCGCCGACGTTTCAGGACGGGCTGTTGCGCACCGTCGTATTTCCCGGCGTCGAAGCCGGGTCGAGCACGCGCATCGCGTTCCGCAAGTCGCGCACGAAGCCCGTCAACGCCGGTTATTTCGGCTATACGGTCGAACCGTCGCGCGAGCCGGTGGAGAGCCAGAGGCTGATCTTCGACGTGCCGGCCGACCTGCCGCTGCATGCGGATGCGCGCGGCTACGTCGCGCTGCCGCCCGTCACCGCGAACGGCCGCACGCGCTACGAATTTGACTACCGGCATGGCCCGTACGACCGGATCGAGAGCGGCTCGGTCGGCTATCCGACCTACGGCGACCGGCTCGTCGTGTCCACGCTGCCCGACTATGCAGCGTTCGCCGCGCGCTACCGCGACGCGGCCGTGGATCCGGGTGCGAACGATCCGGCCGTCGTGCAGCTGGCGCGCGCGCTCACCGCCGGCGCCGACGATCCGCACGACAAGGCGCGCATCCTGTACGACTGGGTGCAGGCGAACGTGCGGTACGTCGCGATCTTCCTCGGCGAGACGGCCGCCGCGCCGCATCGCGTGACGGACATCCTGCGCAACCGCTACGGCGACTGCAAGGACCACGTCGCGCTGTTCGGCGCGCTGCTCGCGGCGGTCGGCATCCGGAGCGAACCGGTGCTGATCAATCTCGGCGCGGTGTACACGCTGCCGTCGGTGCCCGGTTACGGCGGCGGCGCGATCAATCATGCGATCACGTGGCTGCCGGATCTCGGCCTCTACGCGGACACCACGACAGCCGGCATCGCATTCGGCTACCTGCCGCCGATCGTGATGGACCGGCCGGCGCTGCTGGTCGATAGCGGCGTGCTGTCGCGTACTCCGGCCACGCAGACGAAGCGCCGCACCGCCCGCGTGGACATCGATGCGTCGCAACCGGGCGCGGCGCGATTTCACGCGCTCGTCGACGACGAAGGCTGGACGGCCGAGCTCGAGCGCAACGTGTTTCGCCGGGCGCCGCCCGAGCGCCTGCGGCAGCTCGCGAACGAACGGCTGCGACAAAGCGGGTTGCGCGGCCGCACGCAGATCGCGACGAGCGACCGCCGCGCGACCGGCGGCCCGTTCGACGTGACGTTCACCGGCACGCTCGATCACTTCGTCTGGCCGGACGGCACGACTGCGGTGCCCGCGCTGTCGAGCGTGACCGGCGGGATCGCGACGCAGGTCGAAAGCTGGCTCGCCGAACCGGTGCGCACGCAGCCCTGGACGTGTGTCGGCGGCACGTTCGACGAGACCGGGCAGATCGCGCTGCCGGCCGACGTCGCGGTGACAGACCTGCCGGCCGACACCGCCGTGCGCGACCGCTTCATCGATTTCACGTCGCATTACGTGTTCGATCCGGCCGCGCACGTCGTGCAGGTCACGCGGCGGATGACGGCCGAATTCGGCCGGCAGGTCTGCACGGCCGACGAGTTCACCGCGCTGCGTGCGTCGCTCGAGCGCATCGAGCGCGACGCGCAGGCGCAGATCGTCGTGAGGGCGAAGCAACGTTGAAGGCGGGCGCGGCGAGCGGGCGCCGTGCACGAGCAGACGCGCCTGGCCGAAGCCGGCCGACGCTCAGGAGACGAACATGACGGAACGGGAACACGAGATCGCAGCGCTGTCGAAAGAACTGCTGGGCGCGATCGTACAGGGCACGGCAACGAGCGGCGCGCCGGTGGATGCGCAACAGTGCGCGGCGCTGGCCGTGCAGTGCGCGACGGCGCTGATCGACCAGCTGGACGCGCGCAGCGGCTGAGTGCGATTGTTGCGCGCTTGGTGAAGTATCGCGCGAAGCCTGCGTGACGCGACGGGCATTGGCGTTGCTGCGCGTTGCGCGCGAAGCGCCGGACTTTATGCGTCGGCGGGGGCGTCGGCGTGCGCGTCGCCTTCCGCACGCACCGCGCCCGGCGGCCGTCCGACCACGCGCTTGAACGCGCGGCTGAACGCGGCGAGCGACCCGTAGCCGAGCCGGTACGCGACCGCCTCGATCGTCTCGCGGTCGCGCGCGATCCACTGTGCGGCGAGGCGCATTCTCAGCTCGGTCAGGTAGCGCACCGGCGTCATCCCGGTGGCCGCGAGAAAACGTTCGGCGAACACCGAGCGCGACACGCCGGCTTCGGCGGCCAGTTCGGCGACACTCCAGTTGCGGCCCGGATCGCGATGCAGCGCGACGATCGCGCGGCCGAGCTTCGGTTCGCGCAGCGCCTGCACCCAGCCGGTCGCATCGCCGCAGCCGCACTCGACCCAGCCGCGCACGATGAACGCGGCGACCACGTCCGCGAGCCGCGCGAGGATGCCTGCGAAACCCGCGCGCTCCGAGCACGATTCGCGTTCCATCGCGTCGAGTATCGGCCGGATTTCCGGGTAGCGCGCGAGCAGCGTGCCGACGTGCATGAACGCCGGCATTGTGCCGACGAGCGGTTGCATGCCGCCGAGATCGAGCTCCATGCACGCGCTGAAGATCAGCGCATCGCCGGCGGCGGGCTCCGCTGCCGCGCACGACGCGGCGCCGACCGACGCGACCGTATCGCAGATCTTCGCAGCCTCGAACCCGCCGATCTCGCGGCACGGGGCGTCCGGATCGGACAACAGCGCATGCTTGCGGCCGTGCGGCAGCAGGATCGCATCGCCGGCCTCGAGCCGCACCGTCGTGCCGTGCGAGTCGCGCAGCAGCACGGGGCCGCGCCCGACGAAATGGAACTGCGCACGGCCCGGCGCATGACCGAAGCTCAGCCCGAACGGCCGCGGCACGTGGATCCGACGGTATTGGACGCCGCTCAGGCGCATGCCCAGCAGCAGTTCGCTGACGAGATCGTGCACGTCGGGCGCGGGAGGAAGCAGCGGTTCGGACATATGAGATTCGGACGATCGATCAACAATAACGGATTGTATGTCATAGACCGTCCTGACGCCGCTCCTTACGATACGTCGACATCAGTAATTTCCCTATACGACACGGAACGACGCATGAATCCCGGAATCTCTTCTGCCGCCACCACGGCGGCGCCCCGCGAGCCGGCCTGGGGCGCCGTTTTCGCGATGACGCTTGGCGTGTTCGGTCTCGTCACCGCCGAATTCTTGCCCGCGAGCCTGCTCACCCCGATGGCCGACAGCCTCGGCGTGACCGAGGGCGTTGCCGGTCAGGCCGTCACGGCCACCGCGACGGTCGCGCTCGTCACGAGCCTGCTGATTTCCGCGCTGACGCGCACGATCGACCGCCGCCGCGTGCTGCTCGCGTTCTCGGTGCTGCTCGTCGCGTCGAATCTCGCCGTTGCGTTTGCGCCGAACCTGGCGATGCTGCTGATCGGCCGCGTCGTGCTCGGCATCGCGCTCGGCGGCTTCTGGACGATGGCGACCGCCACCGCGATGCGGCTCGTGCCGACCGCGCTGGTGCCGCGCGCGCTGTCGATCATCTTCAGCGGCGTCGCGGTCGCGACGATCGCATCCGCGCCGATGGGCAGCTACTTCGGTCACCTGATCGGCTGGCGCAACGTGTTCCTGATCGCCGCCGGACTCGGCGGCGTCGCATTCCTGTCGCAGGTCGTCACGCTGCCGTCGATGCCGCCGAGCGGCACCACGCGGCTGCGTACGCTCGTCGACGTGCTGCGTCGGCCGACCGTCGGCCTCGGGATGTTCGCGACGATCCTCGTGTTCACCGGACATTTCGCATTCTTCACGTATCTGCGGCCGTTCCTCGAACAGGTGGCGGGCGTCGGCGTGAACGGGTTGTCGGCGATCCTGCTCGGCTACGGAATCGCGAACTTCGTCGGCACGTCGCTCGCGGGCCGCGTGCTCGAACACCGGCTGCGGCCGATGCTGATCGGGATGCCGGCGTTGATGGTCGTGCTCGGCGTCGCGCTCGTCGCGCTTGGACGCGCGCCGATGTTCGACGCGGTGCTCGTCGCGTTGTGGGGGATGGCGTTCGGCGGCGTGCCGGTTGCGTGGTCGACGTGGGTCACGCGCACCGTGCCCGATGAGGCGGAGAGCGCGGGCGGGCTGATCGTCGCGGCGATCCAGCTCGCGATTGCCACGGGTGCGGCGGCGGGCGGCGTCGTGTTCGACGCGAACGGCGCGGGCGGCGTGTTCCTCGGTGCGGCCGCGGTGCTGGCCGTCGCGGTTGCGACGATCGTCACCGGCGTGCCGAAGCGGGTCGGAGCGACGGCGCTGGCCGAATGATGCGGGGAAAGCCGATCGGCATGGGCGTCGACCGGCTGCCCCGGGCGGCCTGGCAAACAGCGGTGTGAATCCGCGGTTCCCTGTCGCGCGGGCACGTTGCATCACGCATCGTGCCCGCGTTTTGCATGCTTGATCCGGCTTGGTCGGGGGCGATCAGCCGCGTTGCGTCACCACCGCCGCAAGCGCCTTCATCGCCTGAAGGTACGGGTATGGCCCGTGGCTGATGCGGGCGACGCCGTATTCGGCGAGTTCGGCGAGCGTCGGCGTTTCGTCGACGCGCATGATGTTCACCGGCAGCGGCGACGCAGCGGTGAGCGCGCGAATCAGCGCCGGCGAGCGAAGGCCCGGCACGAACAGTCCGTCGGCGCCTGCCGCCGCATAAGCGCGTGCGCGCGTCAGCGCGTCGTCGAGCAGCCGTTCGTCGTGCGCATCGGCCGCGACCGTGAAGAACACGTCGGTGCGCGCGTTGATGAAGTAGCCGCTTCCCGTGCGATCGGCCGCCTGCCGGGCCGCGGCGAGACGCGCTGCCGCGTCGTCGACGGTGCGCAGTTCGCCCGTCGCGGGAAAGCTGTCTTCGAGATTGCAGCCGATCGCGCCGGCGTCGATGCTGCGCGCGATCGTGTCGGCGACATCTTCCAGCCGCTCGCCGTACCCGCTTTCCAGATCGACGGTGACGGGCAAGTCCGTCGCCTGTGCGATCCTCGCGAGCACTTCCATCACGAGCGCTTTCGGCATCTGCTCCCCATCGACGAAACCGTTCGCGGCCGCGACCGACCAGCTGCCGGTCGCAAGCGCGACACCGCCTGCGTCGGCCACCGTGCGCGCGCTGCCGGCGTCCCACACGTTGAACAGCACGAGCGGCTGGCCCGCCCGGTGAAGCGAACGGAAATACGCGGCTTTTTCGGTGTTATTGCGGCTCATGCTCGTCCCTCCAGTGGAAATTCGGATTGTTCGTGTTGCTGAACGATACATCGATCGTGTCGAGCGCCGCGAGAAAATCGCGTGCGTCGAACAGTTCGCCGACGCTGCGCACGCCGCCTGACGCGAGCGTCCTGCCGGTCAGCACGCGCAGCGTCGCCTCGACGATGATCGGCGCGCTGGTCGCATAGATGTCGCGTCCCGACGCGGTCGCGCGATGCGTGACGCCGTTCTGCACGACGATGGCGTCCATCGCGAAGCGCTGCGCCGAACGGCCGAGCGCGTCGACCGGTTGCGGCGGCGGCGTGCCGGCATCGCGCACGTCGCGCAGCGCGAGCGTCGCGAGCCACGATTCGATGGTATCGATGCGCAGATGCCGCGCGAGCGTCATCACTTCGGTGAATGGCAGCAGCGTCACGTCGGCGTTGCCGAACGGCGGCGGGAACGGCCACGTGCGTGTGCGGGCGGTCGACGGCACCGCGGTCGGCTTGCCGTTGCGCTGGATCAGCCGGATCGTGTGATTGCGTTCGCCGGTCACGCGCGTGCCGCGCGTCGGATGCCAGCTGTCGAGGCCGGTGGCGACGTCGACGCGGTCGACCGGGCGGCCCGGATCCACGAGCGCCGTCACGAGCAGATCGGCGAGCCCGCCGTAGAACGCGGCGGCCGGCACGAGCGTCACGCCGGCGGCGCGCGCCCGGCTGTCGCACTTGTCGGTCAGCGCCTGGACCGCCGGTTGCTCGGCCGTCAGGTCGAAATACGGAATGCCCGCCCGCAGCGCCGCATCCGCGACCGGCAGTGCGGTGTCGAGGTACGGTCCCGCGCAGTTGATCACCGCGTGCGCGCCGCGCAATGCGGCGGCGAGCGCATGCGCATCGTCGATCGGAGCGACGCGCCACGGCGCCCCGTGGTTGCCGCTTTGCGCGAGCCGTGCGGCGTCGCGCCCGATGCGGAGCGTGCCGACGCCGCGCCGCTCCAGCTCCGCGACGACAAACCGCCCGGTGTGCCCGCTGGCGCCATACACGGCAACCGTCATTCGATCGTTCATGATCCACTCCGATACAGACCGGTTTGTTTTATAGTACAGACCTGTATCGTCGTCAATCGCCGGGTGCTATCATCGGGCGCACTAATTGGCGGCACGGGCGGCCATCGCGGCCGGGCTGGGATGAAACAGGGAAACGACACGACCGGGAGCGCGTCCGATACGCGCGAGCGCATTCTGCAGACGGCGAGCGAGCTGTTCTATCGGGAAGGCACGCGGGCGGTCGGCGTCGATCTGATCGTCGCGCAGGCGGGCGTCGCAAAGACGAGCCTGTACCGCTATTTCGCAACGAAGGACGACCTGATCGAAGCGTTTCTGCTGCGCGAGGATGCCGATTTCTGGGCGCACTGGGACGCGGTGGCCGCGCAGCACCGCCGCTCGCCGCGCGACGAACTCGATGCGCAACTGCAGTGGATCGGCGAGCGCATCGAGCGCCCCGGCTATCGCGGCTGCCCGCAGATCAACATCGCCGCCGAATACGCGGATAGTAATCATCCGGCCCGCAAGGTCGCCGTCGCGCACAAGCAGGAATTGCGGCGCAGGCTGACCGAGCTGGCGAGCGCGATGCGGATCGACGCACCTGAAACTTACGCGCTGCGGCTCGCGACCGTCATCGACGGCGCACTGAGCAGCGGACAGGCGCTGCATGCGCATGGGCCGGTGCGCTTCCTGCAGGAATTCGCGCAACTGCTGATGCCGAAGAAGGGCCGGAAGTAGCGCGCGGGGCCGCGCGGTGTCAGCCGCGCGTGGCCGGATCCTCCGACAGCGCCCGCAACTGGTCGCGCAACACGTCGACCTCGCCGTCGGCGAACGGCCGTTCGATCTCGGCGTGCGTCTGCTGCCACAGCGGAAACGCGTCGGCGAGCAGCCGATGGCCGGCCGGCGTGAGTTCGAGCAGGCGGCTGCGCTTGTCGTCCGGATCCTGCGTGATGGTGACGAGCCCGCGCCGCTCGAGCGGTTTCAGCGCGGCGGTGAGCGTCGTGCGGTCCATCGCGAGCAGCGACGCGACCGACTTCATCGCGGCCGGCTGCGGCCGGTTCAGCGACATCAACAGCGAAAACTGGCCGTTGGTGAGATCCAGCGGACGCAGCACATCGTCGAAGATGCGCGCGAGATTGCGGGCCGCGCGCTGCATGTGCAGGCACAGGCAGCAATCGCGCACCATCAGCGTCGTCTCGAACGGAAGCTTTTCTTTGCGTGCCATGTTGCAATTGTGTTGATATCAACCTATCGTGTCAAGGGCGAGGAGCGGCAGCCCGCCGCTCCCGTCACCGGACGGAGGAAGCATGAGTGCCCAACAGCAGTTGTATCTCGCGGTATTCCTCGGCAGCAAGGAAAGTCCCGGCATGAAGGCGTGGATGGCGCTGCCGGAGGACGAACGGCGCGCGCGCGAGCGGGACGGAATCGCCGCGTGGCATGCGTGGGTCGACCGGCATCGCGATGCGATCGTCGAACTCGGCGGTCCGCTCGGCAAGACCAAGACGATCGGCAAGGGCGGTGTCGCGGATACCGCCAATGCGATGAGCGGCTTCACCGTCGTGCGCGCCGCATCGCATGACGCGGCGGCCGCGCTGTTCGAAGGTCATCCGCATTTCACGCTGTTCCCGGGCGACGCGATCGACGTGATGCCGGTGCTCGCCGTGCCCGGCATGTGATCGGCAGCGGGCGCGCTGCGCATGCGGCCGACGTGGCCGAAGCGGCCGAACGGGCCGGAGTCGCCTGCGCACCGCGTGTTCCGCGACATCTTGATGGAGACATTGCGATGAAGCTATACGGATTCGCCGGAACGCGCTCGCAACGCGCGCTCTGGGGGCTCAGGGAACTGGACGCGGATTTCGAATTCGTGTCCGTCAATCTGCTGGCGGGCGAGCACAAGCGGCCCGAATTCCTGCAAATCAATCCGGCCGGCAAGGTGCCCGTGCTGGTGGACGGCGATCTCGTGATCCCGGAGTCGGCCGCGATCGTGCTGTACCTCGCGGACAAGTATCCGGAGAAGGCGCTGCTGCCGACCGATCCGGCGCTGCGTGCGCACGCTTACCGCTGGGTGATGTTCGCGGTGACGGAACTCGAGCAGCCGCTGTGGCGCATCACGCGGCATACGTTCCTCTACCCGCCGGAGAAGCGGCTGCCGGCCGATATCGAACTCGCGCGCGAGGATTTCAACGCAATGGCCGGAATTCTCGACCGGCATCTCGAGGGGCGTGAATTCATCGTCGGCGACACGCTGACGGTCGCCGATTGCGTGACTGCGTATCTGATCGACTGGGCGAGCGAGTGTCAGCTGCTCGATGGGTTCCCGCAGTTGCGGGCGTACCTCGCGCGCCTTTACGCGCGGCCGAAGGCGCCGCAACGGATCGCGGACGCGCGCAAGGCCGCGTGAGTGGCCGTGGAGCGCGCCGACGGCCGCGAGCGGGCGCGATGGCGCGCTGTCGCGATGGCGCGCCGTGCGGGGCTACTGCACGGCGGCCGGGCCGCCCAGCGCGTGGCACAGGACCGACAAGTCGCGAACGGTCAGATGCGGGGATGGGGCGCGATGCGCAGCGTGCTCCGTTTCCGGGTGTTCGTCGCGTACGACCCACGCGGCCTGAAGCCCCGCCTTCAACGCGCCGACGACGTCGAGATGAAAATCGTCGCCGACGTGCAGCAGTTCCGCCGCCCGCACCCCGAGCGTCGTGGCAGCCGCATGAAAAATCTCCGGCTCGGGTTTTGCAAATCCGAACGCGCGCGCGCTGATCGTTTCGCGGAAGAACTCGGCGCCGCCGGTCAAGCGAAGATCCGCATTGCCGTTCGTCACCGCGATCAGCGGAAACCTTGCGCTCAACCACGCGAGCGCCGGCAGTGCATCGTCGAAGAACTCGACCTGATTCCGCGCCGCATAGAACGCATCGTATGCGTGGTCGGTCAGTTCGACGTCTTCGTTTGCGCGCGCCAGCGCGAGCCGGATCGATCCGATGCGCAGCGCGCGATAGTCGCCGACGAGATCGGGCCGCGAACGTTCGTATTCGTCGCGCAATCGGCTTAACGCGTGCGGCGTCGGCAGCACATTCGCGATATTCGGCGCGCGCGCGAGCAGCCACGCGTGCAGCGACGCCTCGGCACGAACGACGGCCGCGCCGAACGGCCACAGTGTGTCGTCGAGGTCGAACGAGATGGCGGAAACTTTGGCAAGCGGCATGGTGACGGAAGATATCACGCAGTTGCCGTTCACCACGCCCACGGGATCGAACGGCCCGCGCCGTTGTCGACAGCCTGCCGGTACAGGAGACGCGCGACGGTCAGGTCCTGCAGCGCAAGCCCCGTCATGTCGAAGACGGTGATCTCGTTCGCGGAGCGAACGATCGACACGGTGCCGGCGAGTACGTCGCCGATTTCGGTGCGCGGCAGATCGGGCGCCCACTGGCACTCGCCGATGGTGCGCGCCTGCTCGTGATCGTCGACGAAAATCCGCGCGCGCGCCAAAACACCTTCGGGCAGTTCGCGCTTGCCCGCAGTGTCCGCGCCCACGCAGGTCAGATGCGTGCCCGGCCGGACAGCATCGGCGTCGAACAACGGGCCGCCGCCCGGCGTCGCGGTAATCACGACGTCGCTGTCGGCCACAGCATCGTTCCGGCTTCGCGCGACGCGAATGTCGCAGCGTCCGCGGAATGCCGCTTCGAATACCGGATCCGGCTCGCCGCCGACGTTCACGTACTGCACCGTGCACCGTTGCGGCAGCAGCCGTATCGCGTAGTCGAGCTGGACGTGCGCCTGCACGCCGGTGCCGAATACGCAGATTCGTGAACTGTCGCGCCGCGCGAGCGCCTGGAGCCCGAGGCCGCCCGCCGCACCCGTTCGCGCGGTGGTGATCGCATTGCCGTCCATGATGCAGAGCGGGCGGCCGCTGGCCGGATCGAATAGCGCGATCGTCGCCTGATGCGGCTCGCCGCCGCGGCGGCGATTGCCTGGCCAGAACCCCGCGGCCTTGAAACCGAGCAGATCCTGGCTCGCGACGTCACCGGCTTTGATGCCGAATACCCCGCCGGTATGCAGCTTCTCGCGCACGACCGGAAACACGCGCCCGGCGCGCCGACTGTGCAGCACGAACGCTTCGCGGACCGCCGCCATCACCGGCTCGGCTTGCAGAGCCGGTTCGACCGCATCGCGATCGAGAAGGAGGAGTTGGGCGTCTGTCGGCATGGTCGGGAGCCTGTCGAGTGTGGAACGATGTGCGGATTTTATGGGTTGTCCAGATACGGGCAAACGGTCACCGATTGTTGAACGACGATGGCGCGATCGATGTCGTCCGATGAAACGGACGATCACGCCACACCACCGTTTCAGCACGCCTTCCGATTACCAGCCGTAGAAGCGCGGCCACGTCTGTATGGCGCCGTCGCCGCTCAGCGCGTGGTATTCCGGATGCTGCGCGCCGGTCGCGCATGCGTGGTTCGGCAGGATTCGCAGGCGGGTGCCGATCGGAAACCGCTTTGCGATATCCGCATCGATCGTGCCGGCGCGCGACACGATTCCGTGTTCCTGATTGGCCGCGCTGATCACGTAGTCGCCGAGCACGTCGCCGTCCTCGGTGCACACCTGCCCGTAGCCGAAATCGCGCGCCTGCCGCTGCGTGCCGCGATCGCGGCTCATCGCCATCCAGCCCGCATCGACGATCGCCCAGCCTTTCTCTTCCTGATGTCCGATGACGGTGGTCAGCACCGATAGCGCGATATCGGACAGCGCGCACACGCCGACGTTGTGCATCACGAGGTCGAACAGCACGTACACGCCCGCGCGGACTTCGGTTGCGCCGGCGAGATGCTCGGCGGACAGCGCGGTCGGCGTCGATCCGATGCTCACGACCGGGCACGGCAAGCCGGCGGCCCTGAGGCGCTCGGCGGCGCGTACGGTCCGGCTGCGCTCCTGTTCCGCGATCGCGACGAGCGCGTCGCGGGTGTCGTAGTCGTAGCTGGAGCCGGCGTGCGCCAACACGCCGCCGAGCGTCATGCCGCCGTCAACCAGCGCGCGGCCGACGTCGATCAGCCGATCGTCGTCGGGCGGAATGCCCGACCGGTGCCCGTCGACGTCGACCTCGATCCAGACCTCGAAACGTTCGCCGTGCTCGCGCCCGAATTCGGCAATCGCTCGGGCGGCCGGTACGCTGTCCGCGACGATCTTCAGATCGCAGCCCTGCCGGCGCAGCGCGAGCGCCTGGCCGAGCTTCGCGGGAATCATCCCGACCGCATAGACAATGTCGCGCACGCCGCCCGCGAAGAACTGCTCTGCTTCCTTCAGCGTGGATACCGTGATGCCCCGCGCGCCGGCCGCGATCTGCGCGTCGACGACGTGCTGGCACTTCGTCGTCTTCACGTGCGGCCGGAATCGGACGCCGAGCGCGTCCAGACGTGTCTGCATGCGCGCAATGTTGTCACGCATGCGTTCGATGTCGATCAGTGCGGCGGGGGTATTGACGGTTGGGACGCCCATGGTGCGTTGCCTCGAGAGTGGCCGATGCAAGCATCGTAGGACGGTTGATGCGTCACGGGTTTAACGCGCAGCAAATGATCCATTAAGCAAGCGTTAATGAGCGGCTGCGCGTCACGCCTTCCCGCGCCACGGCGGCGGATCGAGAAACTGCTTTGCGGCGTCGACGAAAATGCGTTGCCGCGCGGAGCGGCCGGTGCGCGACGGCAGCAGCGCGGTCACCGGCGCGGGAGGCAGATGCCAGTCGGGTAGCAGCCTGACCAGCTTGCCGCTCGCGAGCAGCGGCGCGACGTCCCATTCGGACCGTTCGACGATGCCGAGCCCGGCCAGCGCCCAGTCGGTGATGACGGTGCCGTCGTTCGACGACAGCGCGCCCGTTACGCGGATCACCGCCGAGCGCCGGGATTCGCCTTTGCCATCGGCCCTTTGCGAGAAGCGCCAGCGCGGAATGTCCTCGTCGTTCTCGCGCAGGCACAGGCAGTCGTAGCGGGCGAGGTCGGAAGGGTGGTTCAGTGCAGTGATGCGACGCGCGTAACCGGGGCTCGCGCACAGGAAGCGCTCGTTCGGCGCAAGCGGATAGCCGATCCACGACGACGATTTCAGGCTGCCGACGTGAATCACGACGTCGGCACCGGACGCGCTGGTCAGCGGGCTCTCGGACAGATGCAGCGAGATGTCGAGCTTGCGATGCGCGCGCTGCACGTCGCGCACGATCCGCGCGACGTACTTGCGTCCGAAGCCGAACGGCGCGACGACGCGCAGCGTGCCCTGCACGTCGCCGTGATCGCCCGCGATGCTGCCCGGCAGTGCGTCCACGCGCTCGAGAATGTCGATGGCCTCCTGATGGAGCCGCTGCCCTTCGTCGGTCAATTCGATGCCTTTCGGCTGCCGTACGGCGAGCCTCACGCCGAGCCGGGACTCCATCCGCTGCAGGCGGACCGTGACCGCGGGCGGCGTGAGATCGAGCAGGCGCGCGGCGGATGCCAGTGATCGCGACGCGCCGATCGCGCGCACGAGTCGAAGGTCGTCGAGATCGAGCATTTCGTGTCCATGAATGACGGCGTGGGCAGGCATTAATTAGACATCACATCGAGCATCGAATCCATCCATGCGGCCGCGCAGCCAAGCATCCGCGAGAATCGACGTCGGCGAACGCGCTTCAGGCTCGGGAGAATGAGCGCTCCTCGCGCGTCGCCCGTACCGCATCCGATCGCGCGGCGAAACGAAGACGACGCCGCGTTACCTCGCGTGCGAAGTCGTTCACTTCACGCATCGAGCCCGAAAATCAACGACCGATGCGCACCCACCCCGGCCGCGACACCCGAGGCCGACGCGAACGTCGCATTGGTCATCAGGCTCGACGCGTCGCCGGCCGCGAACACGCCGGGCACGCTCGTCTGCTTCCACATGTCGACGCGGATCGCCGCACCCAGCGGCCCTTCGTCGAACGCGCAGCCGAGCTGTTGCGCGAGATCGCTGGCCATCTCGGTGCGTGCGCCGACGAACAGCGCATCGATCGGCACCATCTTGCCGTCCGCGAGCCGCAGCGCGTCGATTCGCGGTGCTTCGCCAAGGATTTCGACGACGGGCGAGTGCTCGATGCGCACGCCGCGTGCGGCGAGCAATGCGGCTTCTGCTTCGTTTGCTTCGACCATGCGTTGCGTGAACCACGTCGTCGGCCCCCAGTCCGGAATCAGGATTGCCTGATGCACGGAAAGCGGATGCGTGGCGAGCACGCCGAGTTGCCGGCCCGCGACCTCGTAGCCATGGCAATACGGACAGTGCAGCACGCTGATCCCCCAGCGTTCCGCGAGTCCCGGCAGCGCGGGCAATTGGTCGCGGATGCCGGTCGCGAGGATCAGGCGCTCGGCGCTCGCGCGGCTGCCGTCCGCCAGCGTCACGTGAAAGCGGCCGGCCGCATCGCGCGCGGCGGTGTGCGCTTCGCCGGCGATCCGCTGTACGGTCGGATAGGCCGCGAGTTGCGCGGCGGCGCCGGCGACGATCTGCGCCGGCGGCTTGCCGTCCTGCCCGAAAAAACCGTGCGCATGTCCGGCGAAGCGGTTACGCGGCCGACCCGCGTCGATCACGAGCACGCGTCGTCGTGCACGCGCCAGTTGCATCGCGGCGGACAGCCCGGCAAAGCTGCCGCCGATCACGATCACTTCATGATGGCTCTGCATCCGTTCACTCCTTTCATGACTCGTTCAAGCGAGAGCGTGCTCCGATGGCGCACCAACTCATGAAACACGAGAAGTTACATGATAGGTCGATGGTATCATTCATGCAACTTCAGAAGTTTCGAGAGTGAGCGAGCCCGTGAGAACCGATAGCCGTTTGTCGCGCATCCTGCATGCGCTGATCCACATGGACCAGGCCGACGGCCCGCTGACGTCGGAGGCGATCGCGGCGATGCTGTGCACAAGTCCGGTCGTCGTGCGGCGCTTGCTCGGCGGGCTGCGCGACTGCGGCTACGTGCAGTCGGAAAAGGGCCACGGCGGCGGCTGGGCGCTCCGCGTCGCACTCGACGACATCACGCTGCTCGACGTTTATCGTGCGGTCGGCGAGCCGCCGGTGTTTTCCGATCTGGTGACCCAGGACGCGCCCGACTGCCTGATCGAACAGGCCGTCAACGCGCATCTGTCCGCCACGCTGAAAGAGGCCGAAGCGGTGCTGCTCGCCCGCTTCGGCGAGGTCAAGCTCGGGATGTTGTCGCGGGATTTCGAAACGAAAGCCGCACGCCGCCGCAAGTCGCGCTGACGCGCCGCACAATATCGAGGCCCCACCGACAGCCGGCAGTCCGACGTCATTCCGCCCGCACCCGGTACGGCGCAAAACTCGCGCGCGATCGCGTTCTGTCCCCCAACTTCTGCCCGGTTCGCCCGCCACAGGGCAAAATACGGGTTTTCCGCACCCGCACGGGTGCGTCCGAATCATGCGCCGGGCACGGCGATGCGCAACCGCACGTCGTCGCCGGGCGCCCAGGCAAGCTGCTCGCCATGTCGCGAGCCCACAGGAGTCCAGACCCCATGCCCGAATCCAACCTGTCCTTCTTCGGCCGGCTGTCGCTGGCCGTCGGCACGTTTTTCTCCGTGCTCGGCAACCGCGAGTTCGCGGCCGAAGTGCTGCGCGTGCGCGACGGCGTCCCGGCGGTCGCGCCGGCTCCGGCAGCCCCGGCTCCCGCCGCAGCGCCGGCCGCCGCCGCCGCGCCCGTGAAGGCTCCGGCGCCGGAACTGCGCGAAGCGAGCCCGCAAGCGGCGCTGCAGCTGCTCGGCCTGCTGCAGCGCGATGCGCGCTTCATCGACTTCGTCGAGGAGGACATCGCCGGCTACGCGGATGCCGACATCGGCGCCGCCGCGCGTCTCGTGCACGACGGCTGCCGCGCCGCGCTGCGCGAGCACTTCACGATCGTGCCGGTGCGCGACGAAGCGGAAGGCGCGCGCGTGACGCTGCCGGCCGGCTTCGACGCGACAGCCGTGCGCGTGACCGGCAACGTGGTCGGTTCCGCGCCGTTCACGGGCACCGTCAGCCACCGCGGCTGGCGCGTGGCCGACGTGCGCCTGCCGAAGCTGACGGGCAGCCACGACGCATCGGTGATCGCGCCGGCGGAGGTGGAACTGTGAGCGATCCGCGCTATTCGATCGGTATCGACCTCGGGACGACCCACTGCGCGCTGTCGTACGTCGACGGCGGCGCGAGCGACGGCGAAAAGATCGCGCAGCAGGTGCTCCCGATCCCGCAACTGACCGCGCCTGGCGCGCTGGAGTCGCGCGACCTGCTGCCGTCGTTCCTCTACCTTCCGCATGAAAGCGAGCTCACGCAGGGCGACCTGACGCTGCCGTGGACGGCCTCGCGCGGTTTCGCGGTCGGCGAGATGGCGCGCACGCGCGGCGCAGGCACGCCGATCCGCCTCGTGTCGAGCGCGAAGAGCTGGCTGTGTCACCCGGGCGTCGACCGCCGCGCGGCGATCCTGCCGAGCGATGCGCCGCCCGAAGTGTCCCGCGTGTCGCCGCTGGAAAGCTCGATCCGCTATCTCACGCACCTGCGCGAAGCGTGGGACCACGCGCATCCCGATGCGCCGTTCGCCGACCAGGACGTGACGGTCACGATCCCCGCGTCGTTCGACCCGGCCGCGCGCGAGTTGACGGCGGAAGCCGCGCGTGCCGCCGGCTATTCGCGGATGACGCTGCTCGAGGAGCCGCAGGCGGCGCTCTACAGCTGGATCCAGAAGAGCGAAGGCGGCTGGCGCAAGCAGGTGCAGGTGGGCGACCTGATCCTGTGCGTGGACGTCGGCGGCGGCACGACCGACCTGTCGCTGATCGCGGTGGTCGAGCGTGACGGCAATCTGGAGCTGCATCGCGTCGCGGTCGGCGAGCACATTCTGCTCGGCGGCGACAACATGGACCTCGCGCTCGCGCACGTCGTCGCCCGCAAGCTCGCGCAGCAGGGCACGCAGGCCGATCCGTGGCAACTGCGCGCGCTGACCTACGCGTGCCGTTCCGCGAAGGAAACGCTGCTGTCGGACCCGGCGATCGACGCGGTGCCGCTCGTCGTGCCGAGCCGCGGCTCGAAGCTGATCGGCGGCTCGATCCGCACCGAACTGACGCGCGCCGAACTCACGCAGACGATCCTCGAAGGCTTCTTCCCGCAAGTCGATGCGGCCGCGCGCCCGGTCAGCCGCGCGCGCGTCGGCCTGACGCAGCTGGGCCTGCCGTATGCGCAGGACGCGGGCATTACGCGCCATCTCGCGGCGTTCCTCGGCCGCCAGGTCGCGGCGCTCGACACGCTCGAAGGCGTGCAGCGCACGCTGCCGCAAGGCGCGACGTTCCTGCATCCGACCGCGGTGTTGTTCAACGGCGGCGTGTTCAAGTCGACGCTGCTCACGCAGCGCGTGCTCGATACGCTCAACAGCTGGCTTACCGCCGAAGGCGCGCCGGCCGCACGCCTGCTCGAAGGCGCGGACCTCGATTTGGCGGTGGCACGCGGCGCGGCCTATTACGGTTACGTGAAGCGCGGTCGCGGCGTGCGCATTCGCGGCGGCACGGCGCGCGCGTACTACGTCGCGATCGAGTCGGCGATGCCGGCAGTGCCTGGGCTCGAGCCGCCGGTGCAGGCGCTGTGCGTCGCGCCGTTCGGGATGGAGGAAGGCACCGACGCGGCGCTGCCGCCGCAGGAGTTCGGCCTCGTCGTCGGCGAACCGGTGCAGTTCCGCTTCTTCGGATCGTCGGTGCGGCGTCAGGACCAGGTCGGCACGCTGCTCGACTACTGGTCGCCGGAAGAGCTGCAGGAACTCGACGCAATCCAGGCGACGCTGCCTGCCGAAGGCCGTTCGGTCGGCGAGGTCGTGCCGGTGAAGCTGCACGCGCGCGTGACCGAAGCCGGCACGCTCGAACTCGAGGCAATCCCGAGCGGCACGGACGAGCGCTGGAAGGTCGAGTTCGACGTGCGCGGCGCCGCCTGAGCGCGATGAAACGCTATACGGTCGGCATCGACCTTGGCACGAGCAACACGGTCGTCGCATACGTCGAGGCCGGGTCGGACACGATCCGCGTGTTCGACGTCGACCAACTGGTCGGCCCCGGCGCGGTGGCCGCGCAGCCGCTGTTGCCGTCGGTGCGCTATCACCCGGCAGCGGGGGAGCTGCCGCCGGATGCGCTGCGGTTGCCGTGGACTTCCGGCTCGAACGCTCATGCCACGGCCGGTGCAAAGGCCGATGTGAAGGCAGGCGCGGCGGCCGATGTGAACGCCGACGCGAACGCAGGTGCGAACGCCGATGCGCTGCCGGCCGTGATCGGACGCTATGCGCGCACGCTCGGTGCGCAGGTGCCGGGGCGGCTCGTGACCAGCGCGAAGAGCTGGCTGTCGCACGCGTCGGTCGACCGGCTCGCGGCGATCCTGCCGTGGGGGGCGGCCGACGGCGTCGACAAGGTGTCGCCGGTCGACGCGAGCGCGAGCTATCTCGCGCACGTGCGTGCCGCCTGGGACGCACGCTTTCCCGATGCGCCGCTCGCGAAGCAGGACGTGATCCTCACTGTGCCGGCGTCGTTCGACGACGGCGCGCGCGCGTTGACGGTCGAAGCCGCCCGGCGCGCGAAACTGCCGGCGCTGCGGCTGCTGGAAGAGCCGCAAGCCGCGTTCTACGACTGGCTGTACGGTCAGCGCGCGACGTTGCGCGACACGTTCGCCGTGCCGCGCCGCGTGTTGATCTGCGACGTCGGCGGCGGCACGACCGATCTGACGCTGGTCGACGTCGCGCCCGGCGACGACGGCGAGCCGGCCTTTACGCGCGTCGGTGTCGGCGACCACCTGATGCTTGGCGGCGACAACATGGACCTCGCGCTCGCGCGTCTGGTCGAAAGCCGGCTGACCGAGCCGGGCACGCGGCTGTCCGCCGCGAGCCTGTCGCAGCTCGTCGAACGCTGCCGCGCGGCGAAGGAGCGGTTGCTCGGCGACGACGCGCCCGCGTCCGTCACCGTGACGCTGCTCGGCGCGGGCAGCAAGCTCGTCGGCGGCGCGCGCTCGGCCGAGCTGACGCGCGACGAAGTCGAACGGATCGTCGTCGACGGTTTCTTTCCGCAGGTCGATGCCGGCGAGTTGCCGCGTCGTGCGCGCGCCGCGATCGTCGAATTCGGGTTGCCGTATGCAAGCGACGCGGCCGTCACACGGCATGTCGCCGCGTTCCTTGAGCGTCATGCGCAAGGCCCGCTGCCTGACACGCTGCTGCTCAACGGCGGCGTATTCCGCGCGCGTGCGCTCGCCGGTCGTCTCGCGCACACGCTCGGCGCGTGGCGCGGCGCGCCGCTCGACGTGCTGCACAACGCGCATCCGGACGTGGCCGTCGCGCGCGGCGCGGTGGCCTACGGGCTCGCACGCGCCGGCCATGCGCCGCGTATCGGCGGCGGCTCGGCGCGCAGCTATTTCCTCGTGCTCGACGACGGCGATGCCGGCTCGGCACCGCGCGGCGTCTGCCTGCTGCCGCGCGGTTCGGAGGAGGGGCGCGAGATCCGGCTCGAGGAGCGCACGTTCGCGCTGCAGCTCGGGCAGCCGGTGCGCTTCCACCTCGTTTCGACCGTGGCCGACACCAGGTACCAGCCCGGCGACCTCGTCGAACTGGACGGCGGCGACTTCGTGCGGCTGCCCCCGATCGCGACGGTGGTCGACCGGCAAGCCAGCGGCGCTGCACACGAAACGCCGGTGAAACTGACCGCGTCGCTGACCGAAGTCGGTACGCTCGAAATGCACTGCATCGCGACCGACGACCCGTCGCGGCGCTGGCGACTCGAGTTCCAGCTGCGCGGCGACGCGCCCGCGCACGGCGGCGATCCCGCGCTCGCGCGCCATCCGCGTATCGACCAAGCGCTCGAGCTGATCGATCGCTCGTTCGGCAGCAAGTCGGCGAACGTGACGCCGAAGGACACGCGACGGTTGCGCGCGCAACTTGAACAGGTGCTCGGCCCGCGCGACGAGTGGGATGTCGCGCTCGCACGCGAACTGTTCGATGCATTGCTCGCGCGCGCGCGCCGCCGGCGGCGTTCGGCCGATCACGAGCGTGCGTGGCTGAATCTCGCCGGCTATTGCCTGCGTCCGGGCTTCGGCCATCCGCTCGATGCGTGGCGAATCGAGCAACTGTGGCCGCTGTTCGACGACGGTATCCAGTATGTGAACGACTCGCAGGTGTGGTCCGAGTGGTGGACGCTGTGGCGGCGCGTGGCTGGCGGACTCGACGACGATGCGCAGGCGCAGGTGCGCGATGCGATCGCATTCCTCGAACCGTCCGACGACAAGCGCCGCAAGCTGCCGTTCGATCCGGCCAAGGTCGGCCCGGCCGACATGACGCGCTTGTCCGCATCGCTCGAACGGTTGCCCGTGGCGCGCAAGGTGGAACTCGGCGAGCGGCTGATCGCGCAGTTGCAGAAGCCGGCCGATCGTACGCTCTGTGCTTGGGCGCTCGGGCGGATCGGCGCGCGGCGGCCGTTTTACGGCAGCGCGCACAGCGTCGTGCCGCCTGACGTCGCGCAGCATTGGCTCGACGCGCTGTTCGCACTCGACTGGAAGCAGGTCGAGCCGGCGGCATTCGCGGCCGCGCAAATCGCGCGAATGACTGGCGATCGCGAGCGCGATCTGCCGGACGACACGCGCGAAGCGGTGATCAAACGGCTGTCGGCCGCGAACGCATCGGCCGCATGGATCGAGATGGTGCGCGAGGCGATTGCCTTCGATGAAGCCGATACGGTGCGCGTGTTCGGTGAAACGCTGCCGGCCGGGTTGAAACTGCTGGCGGCGTGATCGAAGGCGGGATGGTTCGGTCTGGGGCGCCATGTTCAGGCTCGCAGACCGAAGCACTGCGTGGCCGCACTGCGACATCTGCCCGGACGCGTTCACGGAATCATCGAGACTCCGGCCCGGTACGCCGCGGAAACGTCAACACCACCGCAAACCCGCCTCGCTCGGGGAACGCGAACCCCACGCGCCCGCCGTGCGCTTTCATCACTTCCTGCACGATCGCGAGGCCGAGTCCCGACCCGGTGCGGCGCTCGCTTCCGTCCGGTGCGATCCTCACGAACGGCTGCAATGCCGCGTCCCAATGCTCGCGCGGAATGCCGCGACCGTTGTCGGTGACGGTCAGCGTGACCGTACCGTCAACGTTCCCCGCGGTCGCGACCGACACGACGATGTCGTCCGCATGCCCATGCAGCAATGCGTTGTGCACCACGTTCGACAACGCTTCCTGCAAGCTGATCGCATCGCCGTCGATCCACGCCTGCGGCGCATCGCTCGCGAACGCGACGGCGACGTCGCGTTCGTCCGCGAGTGGAATTGCGCGGCCGAGCACGTCCTTCGCCAGCGCGACGAGCTCGACCGGCTGCAGCGGCACGGCCTCGGTGCGATGGATCACCATCGCATGATTGAGCAGCTGCCCGGTGAGACGCCCGACATCCGAGCACGTCGCGCGCAATGCATCGAGCCGTGCCGCATGACGAGCCGGATCGTCTTCCCCGTCGAGCAGCTCGATCTGCGCATCGAGCCGCGCGAGCGGCGTACGCATCTGGTGTGCGGCATCGGCGATGAAGCGCTGCATCGCGTTGATCCGCTCGGCCAGCCGGCGTATCAGTCCGTTGATCGACCCGATGATCGCGTCGATCTCGCTCGGCGTATCGACGGCGACCGGCCGCAGGTCGGCCGGATCGCGCGCGGCAATGATCGCGTCGATCTGCGCGAGCGGACGCAGCCCGCGCCGGATCGCGAGTCCGCTCGCACCGATCGCCAGCACGCTCATCAGCAGGATCAGCGTCCATACCTTGATGCTCATGTCGTTCGTCAGCTGCTGCCGCGCATTGGTTGTCTGCGCAACGGTTACGAGCGCCCAGCCAGGCGTGCTTTCCTCCGGCATGTAGCGCGCGATGGTCGCCGTGCGGATCCGGTGCCCCTGGTAGACGCCATTCGCGAACGCTGGGCCCTGCTTCGCGGCGGCGAGCGTCGCGGGGCTCGCGAGATCGTTGTAACCGGCCACGACGACGCCGCGCGAATCGACGACCTTGTAATAGACGAGGTCGTAGCGCGACAGCGTCGACAACGCGGCCACGGGCGGGTTCAGCGCGAGCACGCCGCCTTGCACGTACAGGTTCTCCGCGACCTGGATCGACGCGCCCGCGAGCAACTGATCGTACGCGCGTTCGGCCGCGACGCCGGCGTAATAGCGCGCGATCGCGGCCAGCGCAAACGCGCCGCTCGCGACGACGAGCGCGATGAACAGCAGCGTGCGCCCGAACAGCGTCTTCGGGAACCAGTCAATGCGCGGCAATCTGATACCCCATCCCGCGGGCGGTGCGGATCTCGACCGAGCTGCCCTGCAGCTTCTTGCGCACGCGCGTCACGTATTGCTCGACCGCGTTCGCGGTCGGCTCGTTGCCGAAGCTGAACAGCTGGTTCAGCAGTTCGTCCTTCGAAAAGATCCGCTGCGGGCGGCTCGCGAGAATCTCGAGCAGCGCGAATTCCTGCCGCGACAACGACAGCGGCCGGCCGTCGAGTTCGGCGAGGCGGCTGCTGCGGTCGATCACGAGGCCGCCGAGCGTCAGCACGTCGTTCGCATGCCCGCTGTTGCGGCGCAGCAGTGCCTGCACACGCGCATCGAGCTCGCGATAGTCGAACGGCTTCACGAGATAGTCGTCGGCGCCGAGGCCGAGGCCGCTCACGCGATCGTCGATCGCCGAGCGCGCGGTGACGAGCAGCACCGGCGTCGTGCTGCCCGATGCGCGCAGATTGCGCAGCACCGCGAAGCCGTCGAGGCCGGGCAGGTTCGCATCGAGCACGACGAGATCGAAGCGCTCGACGCGCAGCAGGCCGTTCGCGGTCGAGCCGTCGGTTTCGAGATCGACGGCGTGGCCGAGCCGCGCGAGGCGGCTGCGGATCGCCGCGCCGATTTCGGCATCGTCCTCCACGACGAGAATGCGCATGGTGCCGTTTGCAGGTAGAGGGTTAGGGGTTTTCCCCGGGGCGGGATGTCAGCATTTTCTCAGACTCGGCCGATAACCTGTGTTCAGCCGGAACGATCGACGACGGCATTAATACCAGAGGAGACGACAACATGCAGCATGGGACGCGCACGACGAACGCGCAGCCGGATCGGCGGCAACGCGTGACGCCGGCTGCCGCGTCGGCACATGCAGCGTGCCGCGCGGAGGCGCGCGAATGTTGACGTCGGCCCGCCGCCGCACGTTGCTTGCCGCCGGCCTCGGGATGCTGGGCGCGCTCGGCGCGCCGTCGCTGGTGCGCGCGACGCCGCGCACGGTGCGGATCTCGAAAGGCTATGGCGTGCTTTACCTGCCGCTGCTCGTGATGGAGAAGCAGCGGCTGTTCGAGCGGCACGCGGCGCGGCACGGCCTGCGCGATGTCGCGGTCGACTGGGTGCTGCTCGACGGCGGCAATTCCGTCAACGACGCGATGATGGCCGGCACGCTGGACTTCGCCGGCGCCGGCGCACCGGGCTTCATCGAGCTGTGGGCGCGCGCGCGCGGCATTCCGAACGTCGAGGTGATCGGTATCAGCGGATTGTCGACGACGTCGCTGTCGCTCAACGCCAATCGTCCGGGCCTCGCGTCGCTGCGCGACTTCACGCGGTCCGACCGGATCGCGGTGCCGGGCATCCGCACGTCGTTGTCGGCGGTCGTGCTGCAGATGGTCGCGAGCCGGCAGCTCGGCGCCACGCATTTCGCGCAGCTCGACTCGATCACGGTGAACCTGCCGCATCCGCAGGCGATGCAGGCGCTGATTCGCCGCGACAGCGGCGTCACCGCGCACTTCACGTCGCCGCCGTTCTCGACGCTCGAATTGCGGCAGCCGGGCATTCATCGCGTCGTGAACTCGATCGACGTGCTCGGCCCGATGACGCTCGACGTCGTGTTCGCGCCGAAGCGTCTCATCGATGCGGAGCCGGCGCTGGCCAGCGCGTTTCTCGGCGCGCTCGACGAAGCGAACCGGCTGATCGCGCAGGATCGGCGCGCGGCCGCCGCGCTGTATGCGGCGTCATCGGGCGTCGGCGTGTCGCACGACGATGTAATGCGGATGCTCGCCGCGCCGGACACGCGGTTCTCGGTGCAGCCGAACCAGCTGATGGACTACGTCGAGTTTCTGTATCTCGCCGGGACGATCAAGGCGAAGCCGCGCGCGTGGCGCGACATGTTCGCGCCGATGCTCGACGACTACCGGACCGGCTGACGGCGGACGTTCTGCACTCGACCACGATTTTCACGAACACCACGGCGCCCGCGCATATGTCGCGCGGTGCGCCGATTCAACCGACAAGCAACCGATTCACGGAGGAGCCCGCAGTGAATGTCACCACCGAAACCCAGGACCCCGCGTCCGCCGAAGAGCAGCGCATCATGTCGAAGATGGCGCGGCGCCTGCTGCCCATTCTCGTCGTGATGTTCCTGATCGCGTTCATCGACCGGCAGAACGTCGGCTTCGCGAAACTGCAGATGGTGCACAGCCTCGGGATGACCGAGGCCGCGTTCGGTCTCGCGTCGTCGCTGTTCTTCATCGGCTACCTGCTGTTCGAGGTGCCGAGCACGCTCGCGCTGCATCGTTACGGCGCGCGCGTATGGCTCGCGCGGATCATGCTGACGTGGGGGCTCATCACGGTGCTGATGGGCTTCACGACGTCGATGCCCGCGTTCTGCTCGCTGCGCTTTGTGCTCGGGATCGCCGAAGCCGGCTTCTATCCGGGCGTGATCTATTACCTGACGCTGTGGTTCCCGCAGAGCTACCGCGCGAAGGTGCTCGGGATCTTCACGCTCGGCAGCGCGCTCGCGAACATGCTCGGCTCGCTGGTCGGCGGCGTATTGCTGAGCCTGAACGGCGTGTGGGGGCTCGCGGGCTGGCAGTGGGTGTTCGTGGCGACGGGGCTGCCGGCCGTGATCGTCGCGATCGTCGTGTTTCGCGTGCTGCCGGCGTCGTTCCGCGACGCGCCGTTCCTCGACGACCGCGAGAAGCAGATCGTTGCAGCCGCGCTGGAGCGCGAGAAACCGGCGCACGCCGAGCATGCGCAGCCGTGGAAGGCGCTGCTCGATCCGCGCGTGATGCTGTTCGCCGCGACGTACATGCTGATGTCGACGTCGCTGTACGGCGTCACGTACTGGCTGCCGACCCTCGTGAAATCGTTCGGCGTGTCGAGCACGACGAACGGTTTCCTGAGTATGCTGCCGTGGGCGCTCGCGGTGGTGCTGCTGGTGTGGCTGCCGTCGAAGCTGCGCCGCGCGAAGAGCATCCTGCGCACGATCGCGATCGTCGCGGCGCTGGGTGCGCTCGGCTTCCTGCTGAGCCTCGTGCTGCCGTCGACGCCGCTGCGCTTCATCGCGCTCGTGCTGGGCGGCGCCTGCATTCCGCTGCTGTATCCGTGCTTCTGGTCGATGCCGCCGCGTTACTTCACCGGCGCGCGCGCGGCGGCGAGCGTTGCCGCGATCAATTCGATCGGCAACCTCGGCGGTTTCTTCAGCCAGAACCTGATGCCGTTCGCGGGCAAGGTCACGGGCACCGCGTTCGGGCCGATGATCGTGCCGATCGTGTGCCTCGCGTTGCTCGGGATCGGCGCACTGGTTGCATGGACGCGGTCCGAGCGCGGGATGGTGGCGGCGCGGGCGTAAGCCCGCCGGCCGCCCCACGCGACCGAACGGCCGACCGTCGTGGACCGGCCCGGGTTTCACCGTGCATGACAGGTGTCATGCACGGAGAGAGCACCGACCGCTCCCGGCGACCGCCGCCATTGCGGCGTCGAGCGCATCACGCGTTCGTTCGCGACGCCCTCGTTCCTTCATGCGCAATCGCCACATGCGCGGACCCCACCGGAATATCCACCTCCACCGTCGTTCCTTCGCCGAGCGTCGTGTCGATGCGCAGCGTGCCGCCGACGAGATATGCGCGCTCGCGCAGCCCGACCAGCCCGAACGACCCCGACTTGCGCGGCGCGCCCGGATCGAAACCCGCGCCGTCGTCGCGAATCGTCAGCGCGATCGTCTCGTCCCGATAAAGGAGTTCGACTGCCGCGCATGACGCCGCCGCGTGCCGCGCGACGTTCGCGAGCGCTTCCTGCGCGATGCGGAACACGGCCGTCGCATACGGTTCGTCGAGGTGCAGCTCGCCCGGCTCGACGTGCAGCGTGCACGCCATTCCGTGACGGTGCCGGAAATTTTCCACGAGCCATTGCATCGCAGCCGCGAACCCGAGATCGTCGAGCATCAGCGGGCGCAGATCGGATGCGATGCGCCGCGTGGCCGTCACCGCGCCGCGCGCGAGCGCGTGCATCGCGGCGATCTTGCGTGCAAGCGGCGCGTCGTCCTGCGGCACGTGATCGAGCAGCCATTCGAGATCGTTCTTCAGCGTCGCGAGCGTCTGCGCGAGTTCGTCGTGCAGTTCGCGCGCGATGCGGCGTTGTTCGGCCTCGCGCGCGCTCGCGCTGATCGCCGCGATCTCGCGCAGCTCCTCGCGCGACGCCTTCAGCGCGCGTTCGGCACGTACGCGTTCCTCGACTTCGCGCCGCAGGTCGCGGTTCGACGCGCTCAACTGCGCGGTGCGCGCGGCGACGCGCTGTTCGAGCCGTTCGTTCGCGTCGTTCAGCTGCGCGCTCTTCTGCACGACGAGCAGATGCTGGTAGCGCGCGCCGGCGAGCGCACGCACCGTCTGCGCATGCAAGCGGCCGTTCTCGAACAGCAGCGCGAACAGCACGATGCCCGACGCGACGAGACCGTAGGTGCGGCCAGCGTAGAAGCCGAGATCGAAGCGCCCGTGGTTCAGCATCGACGCCAGCGCAATGTCGAACAGCCATGCGACCAGCACGATCATCACCCACAGGTCGAGCACCGAATGGCGTCGCCGCTGTCGCCACATCAGTACCAGCGCGCCGAGGTTCAGCGTCCATACGACGACGATCGCGTCGGTCATCGTCGGCGTCATCCGGTTGCCTTGCATGATCCGCGGCAGCAAATCGTGACCGGCGGTGGCCAGTAGCGCGAGCGCGGCGGTCGCGCCGCCCGTCAGCACGATGCACAGCACGATCGGAATCGCGGCGCGGCGCTGCTCGCGCGACGGCGGCCGCGCGCGCGGCGCCGCGCGCAGCAGCACGTATGCGGCGACCGCCAGCGGAAAGCCGCCGTGCCAGAACAGATAGAGCCACGCGGTGGTCTGTTCGCCCGCGCCGAGCAGGCCCGTTGGCGTGAACAGCCCCGGAAAGGTCAGCATGTGCGTGCCGGCCATGAAACCGGTGAACAGGTAGCCGCCCGCGAGCGCGAGCAGCGATTTCTCGCGCAGGATCGCGTACTGGCCGAGCAGCAGGCCGGCCGTCACCATGTCGTTGACGACGATCGCCGACTGATACACGGGAATGAAGCCCCACACGCGAGCAAGCGGCATGCCGGCGAATGGCGCGACGGCGACGAAGATCAGCGCCGAAACGATCACCGTCGCGAGCGCGAGCCGCCGCTCGCGCCGCCCGGGCGGCAGCGACGACATGAACAGCAGCGACGGGTCCTGCGCATCGTCATCGTCGTCGCCGGTCGGGGCGGGCGGGAAGCGGAATGCGGCCATCATGCGTCGTCGACGCCGAGGTCGAGATCGTGACGCGCCGCATAGCGGACCAGCGCAGCTTCGTGCGGCAGGTCCATCTTCTCGAGGATGCGGGTTTTGTAGGTACTGACCGTCTTCGCGCTCAGCGTGAGATCCGATGCGATCCGCGTGATCGTCTGGCCGGCGACGATGCGGCGCATCACGTCGAGCTCGCGCGCCGACAGCCGTTCGTGCGGCAGTATGTCGGCCGGTGTGCGCAACGTGCGAGCGAGGCTTTCGGCCGCCGACGCGCTCACGTAGACGCCGCCGGCCGCGACCTTGATGACGGCCTCGACCAGCCCGGCGGTCGCGCTGTCCTTCGTCAGGTAGCCGGTCGCGCCGGCCTTGAACGCGCGCGCCGCGTACTGCGTCTCCGCGTGCATGGTCAGCACGAGCATCCGCAGCGCCGGGACGTGCGTCTTGATCAGCCGGATCAGCTCGATGCCGGTCGGCCCGGGCATCGACAAGTCGAGCAGCAGCACGTCGGCGGCGCGGCTTTCGGCCAGCGCGAGCGTGGCAGCGCCATCGCTCGCCTCGCCGACGACTTCGAAGCCGCCGGCCGTTTCCAGGATGTGACGCAGTCCGTCCCGCATGACTGCGTGATCGTCAGCCAGAATTACCCTGATCATCTAGCGTTCCTCTTCGGGATGGCGTCGCGGGCTGTCCTGCCGGTTGCCGCCGCGACCGTTCTTCTGATCAATATATTCCGCCGAAGCGGGAAATGGTGGATCTGAAGGAAATTTTTGAGATATATCGGCGGTGAATGTGTCGTCAAAGGAAATAGTCCGCCCGAAAACCGTCCCGCCCGAAGCGCCAGACCGGGCGGCCCTCAGTGCCGGCGGGCCTTCCCTGGCCGGAGGCGGCGCCTCGCGGTCGGCGCCGATTCGGAGATAAACTGGTGCTCGATTGCACCGTTTCCGAACGCAGGAGCCTGCACGATGATCGACCTCGCCGAGATACTGCCTTCCGTGCTGCCAGACGTCGTCGCGTGGGCCGGCGCGCAGGCGGCGCACGGGATCGCAAGCGGCGTGCCGCTGACGCCCGCGCAGGCAGACGACGCGCGCACCGTGGGCGTCGCGCAGCCGGAGCGGATCCGCGTCGTGATCGCCGACCGGCTCCCGTTTCCGGACACGCCGGCGCTGGGCGCGATCGCGCGCGACACGGGGCTGCTGGCGCCCGGAACGATCGGCCTCACGCTCGGCCACGCCGTGTTCGTGCTTCGCGGTCACGGCACGCGACGCTTGCTTACCCATGAATTCCGCCATGTTCACCAGTACGAGGCAGCCGGGTCGATCCGTGCATTTCTCGCGCGCTATTTGCACGAGATTGCAACGGTCGGCTATCACGACGCGCCGCTCGAAGCCGACGCGCGGCAGCACGAGTTCGACTGACGCCGCCGGCTGCCGCGAACACGTGCTCGTTCCGGTGAACGCTTCCGACGCCACTGCCGGGCCGGGGCACGCGCCCGGCGCGGTCACGCCGCGCGGCCCGCGATGAGCGAGACGATTCACGCGTGGCTCGGGGCGATCGGTGCGCATCCGGCGCTCGTGTTGGCGATCGTGTTCGCCACTGCCTGCGCGGAGGCGATCGCGCTGATCGGCACGGTCGTGCCGGCGGGGGCCGTGATGTTCGCGGCCGGCACGCTGATCGGCGCGGGGGCGCTCGACGCGTGGACGACGATCGGGGTCGCGGCCGCCGGCGCAATCGCCGGCGACGGGATCAGCTACGAGCTCGGACGGCGCTACCGCGGCGCGATCCGCAACGGCTGGGTCAGGTTCGGTTACGCGGACGCCTATGCGCGCGGCGAGCAGTTCGTGCTGCGCCACGGGATGAAGAGCATCGTGCTCGCGCGCTTTCTGGCCCCGGTGCGCGCGGTCGTGCCGGTCGTGGTCGGCTGCGCGACGCTGCCGCGCCGGTCGTTCTATCCGGTCAACGTCGTGTCGGCGCTGATCTGGGCGCCCGTGCACGTCGCGCCCGGCGTCCTGTTCGGTGCGTCGGCCGCACTTGCCGCGGCGATCAGCGTGCGGGTCGCCGCGATCCTGCTGGTCGTGGCCGCGCTGGTTGCGCTGGTGTGGATCGGCGTGCGGGTCGCACTGCGCCGCGGCTGGCCGTTGCTGTGCCGCGCGGCCGGCGCGGCTGTGCATGCGTGCGTGCGCCGCTGGCCGCGCTTCGGTGCGCGGCTGCACGACGCCATCGTGAAGGTGCGCCGCCTGCCAGGCGCGGTGCCGGCGTTCGCGCTGCTGTTCGTCGGCTGCGTGTGGCTGTTCGCCGGCATCGTGCAGGACGTCGTCGCGAACGATCCGCTGATGCATGCCGACATCGCGCTCTATGCGTTTCTGCAGAGCCTGCGCACGCCGCCCGTCGATGCGACGATGCGTGCGCTCGCGGTGCTGCACGGTCACGATACGGGGCTGATCGTCGCGGCCGCGTTTCTCGTGTGGCTGATGATCCATCGTTGCTGGTGGACGTCCGCCTGGTGGCTCGGCACGATCGGCATAGCGGTCGTGCTCGTGCCCGCGTTCGCCGGCATGCCCGGCACGACGCCCGCGAGCCTGCCGCCCGGCGCGCCGCACGTGCCGCTGCCCGACGCCGATGCGGCGTTCGCGATACTCGCGAGCAGCGGCATCGGCTGGGTGCTGACGCGCGACCGGCCCGCGCTGTGGCGCATTCCGGTCGTGACGGCGGTGGTGCTGTGGATCGTGCTCGGCGGCTTCGCGCGGCTGTACGTCGGCGACACGTGGCTGTCGGGACTGCTCGGCGGATGGAGCCTCGGCCTCGCATGGTTCGCGGTGCTGGCGGGTGCCTATGCGTACTGGCACGTGCGCGAGCACGTCCAGCCGCGCGGCGCACTCGTCGCCGTGCTCGTCGTGCTCGCGACGGCCGGCGTGTGGACGGTGCCTGCACAATGGCAGCTCGATCGCGCGGCGCGTCCGCACGTGGGCGACGTCGTCGCGATGACCGTCGATCAGTGGCTGCGCGATGGCTGGCAGCGCGTGCCGGCGTGGCGCAGCGAGATCGGCGGCGATCGCGAGGAATATCTGCCGCTGCAATGGTGCGCGACGTCGGACACGCTCGATCGTCATCTCGCGCTCGCCGGCTGGCAACGCGCGACGCCGTGGTCGCCCGCGACTGCGCTGCGCTGGCTGTTGCCGCAGGCGCCGGCCGACGCATTGCCGGTGCTGCCGCGCTACACGCACGGCGAGAGCACGCGCCGCGTGTTCGTGCGCACCGATCCGGCGCACCCGGACAGTCGGCTCGTGCTGCGGTTATGGCGGTATCCGTACGTGCTGCAGGATGCGCTCGGGACGCGGCCGCTGTGGTATGGCGCGCTCTATCGCGAGACGCTGCATCGGCCCGCGCGACTGATGACGTTCGTGCGCTCTGCGACCCTCGACGATGCGGCGACGATCGCGCACGCGTTGAACGTCGAGCCGAAGATCGAGCAGCCGCCAGCGGGGATGAGCGCGGCGCCGCGTGCGATGGTGCTCGTCTGGATGGTGCAGCCTTGATCCGTGGGGCGTGATGCGTGCGACGGCCGGGACGGTTGCGCAGGGACGACGGGCAGGCGCAGCCCGACCGTCTTGAGCACCGCGAGCAGCGTTTTGAGCGTGGGTTGCCGTTCGGCGACAGCGTGCGCTACAGCGATTCGCGGCCGATGCCGGCTTCGGCCGCGAGATAGCGACGTGGCCGGCTCAGGTGACGGATGGCGCCGATGAAGCGAACGGGCACGACGGGACAACCGGCTGGTCGAGACGAAGCGCAATGCAGGCGGTGCACGGGAATGTGCCCGGCGCGCACGATGGCGGTTCGGCCGAACGGCCGATCTCATTGGCGTGTACGGCACGTTTGTCGATCGCGCGGGCAGCCGTACGTGCGGCAATCGTGGCGGCAGTCGCCGGATCGACCGACAAGGGCGTTTCTGGCACCATCGCGCGCTATGCGCGGCACGCGGCGCCAGCGCTCCGACGCCGCTTCAATCCCGCTTCAATTCCTCGACTCGCAAGGACTCGCATGATCACGCTTCGCCCGATGACCGAAGACGACTTCCTCCGCTTCTGGCCCACGTACCGCGCGATCGTCGCCGCGCAGGAGACCTACGCATTCGATCCCGCGCCGACGCGCGAAGCGGCGCGCGCGATCTGGCTCGACGCGCCGCTCTGCACGTGGGTGGCGGAAGAGGACGGCGTGCTGCTCGGTTCGTACTTTCTGAAGGCGAACGCGGCCGGGCCCGGCAATCACGTGTGCAATTGCGGCTATATGGTCGACGCAGCCGCGCGCGGCAAGGGCGTCGCCCGGTTGATGTGCGAGCACTCGCAGCAGGTCGCGCGCGAGCGCGGCTTCCTCGCGATGCAGTTCAACTCGGTGGTCGCGACGAACGAGGTGGCGGTTGCGCTGTGGCGGAAGCTCGGCTTCGACGTCGTCGGCCGTTTGCCGCGCGCGTATCGTCACGCGCGGCTCGGCTTCGTCGATTGCCTCGTGATGTACAAGTGGCTCGGCGACGCGGCAGCTGCCGACGCCTGATTCCCGGGTCAGACGGCGAACGCGCCGTCGAACACGATCCGCTCGTCGAACGCGAGCGTGCCGCGCGCGAAGATCAAATCGAGGTGGTGGCTGCCGTTCGCGCCGCCGCCGAGACCGAGGTGCAGGCCCGGGTGGCGTTCCTCGAAGCCGGCGTTGCGGCCGTACAGCCTGCGGATCCCGACGTTCGTGCCGATGCCGAATTCCTCTATGCGCCGGTGGTTTTCATGCCGGTCGAGATAGGTCGCGAAGTCGCGCCGGAAGCCGGGGTCGTCGCTGTCGAAATCGACGATCAGGCTGTCCTCGACATGCAGCGTCGCGAGCCGCTCTGCGACACGGTACTTGATCGCGAACGGCACGGTGCCGAGAAACGTGCCGCTGAACACGATCGAGCCGCGCAAATCGGTGACGTGCGTCGCAATCTCGCCGGGCACAACGTCCAGATTGCCCATCCCGTCGACGCTCGTCCATTTCTGGTCCGGCGCGAGCGAGCCGGTCAGCGTGTTGCCGGCTTCGTCGATGAAGTGAAGCTGCGACGCTCGCGCCGCGGCTTCGATCAGGCGGCCGTTGCGCGCGGCGATGTCGTCGAGCGATTCGGCGAAAGCCTCGTCGAGATGCGGGCCGTAATCCTTGAACAGCACGGATTTGTTCCAGTGCTCGACAATCGCCGGCCGGATTGCGGCAAGGAACGGCGGCCCGCTCGGCGACGGCGTCGGCAGGCAAGACGAGTCGTACAGCAGCACGAAGAGATCCGCGTGTGCGAGCGCGGCGGCGATGTCGGCGGGCGGCGTGCTTTCCAGGCAGAGGGTGATCGCGTCGAGCGAGTCGGGCAGCGCGGAAAACGCGCGCAGTGCGGTGTCGCGGTTGCGGGTGTCGTAGCCGACCAGCAGCTTGCCCGTCTCGCCGCGTGCGAGCTTGTCGCGCAGCGCCGGATGGAAGCCCAGCGCGCGGTGCAGGTTCAGCATGCGTGTCTCCGGAAGCGGCGGAAGGGCCGCAGCCCTTCCGCGGGAACGGGCTGGCCGCTCAGACCGGCCAGAGCGCGGTGCCGAACGGCACCACGGCATCCTCGACCATCATGTCGACGGCCTCGGGGTGCGTGTCTTCCTTCATCCAGTCAAGCAATTCGATCTGCTGGGTTTCCTGCATGTCAATTCTCCTGTGATGAACAGCGATTCAACATGAAAGCGCGATAAAAAATTTATCGCCGCTCATTCGGTATTTTTTGAATACCGGACGAGTGGCATCGATATTAGTCTGATGAATTTGCGAATGCAATGGACCGCAAGATTTTTAGCCGATGCGTGCTAAACACGCGGATTTTGGGGGCAATTTTGCGACGACAATGGATAAGCGAAGCGATATCGGCGCTGTTTTTTATCGAATATAGGGGACATGTCGACTTAATCGATGCCTGGATTTTTTAAATCCGAATCCAATTGCGCCGATCGTTTCGGTTTACGTGATGCGCCGGACGATGGACGCGCGGTTGCACCACGCGGCACGCGCGACCGATTGCTGGCGACCGCGTGGCCGGCGGTGCGCGGCGGCATTTGAAAGTATCATCGGCCGATCGGCGCGTCGGCCCCGCAAACGCGATCGGCGCCCGCCAACAATCGGCCTGCGTATCGACGCCGCCGCGCGCTGTCGCGCCGCGCCGCCGCCGCCGGCCCGAGGCCGCACCGGCCGAGAACCACGATGGAGACACCGCGATGCGCGCAGCGCCGCAACCGGAGCACGCCGGCCGAGCACGGCCGCACACCAGCGCCACCGAACCCGACCGCATGGCCGCGTGGCGGCTCGCGATCTGCCTGTCGCTCGGCAGCGCGATCGCGCTCGGCCTCGCGCGCTTCGCGTATGCGCTGCTCTTGCCGCCGATGAAGGCCGATCTCGGCTGGACGTTCGCGCAGGCCGGCGCGCTGAACACGGCCAACGCGGCCGGCTACCTGATCGGCGCGGTCGTTTTCCCGCTCCTGTCGCGCCGCTGCCGCAGCGGCACGCTGCTCGCGTGCGGCTGCGTGCTGACAGCGCTGCTGATGGGCGCATGCGGGTTCACGTCCGCGATGAACGCGCTGCTGGTCGAGCGGCTCGCGACCGGTGTCGGCAGCGCGCTGATCTTCATCAGTGGCGGCGTGCTGGCCGCGCGGCTCGCGTCCGCGTCGCCGCGCGATGCGGGGCTGCTGCTCGGGCTCTATTACGGCGGCACGGGCTGGGGCATCGTCGCGTCGTCGCTGCTCGTGCCGGCAACGCTCGCGCATCGCGCGCACGGCTGGCAGCCAGCGTGGTTCGCGCTCGCGTTCGCATGCGTGCTGTTTTCGGCGGTGGCCGTGTCGGCCGCGCGCAGGATCGAGCGCGCACATGCGGCGCCGGCCGCACCGCGCGACGGCGCCGCGCCGGCGGCGAGCGCGAGTCCCGCTCGCTTCGCGCTCGCGCTCGGCGGTTATGGCCTGTTCGGTGTCGGCTATATCGGCTACATGACGTTCATCGTCGCGCTGCTGCGCGGCGCGGGGATGAGCGCAACGGTCGTGGCCGCTTTCTACGTGATGCTGGGCGTCGCGACCGTCGTATCGGCGCGCTTGTGGTCGGGGTTGCTCGACCGGATGCGCGGCGGCCAGGCGCTCGCTGTGCTGAACGCGCTGCTCGGCGTCGCGACACTGATGCCGGCGCTGTTCGTGCATCCGGCGGCCGCGTTCGCGTCGGGCGTGCTGTTCGGTGCGACGTTTCTTTCGGCAGTCGCGGCGACGACGGCATTCGTGCGCCACAACCTGCCGCCGCAGGGTTGGGCGAAGGGAATCAGCGCGTTCACGACGATCTTCGCGTTCGGACAGATC
Source organism: Burkholderia sp. AU19243 (assembly GCF_018148075.1). Taxonomy (NCBI): domain Bacteria; kingdom Pseudomonadati; phylum Pseudomonadota; class Betaproteobacteria; order Burkholderiales; family Burkholderiaceae; genus Burkholderia; species Burkholderia sp. AU19243. Next base: position 115,097 of record NZ_JAGSTV010000015.1, read on the forward strand.
GCCGGGCCGGTCGCGATCGGCTGGGTGTCGGACAGCGCGGGGCTTGCACGCGGGCTTGTGTATTCGGCGCTGACGCTGTTCGCGGGCGCCGCTCTTGCAGCCGGACAGCGTGCGTTGCGCGCACCGGCGTAGCACGGGCGCCGGCGCGGGCGCGCGTCACGCGAGCAGGCGCGTGCGCCCGCGACGCATGCGCGCGCTGCGAGCCGGTATTGTCGAAACCGCCCTGGCGAATCCGCCGGAAACGGCGCCGTCGTCGCCCGCAAACGACGATCGCGGCGCGCGCGGCCGGTCCCGCGCGCGTGGCGCCGATTACCGCTCGATCTGCCGGTTCCAGCGCGTATCCCATTGCGCGCGGCGTGCATTGATCGCCGTCCAGTCGACCACCGTCACCTTGCGCACCAGATCGTCGACGCTGCCGAGGCTTTGCTGCATCGCCGCCGGCATCTTTGCGAGACGGTTGGTCGGGATCTGCTTGCCGGCGTCGGCCGCCTTCGTCTGCGCGGGCGCGGACAGCAGGAACTGCGCGAGCTTCTGCGCGAGCTGCGGATCCGGATTGTTCGCGACCACGCACAGATCGACGAGCAGCAGCACCGGGCCTTCCTTCGGATTCGCATACGCGACCGGAATGCCCTTGTCCTGCAGATCGCCGACGCCGGTCGGCGTCAGCGGGAACAGGCCGGCTTCGCCCGTCTGCACCATCTCGGAGATCTTCGCCGAGTTCGGAATGTATTCGACGACGTTCGGCCCGACCGTGCTCGCCCACTTGCTGAAGCCCGGCTCGACGTTCTGTTCGTTGCCGCCGAGCAGCCGGTTGATCGCGAGGAAGCCATGCAGCCCGAATGTGCTGCTCGACGCGGACTGGAACACGACCTTGCCCTTGTATTTCGGATCGGCGAAATCCATCCACGACGTCGGCGGCGCCCAGCCCTTGTCCGCGAACAGCTTCTTGTTGTACGCGATGCCGGTCATTCCGAGCTGCACGCCTGCGCCGACGTCGTCCTTCATCCGCGCGAACGGGTACAACTCCTTCAGCACCGGCGAATCGTCGAGCTTCTGGCACACGCCGAGGCTGACTGCGCGCGCCATCACGCCGTCGTCGAGGAACGCGACGTGGATCTGCGGCTTGTTGCGGTTCGCGAGCAGCTTCGCGAGCACGTCCGACGACGTGCCGGGCACGACGACGACCTTCACGTTGTTCGCCTTCTCGAAGTCGGGCAGCACCTGGCTCGTATAGGCCTTTTCCATCGGGCCGCCGTTCATGCCGATGTAGATCGTCTTCGCTTGCGCGAACGCGGGCGCCGGTGCGCCGACGCCCGCCACGCACAGTGCGGCAGCCGCCGCGATCGTTCCGAGCAGTTTCATCTTTGGGTCTCCTCTTGACGGAAAGGGCCGGTCGGCGTCGCTCGCGGTGCGAAGCGGCCGATCGAGAAAGCATCGAGCGGGGTGGCGGTTTCGCCGGTCGTGACGAGATCGGCGAGCACGTCGCCGACGCCCGGTGCGAGCAGGAAGCCGCCGCCGGAAAATCCGAACGCATGCAGCAGGTTCGGCGTGGTGCCGCTCGCGCCGATGACCGGGTTGTGGTCGGGCGTGCAGCCTTCGACGCCGCTCCACGTGCGGATCAGCAATGCGTCGCGCAGCGCGGGCAACAGCGCGCACGCGTCGCGCATCGCCGCGCGCGTCGTGTCGACCGACGGCTGGCCGAATTCGCCGTCGCCGCGGCCGCGGCCGCCGCCGATCACGCAGTTGCCGCGCGCGACCTGCCGCGCATACACGCCGCCGCCATACACGCCGAGGTTGTGCGTGATGAACGGCGGCAGCGGTTCGGTCACCCACATGTTCGGGTAGATCGGCTCCATCGGCACGGCCTCGCCGAAGCGCCCGGCGATCGTGTTCGCCCACGCGCCGGCCGAGTTGATCAGCCACGTCGCGGTGCATGCACGGCCGCCGGCATCCACATGGAAACGCGTGCCGTCGTGCCGGACGTCGTCGACCGGCGTGTGCTCGAACACGTCGGCGCCGGCCGCGCGGGCCGCACGCGCGAATGCGGGCGACACGATGCGCGGGTTCGCGTGTCCGTCGGTCGCGCACAGCGAGCCGCCGAGCGCCGCACGGCCCAGCCACGGATAGCGGCGGCGGAACGCGTCGCCGCGCATCACCTGCAGCGGCAGGCCGTGCTCGCCGGCGAGCGTCGCGTACGCGTCGAGCGCGTCGAGGTCGGCGTCGCTGCGCGCGAGACGCAAATGACCGGACACGACGAACTCGCCGTCGATGCCGATCAGCTCGGGCAGGCGGCTCCAGATGCGCCGCGCGCGCAGCGCGAGCGGCAGCTGTTCGACGGGACGGCCCTGGCAGCGCACGCCACCGTAGTTCACGCCGCTTGCCTGCGCGCCGCAATCGCGGCGCTCGAACAGCGCGACGCGCAGCCCGCGTTGCGCGAGCGCGAGCGCGGCGGATGCGCCGACAAGCCCGCCGCCGACGATCGCGACATCGTAGTGGCGGCGCTCATTCATCGCGCGCCTCGTCGGGAATCGCCGCGACGTCGTCGCCCGCGAGCGCAGCCGAGATCGGGAACGGCTTCACCGGCGGTTGTGCGCGCAACCGGCCGACCTCGGCGAGCGGCCGACCGGTTTCGGCCGCGAGCACGAGCGCGGTTGCGTCGCCGCACATGCGGCCCTGGCAGCGCCCCATGCCGGCACGCGTGAGCGCTTTCAGCCGGTTCAGTTCGGTTGCTTCGCCGCCGCGAATGCAGCGCCGCAGCGCGCCGGCGTCGATTTCCTCGCAACGGCACACGATCGTGTCGTCCGGACAGCCTGCGGCGAGCGTGGCCGGCGGCGCGAACGCCGCCTCGAGGCCGACGCGGAATGCGCGATGCCGCGCAAGCGTGCGCTCCAGTGCAGCGGCATCGGGCTTGGCCGCCAGCTCCGGCGATGGTCGCGGCTTCGCGATCCCCGCGTCGTCGAGCAGCGCGAGTGCTGCGCGGCGCCCGGATGCCTCGGCCGCGTCCGCGCCGGCGATTCCGGCGCCGTCGCCCGCGACATAGATGCCGCGCACCGACGTGCGGCCGGCAGAATCGCGTTCCGGCAGCCATGCGCCGTCGAGCGGATCGAAACGGAACCGGCACCCGGCGAGATCGGCGAGCTGCGTTTCGGCGCGCAGCCCGAAGCCGAGGCCGAGCGCGTCGCATTCGATCAGCCGCGGCGGCGCGTCGTTGGCCGCTGCGCGCCATGCAAGCGCGGTGACGTGCCGCTCGCCGAGCACACGCTCGAGCGTGACGCCGGTTTCGATCGCGACGCCGTGTGCGCGCAGCCAGCCGATGTAATACAGCCCCTTTGCGAAGGACGACGGCATCCGCAACAGTGCCGGTGCGGCCGCGGCCTGCCGGCGCAGCGGGCTCGTATCGAGTACGGCCGCGACGTGTGCGCCGGCCTTCGCGTACTGATACGCGACGAGATACAGCAGCGGCCCGGTGCCGGCGAACACGATGCGGCTGCCGATTGCGCAGCCCTGCGACTTCAGCGCGACCTGCGCGCCGCCGAGCGTGTAGACACCGGCGAGCGTCCACCCCGGCACCGGCAGCATGCGGTCGGTCGCGCCGCTCGCGACGATCAGATGCGAGAACGGCACGGTCGTCTCGCGGCCGTCCTGCAACGTGTCGACGCGGCCTGCACCGCACGCCCATGCGAGCGTGTTCGGTCGATAGTCGACGTGCGGCAGCAGCGCGGCCATCGTCCGGTGTACGGCATCGGCTTTCGCTGCGTCGAAGCCGTACAGCGCGCGCTTGCCGCGCGAGAACGCGCCGGCGGCCGGCGGCTGGCGATAGATCTGCCCGCCCCAGCGCGCGTTTTCGTCGATCACGACCGGGCGCAGCCCCGCGTCGACGAGCGCCTCGGCCGCGCGCACGCCGGCCGGCCCCGCGCCGACGATCACCGGTCGCAGTGCATCGCTCATGATGCGTCTCCGGCTGCGGCGGGCTGCGCATTCGTGAGAATCCGCATGCCCGCGGCGATCGGGGTCGAGCATGCGCGCACGCGCGCACCGGCTTCGGTGCGCACCCAGCAGTCCTGGCACGCGCCGATCAGGCAGAAGCCCGCGCGCGGCTTGCCGCTGAATTCGCTCACGCGCACACGGCGTTGCGCGACGAGGATCGCGGTAAGCACGGTGTCGCCGGCGAGTGCGTGTGCAGGCCGGCCGTCGAGCGTGAATGCGACGGCGTCGCGCTCGCGCTCGGCAACGCGCACGAACTGCGCGCCGTCGTCGGCGGCATCGGTTGAACGGGATACGGAAGTCATCGTCAATGTTGGCCGATCAGAATGCGGTTCAGGCCGTACACGCGATCAAGCAGCAGCATCGCGCCGGCCGTGATGAAGATGACGAGCGTCGATACCGACGCCATCATCGGATCGATCGATTCGGTCGCGTACATGTACATGCGCACCGGCAGCGTGACCGTTTGCGGCGACGTGACGAAGATCGACATCGTCAGTTCGTCGAAGCTGTTGATGAACGCGAGCAGCCAGCCCCCGGTAATGCCGGGCACGATCATCGGCAGCGTGATGCGGCGGAACGTCGTCCACGGATCGGCGCCGAGCGAGCACGCAGCGTGCTCGACGCTGCGGTCGAGCCCCGCGACGGATGCGAGCACGAGCCGCATCACGAACGGCGTGACGACGATCACGTGCGCGACCACCAGCCACGCGAACGAGCCGGTCGCGCCGATCAGCGCGAAGAAGCGAAGCAGCGCGATGCCGAGCACGAGACCGGGGATCACGAGCGGCGACAGCAGCAGCCCGTTCAGGAACGCACGGCCTGGAAACGTCGCGCGGCCGATTGCGAGCCCTGCCGGCAATGCGATCGCGAGCGACAGCGTGGCCGATGCGAACGCGAGCTTCACGCTGTTCGCGAACGCGGTGACGAAGTCCGGATAGTCGAGAATCGCGCGGAACCAGCGCAGCGACAGACCGTGCGTGGGCAGCGTCAGCGTTTCGTCCGGCGTGAACGCGACCAGTACGACGATCGCGAGCGGCGCGAGCACGAACAGGATCACGAGCGTGTGGAACGCGAGCGCGAAGGGGCCGTTCTTTCTCATCGGGAAGCGCCTCCGAGGGTGCGCGCGTAGCGGCGTTCGAGCACGCGGTAGTAGGTGAGCATCACGACCAGGTTCGCGACGAGCAGCAGCACCGCGATCGTCGCGCCGAGCGGCCAGTTCAGCGAACCGAGGAACTCGTCGTAGACGGCGGTTGCCGCGACCTTGAGGCGCCGGCCGCCGAGCAGGCCGGGAATCGCGAACGCGCTTGCCGATAGCCCGAACACCATCAGGCTGCCGGACAGCACGCCGGGCATCAGTTGCGGCACGACGATGCGGCGCAGTGTGGTGAAGGGCGACGCGCCGAGCGACAGCGCCGCATGCTCGGTCTGCGGATCGAGCCGCTGCAATGCGGTCCACACCGGGATCACCATGAACGGCAGCATCACGTGCACGAGCGCGATCACGATCGCGAACGTCGTGTATTCGAGCTTGTACGGGCCGAGGCCGACGAGCGCGAGCGTCTGGTTCACGAGGCCGCTCGTGTTCAGCAGCATGCTCCAGCCGAACGCGCGCACGACGACCGACACGAGCAGCGGCGCGAGGATGACGAGCAGGAACAGCGAACGCCACGGATCGCGCATTTTCGACAGCACGTATGCTTCCGGCGTGCCGATCGCGACGCAGATCGCGGTCGTGAGCGCGGCGATGCCGAACGTGCGCGCGAAGATCGTATGGAAGTACGACGCGCCGAGCACTTCCGCGTAGTTGCCGAAGTGGAACGCGGCGATCGGGCCGGTGGCCGGATCGTAACGATAGAACGTCAGCACGAAGGTCATTGCGAGCGGCACGAGCACGAGCGCGGCGAACAGCGCGAACGCGGGTGCGCACATCAGCCACAGCGGCGCATGGGCGCGCCACGTCGCGCGCAGCGCGCGGCCGCCGGCCGCACCGCGCGGTGCGGTATCGGACGGCGCGGCTGCGGCTGCGCTCGGCAGCGGGCGGGTCGGCTGTGCCATTCAGGCCTCCCGGCGCATCACGCGCACCGCGTCGCTGGGCCAGTCGACGCCGACCGGTGCACCCTCCGCGAGCGGCTCGGCGCCTTCGTTCTGGCAGCACACGAGCACTTCGCCGAGCGCGCTGTCGACGCGGTACAGCCACTGGCTGCCGAGGAAGAAGCGGCTCGTGACGGTCGCGGCGAAGCGGCCGGCGCCGGGCGCGCACAGCCGCAATTTCTCGGGACGGATGCAAACCGACACGGCATCGCCGATGCGCACGTCGCGCTCGCGTGCGGGCAAATGCGCGGTGCGCCCCGTTTCCGCGAGATCGTGGCCGAGGTCGATCCGGATCGCATCGCCGTCGTGCGCGACGATCGTGCCGGGCAGCAGGTTGGCCTTGCCGATGAACTGCGACACGAAAGGGTTCTCCGGGCGTTCGTACGCGCGGTACGGCGTATCCGTCTGCGTGATGCGCCCGGCCTCCATCACGACCACGCGATCGCTGATCGACAGCGCTTCCGATTGATCGTGCGTGACCATGATCGTCGTCGTGCCGATCTTGCGCTGGATCGCACGCAGTTCGAACTGCATGTCCTCGCGCAGCTTCGCGTCGAGGTTCGACATCGGCTCGTCGAGCAGCAGCACCGGCGGTTCGATCACGACCGCGCGCGCGATCGCGACGCGCTGCCGCTGGCCGCCGGACAGCTCGCGCGGGTAACGGTGCGCGAGCGCGTCGAGACGCACGAGCGCAAGCGCGGCGCGGATGCGCTCCGCGCGCTCGGCCTTGTCGACGCCGCGCATGTCGAGCCCGAAGCCGACGTTCTCGGCCACGCTCATGTGCGGAAACAGCGCATAGCTCTGGAACACGATGCCGAGCCCGCGGCGGTTCGGCTTCATGTGCGTGATGTCCCGCCCGTCGAGCGTGACGCGGCCGCGCGTGACGTCGACGAAGCCGGCGATCATCTGCAGCGTCGTGGTCTTGCCGCAGCCTGACGGCCCGAGCAGCGACACGAACTCGCCTTGCTCGACCGACAGGTTGACGTCCGCGACGGCGGTGAGGTTGCCGAACGATTTCGTCAGATCCGTAAGCGTGAGAAACGACATGGGATGCTCCGGGTGTGCGCACCGGATGGCCGGTGCGTCATTGACGCGGACTCTAGCCAGCCATATTTCGGCGCGTCAATTTGGAATTCTGTTCAACGAGAGGAATTTCTGAAAAATTCCGATGAGTGGAACAGATACGCGCGCCCGCAAAAAATCGTTCCGTTCAATGAAGCGCGGCCGGGCCGTGAAATCGCACGTCAATCCGGTGCACACCCGGATGCCCGGCGTTTTTCGGCGGGACGACAATGACGTTTCACGTATTCCATTGAACGAAATCATCGAGGAGAACCGGCATGCAGGAATCCCCTTTGCGCGGAACGTCGCGTGGCGTGCGCATGCCGCATCCGGACGACGACGCCGCAGCGAACGCAGCCGGCGCGCCGGGCAGCGGCATGCTGCAGCGCGCGTTCGCGATTCTGCGTGCACTGGCCGGCATGCAGCAGGACGGCGTGCGCGTCACGCACCTCGCGAAGGCGGTCGGCCTCACGCAGGGCACCGCGCACCGGATCCTGCAGTCGCTGATCGCCGAGGGGATGGTTGAGCAGGACGAGCAATCGAAACTGTATCGACTGAGTGTCGATTTCTTCGCGCTTGCCGCGCTGGCCGGTAATCCGAGCAGCATGCGCACGTTGTGCCGGCCTGCGCTGCTGCGGCTGTGCGCGAGCCTCGGCGAGACGATCTTCCTGCTCGTGAAGAGCGGCTTCGACGCAGTGTGCCTCGATCTGTGCGAAGGCCCGTTTCCGATCCGCTCGTTTACCGGCGACATCGGCGGGCGCATCGCGCTCGGCGTCGGGCAGGGCAGCCTCGCGATCCTCGCGTTCCTGCCCGAAGCGGAGCGCGAGGAAGTGATCCGCTTCAACGTGCCGCGCATTCGCGGCTACGGCGTGCTCGACGAGGTGTACCTGCGCACCGAGATCGAACGCGTGCGGCAACTCGGCTACGCGGGCCGCAACAGCGGCGTGCTCGACGGGATGGCCGGCGTTGCGGTGCCGATCCTCGATCGCACCGGCTACCCGGTCGGTGCGCTGAGCGTCGGCACGCTCGCGTCGCGGCTCGGCGACGACCGGATGCCGATGGTCGTCGAATTGTTGCGCCGCCAGGCCGATGCGATTGGCCCGCGTACGAATCCGTTCGACGCCGCGCTGCGTCGGCCGATGCACGGGCTCTCCGGGAAAACCGCATAGACGCGCGTGAGCGCATCGCACGTCGCCGTTTCGTCGGCTTGCTTACGCAAGCCATTCACGTCCGATCCACATGCGCCGCGTCCCGCGAGCCTGCATGGTTTCCATTGGCTTGCCGACGTACATCTTGCACCGCAGTCTCCGCTTTACTCGCCTCCATTCGATTTTCAACTGCCGGCCAGTTGAACATTTCATTTCTTGATGTGATTGCGGCTGGATACCATCCAGCCACTGTCTATACAAGCCGACCGGCGCGTATGGCCAGCATCAACGAAACACAACACAACATCGACAAGAAAGTTTGGAGACGACATGACGGAGATGATGCGAACGATGGACGGGAGCGGGCGTAGCGCGCGCAGAGGCGCGGCCGTCGCCATCGCGATCGCGTTTGCCGGCGCCGCGCACGCGCAGTCGACGGTCACGCTGTACGGGATCGTCGACGCCGGCGTGACCTACGCGAACAACGCGAAGGGCCATGCGCTGTGGCAATTCACGGGCGGCAACGAATCGGGGCCGCGCTGGGGCCTGATCGGCAGCGAGGATCTCGGCGGCGGGCTGAAGGCGAACTTCCGGCTCGAGAACGGCTTCAACGTCGCGAACGGCGCGCTCGGGCAGGGCGGACGGATGTTCGGACGCTCCGCGTGGGTCGGCCTGAGCGGCGCGAACTGGGGCGCGGTGACGCTCGGCCGCCAGTACAACTCGACGCAGGACATCCTCGGCTCGCTGCAGATGAGCAGCTTTCTCGCGCAGTACTCGACGCACCCGTTCGACAACGACGACATCAACAACACGTTCCGCACCAACAACGCGATCAAGTACGTATCGCCGACGATCGCCGGGCTGCAGGCGAATCTGATGTACGGGTTCTCGAACGCGACGGGCTTCGCGAACGACAACAGCTGGAGCGCCGGGCTCACGTACGTACACGGGCCGCTCAATGCCGGCGCGGCGTACGCGCGCGTGAACCATCCGGCGGCCAGCGCGACGGGCGCGGTCGCGTCCGACAACTACTACCCGGGTGCGGCATCGGTGTTCGGCGCCGGCTTGTCGGGCGCGGTGAGCCAGCAGATCTGGGGCGCCGGCGCGAGCTACACGATCGGGCCGGCGACGCTCGGGCTGCTGTACACCGGTTCGAATTTCGGCCAGGCGACGGGCGGCGCGCTGCGCTTTGGCAACTACGAAGGCAGCGTGCGATACCTGATCACGCCCGCGCTGATGGCCGCAGCCGGCTACACCTATACGAAGGTCGCGCGCGGCGACGACGGCGGCCACTATCAGCAGGTGTCGGCGGGCTTGCAGTACCTGCTGTCGAAGCGCACCGACGTGTACGTGAACGGCTTCTTCCAGAAGGCGTCGTCCGGTGTCGGTCACGCGTGGATCGACGGCACCGACGGGCCGTCGTCGACGCAATCGCAGGTCGCGGTGGTGGTCGGCATTCGCCAGAAGTTCTGAGGTCCTGACGCGTTCACGCGTGCCCCGAAGGAGTCAACGATGAAATTCAAACTGTTGCTGGCGGCGCTGCCGTTCGTCGGGATGTACACCGGCGGCGCGCTCGCCGAAGTGCGGCCGCTGCTGTTCGGCCTGCCGTTCCTGCTCGTGTGGAACCTGCTCTGGATGGCGGCCACCGCCGCGATTCTCGCGATCCTGTTCCACCTCGACGAACGCGATGCGCGCGACGGGCAACGCGAACGCGACTTGGCCCGCGACGGCCGCACGGGAGACGCGCGATGAATGCATCGATCATCATCATCGCGGCGTTCGCCGTGTTCGCGCTCGCGATCGGCGTGATGGCGCGGCGCGGCCGCAAGCTCACGCTTGAACAGTGGGCAGTGGGAGGGCGCGGTTTCGGTTCGCTGCTCACGTTCCTGCTGATGGCCGGCGAGGCGTTCTCGACGTTCTCGTTCCTCGGTGCGAGCGGCTGGACCTACAGCAAGGGCGTGCCCGCGTTCTACATCCTGTCGTACGGCTGCCTCGCATTTGTAATCGGCTACTGGATGCTGCCTGCGGTGTGGCGCTACGCGAAGGCGCGCGGGCTCGTGTCGTTCGCCGACTACTTCGCGTCGAAATACGACAGCCGCGCGATCGGCGTGCTCGTGTCGGTGGTCGCCGTGTTCGCGATGGTGTCGCTGTTGATGATCCAGCTTCGCGGCCTCGGCGTGATCGTGTCGGAGATGTCGTACGGGCTGATTCCGCAGGCGGCCGCGATCTGGATTGCCGCGACGCTGATGGCCGTGTACATGGTCGTGTCTGGCATTCACGGCTCGGCGAGCATCGCGATCTTCAAGGACGTGCTGATTCTGGCGATCGCGATCTTCCTCGGCCTGTATCTGCCGATCCACTACTACGGCGGCCTGGGCGAGATGTTTGCGAAGATCGACGCCGCGCATCCCGAACTGCTGCGCATGCCCGAGCACGGTTTCAACCTCAGCTGGTACAACTCGACGATCCTGCTCACGTCGCTTGGCTACTACCTGTACCCGCACGGCTTCACCGCGATCTACGTCGCGAAGGACGAACGCGCGTTGCGCCGCAACGTGATCCTGATGCCGCTGTACCAGGTGCTGATCGCGTTCCTGTTTCTCGTCGGCTTCGCGGCCGTGATGACCGTGCAAGGGCTCGAAGGCGCACAGACCGACCTCGCGCTGCTGCGGCTGGTGAAGCAGACGTTCCCGGCATGGTTCGTCGGCATCGTCGGCGGCACGGGACTTTTGACCGCGCTGGTGCCGGGCTCGCTGATCATGCTGAACGCATCGACGACGATCGCACGCAACATCTATCGGGAAGGCTTCGCACCTCACGCGACCGATCGCCAGGTAACGCGCGTCGCGCGGATCGCGCTGCCGATCTTCACGCTGGTGGTCGTGTATTTCGTGCTGCGCGGGGGCGCGACGTTCGTCACGCTCGCGATCTTCTCGTCGAGCCTGCTCACGCAGCTCGTGCCGATGCTCGCGTCGAGCTTTCTGAAGCGGCCGTTCGGTACGCGCGAAGGCGCCTTCGCCGGGATCGTGGCCGGCGCGATCGTGATCGCGATGACGAACTACTACGGCGTGACGCTCGCGTCGCTGTTCCCCGGCGCGTCGAGCACGCTGACGTCGATCAATCCGGGGCTCGTCGCGCTTGTCGCGAACGCAGTAGTGTTCATCGCGATCAGCGCGGTGCAGCGCAAGCTGAAGGCGCGGGTGTCCGCGCCGGCCCGCTCCGCGTAACGACCGCTGCGGCCGGCCGCCGGGCGGTTGTTCCGCTCGGCGGCATTCGCATCATTTCGAACCGAAACAGGACTCCAGACGATGACCACCGACGACAGGCACGCCGACCGGCGCGAAGCAATCGATACGCTGATCGCGAACGGCTGCGTAATCACGATGGACCCGCAGCGCCGCGTGATCGGGAACGGCGCGGTTGCGGTAAGCGGCGATCGTATCGTCGCGGTCGGCGACACCGCGGAGCTGCAGGCGCGCTACCGCGCCGCGCGCACGATCGGCGGCGCGGACGGCGATGCATGGTCGGCCGCGGCCGAAACGATCTACACGCGCGCATCGGACGAGGCGTTCTGGGAAACCGAATCGCATCTTGCGGCGCTCGAGCGGCTGAAGGCCGGCGTGACGACGGGTGTGTCGCTGCTCGGCGGCGGCAATTCGATCATGCGCGTCGACGATCCGGTCTATGCAAGGCGCCATTGCGATGCTGTGGTGCGCACCGGCACGCGCTCGATCGTCGCCGTCGGCCCGTCGCGCCCGCCCGCGCCGCGCGCTTATACGCGCTACACGCCGCACGGCGCCGATACGAAAGACATCGATTTCGACACGATGTACGACGTGTGCGAGGACATCGTCGACGCGTGCCACGGCGATGCCGGCGGCCGGATCAGGATCGCGCTCACGCTGCCGGTGTACGGGCCGCAGCACGATCCGGAACTCGCACAGTACGAGCGCGAGTTTCGCGACCAGGCGGCGCGCTATCGCGCGCTCGCGCGTGAGCGCGGGCTGACGTTCACGCAGGACGGCCATCGCGCCGGCACGCTCGCGTTCGCACATCGCGAGCTCGGGCTGCTCGGCCCGACGTCGTTCATGTCGCACAGCATCGATCTGACCGACGACGACGTCGCCGCGTGCGTGGAGACGGGTACAGCGATCGTTCACAATCCGAGTGCGATCATGTCGATCATCGGCCGCTGCCCGGTGCCCGAGCTGATCGATGCGGGCGTGACGGTCGCGATTGCATCGGATGGCGCGGCGCCCGATCGCGGCTACGACATGTTCCGTCACATGTGGCAGTGCATGCACTACCATCGCCGCCATTTCCGCGACCCCGACGTGCTGCCGCACGGCAAGGTGCTCGAGATGGTGACGATCGATGCGGCGAAGGCCCTGTCGCTCGATCGCGAGATCGGCTCGCTCGAAGCCGGCAAGCTCGCCGACGTCATCCTCGTCGACCTGTTCCGCCCGCACATGATGCCGATGAACATGCCCGTGCACCGCGTCACGTGTTTCGCGAATGCGGCCGACGTGTGCATGACGATGGTCGGCGGGCGCGTGCTGATGGAGGATCGCCGTGTTCTGTCGGTCGACGAAGGCGAGATTCTCGAACGCGTGATGACGGTAGCGGACACGATGATCGAGCGCAGCGGCCTGCATCATCTGCTCGACGCGCCGAAGACGCTGTGGCGGCGTAGCCGCTACTGAGCGCTGTCGCGCTCGCGGTGCTTCGCACGGCGGCCGGTCGGCGCGGCCGGCCCCAATAGGGGCGGTTTTTTTGCTATCTCCGTTGACGGGGCGTGCTAGGATTTCCGTCAAACAACTCCGGAGACTGCTATGCCGTTCATCTGTGAAAACGTTGAATGCCGTGCCGTGCTGGCTCGCGGGCAAGTCAAGGCCAGTCACGAAGACGCCGGGTGGTGCTTTTACTGCCCGGACTGCAAGGCCCGGAACGAGTTGATGGAGGTCGGCGTGCCAGGCGGTCCCGTCGAGTTGATTCAGCCGGAGCGAGCCGGTCCGCCGCACCGCATCATTGCGACGGCCCGCGTGCTGGAGGACGGCCGCTTCGCGGCGCAACTGCGCGTTCAGCGTGCGCTTCCCGTGAAAGGCACCTACGCGGCCGAAGAGCGCTGGGATGAGCTCGGCGTATTTCCCGATGCACAGGAAGCGGTCGCGCACGCGAAGTCGTTCGCGACGGACCTGTTGGCACGGGCCGCGTAGCCGCAAGCCGCCCGCCTGCCGATCCGCATGCCGCCGTCACGGCACCGCGCTGCGGCCCGATGTCGCGACGTGCGGTCGCGCCGGCGCGCGAACATGTCGGGCTGCCGCGCGCGTCATGCCGCCGCGCTTTCGCGCAGCCTGAACTGCGCGACTGCGTCGCTGAGCCGCGCGCCCTGATCTTCCAGCGACAGCGCCGCGGCAGCGGCCTCTTCGACCAACGCGGCGTTGCGCTGCATCGTCTGCTCCATCTGGATCACGGCCGCATTCACCTGTTCGATGCCGGACGTTTGCTCGTCGAACGCGATGCTCGTTTCGCCCATGATCGCGTTCACGCGCTCGACCGCCGCGACGAGTTCCGTCATCGCTGCGCCGGCGAGCGCGACGAGGCTGCTGCCGTCTTCGACGCGTTGCGTCGAATCGCCGATGAGTTCGCGAATTTCCTTCGCGGCCGACGCGCAACGCTGCGCGAGCCCGCGCACCTCCGTGGCGACCACCGCGAAACCACGCCCCTGTTCGCCGGCGCGCGCCGCTTCGACGGCGGCGTTCAGCGCGAGGATGTTCGTCTGGAACGCGATGCTTTCGATTACGCCGACGATGCCGGAAATGCGCGCCGAGCTGTTCGATATCGACGACATCGTTTCGACGACGCGCTGCATCGCATCTCCGCCACGCGTCGCGATCCCGGCGGCGCCTTCGGCGTAAGTGCGGGCGTCGCGTGCGTTGTCCGCGTTCTGGCGTACGGTCGCGGTCAGCTGCTCGACACTTGCCGCCGCCTGCTGCAGCGACACGGCCTGCTGCTCCGTGCGCGTGGACAGATCGACGTTGCCGCTCGCGATCGTGCGCACGTCGCCGACGATCGTCTCCGTGCTCGCGCGCACCTGCGTGACGGTTTCGACGAGACCGTCCTGCATCCGCTTCAACGCGCCCAGCAGATACGCCATTTCGTTTTCGCCACGAATGGCGACAGTGCCGGTCAGGTCGCCTTTCGAGATCCTGTCGAACTGCGCGACGGCCAGATGGATCGGCGCGATGATCGCCTTCGCGAGCACGCGCTGCGCAATGAAGCCGATCACCAGTGCGAACGCGGCGACGGCCGCCATCGCCCACACGATCCGGTGGAAACGCTCGCCGGCCGCGTCGTAGCGCGCCTTCTGGCGCGCGACCTGGAACGCTTCGAGCGCGTCGATCGCATCCTGGTACGCGGTGAAGAGCGCGGGCGGCGTGTTGCGGTGCGTGTCGAGGAAGTCGAACGAATTGTCCTGGTCCAGCTGCGACATCGCCTTCAGGAATACCTGGTCGAGCAGCGTGCGGCGCCGGCTCTGCAGCGTATCGAACAGCGTTTGCTCGTCGGCGTCGCGTGCATGCAGCCGCGCGTACGCATCCAGTTCGTCGTTGCTTTGCTTGAGAAGCGTGTGCAGCTGCGCGATTTCCGTCTTCGCGGGCTGTCCGGCGCTGATGATCTGCGCGACGTCGCTCACGCGCTCGCGCAGCACGAGCATGCGCTCGGAGCTGGTTTTCAGGTGCAGCAGCGACGCGGTGTCGTCGCGGTACATCGCCTCGAGCGAGTTGTTGCCGGCGTAGAGCGCGGCAATGCACGCGGCGACGACCAGCACGAGCAGCGTCGTATAGCCGGCGATAGTCGCGACGAGTCCGCCGCGGATGGTGAGTTTTCGCATGACGTTCCCTTGCCGGCGGCCCGAAGGGCGACCGACGGCGGATATGAATTCCGGATCACGAACGACGAGCGGCGCCGCATCGCAGTGCGGGGCGCCGGGATTGCGTACGGGATAACGGCACGCGCGGGCGAACGGTTTTGTCTGCACGCGACGTCGATCTGAGCGTGCGCGACACGAGGATGTTCGGGATCCGGGAACGGGGGAACGAACGCGTCGTTCCGGGAAACGGCAACGCGCGGGGCGTCGGGTGCGCATCGCCGCCCGGCATGCACCGGAACTGCTTGGTGCGCCCGGTTATCGGCCGGCGATTTCCGCGCAGTCGCAGCGCCGGACGGAACGCGCGCCGTACGTGAAAGCGCCTGCCTGAAGGAAAGACGAAGAGACGCAGTGCGCGCGGCGCATTCGTGCGGCGGTGCGCGGACAGCCGCACCGGATACGATCGCAGCTGCCGCGCACGCGCGAAATCAGCTGCCGGTCTGGAACCCCAGCGCCGCCGCCTTCGCGCGCAATTCCGAGAAACGTTCGGCGGTCGGATTGGCCGCCATTTTCGCCGGATCGACGCCGGATACCGAGCTGGACGGCGAAGGTGCGGTGGCGCCTGCGCACGCTCCCGCGAACGGCCCCTGCGCGACCGAGAACGCCGGCGCGTCCGTGCGCGGTGCGCCGCCCAGATCGAGTGCGTACGCGAGATTGAAGGTTGCCGGATCGCTGCCGCGCACGCCGAGCGGCTTCAGTCCGAAGCGCCACTGCAGCAGCGCGTGAATCGAACTCGGATCGAACGGATAGCGCGTTACCGTGCCCGCGCGGACACGCGGACCGAGCAGTGCAAGCGGCACGCGACAGCCGAGCTTGCCGTCGTTGCCGAGTGCCAGCTCGTTGTTGCTGATCGGCCGGGTCGGCGGTACGACGTGCTCGAGAAAGCCGCCCCATTCGTCGTACACGACGATCATCAACGTGCGGCTCCACGCGGGACTCGTGCGCAGCGCGTCATACACCTGGTTCAGAAATGCCTGGCCGTTGCGGATGTCCGCATGCGGATGGTCGTCGGCGGACGTCCCTTCCTGCTCGCCCGCGAATGCCGGGTCGACCATGCAGAACGACGGCAGCGTTCCCGCTGCCGCGTCCGACAGGAATGACGAGAACGGGTGCGAGATGCCAACATGGCGCGTACCGTACAGCGCGGTGAACGGCACGTCGTGATAGTAGTAGTTGCAATCGACTTTGGCGTCGCTCAGGTTGTCCCAGATCGTGCGGAGCGACGAGGTGTCCACGGAGTCGGTGAGACGATCCGTGGCGCCGCTGTGCAGGTAAATGCGATTCGGAAACGTGTTGGCCAGGATGCCGGTGAAGTAAAAGTCGCCGATCGTGTAGCTGCTCGCGACCGCGCTGAAGAACGGCAGGTCCGCCTGCGTGTAGTAGCCGATCGGCAGCAGATCGCCCTGCGTCAGGCTCGTGCCCGGCGTGAGGAGCCAGCCGTTCATCTCGCCCGAAGCCAATTGTGTGCGGCCGCCCTGGTACGTGTGGTTCGGATCGTGGTACGCGCACGCCTGATAGCCGTACGCGGGATCGGCCGAGAGCGCGAAGGGCGCGTGCGTCGCGCCGAACGCATCCTTGAACTGCCGGTTGGCGGGCATGCCCTCGGCGCCCGGAACCCAGCTCAGGTAGTGATCGAACGAACGATTCTCCATCGTGACCAGCACGATATGGTCGATGCCGGAACTTGCGGGGTCGGGCAGCGCCGGCCGCGGCAGGCTGTAGCGGTTGCCCGCGTTAGGCGAGGGCGTGTCGCCGATCGACGGTGCGGCCGCGTTGCCGTCCGGGCTCGATATGTCGCCGTCGCCGCCGCCCCCGCAGCCCGGCAGCGCGACGCTGCCGGCCACCGCGGCAACTCCGGCGAGAAAACGGCGGCGATCGTAGCGCCGATATCCATTCGTATCGTCCATGACTGCGTCTCCTTCATTATTGGATGCGGCGCAGGCGAGCCCGGCACGCATCGCAGCCGCAGAGCGATGCGCACTCGCGGTCCCAAGGAATGCGAGCGGCGGAAACGCGCAAACCGCGTTCCCGTCAACGCCCGTTCATGCTTCTTCGCCCATGCGCCGCGGTGCGGGACCTCGCTCGCAGCCCGGCCGCACCGGTCATGCAGCGTGCGAGTATCGTCGCGCCGTTCGCGCGCACGCCGCCGACAATGCCATCGTCATACGTTTGTTCGACGCCATTGCGCGGCACGTCGAGCAAAAAGGAATCGGTGGCTCGCCAATGCAAACGGGCGCCGCACTCGTGCGACGCCAGCTGGTACGTGCGGCCGGCTGCCGCCGGTTGCGCTGCCGGTTCAGTTGTAAATGTCGAATGAGAAGTATTTCTTCGCGATGCGCTGATATGTGCTGGCGTGACGGCCCGCGCCCGGCCATGCGCGGGCCGCTGGACGTGCGCCCGGTGGTGCAGGCGCTCGCGAAGACCGGGAAATGCGGTGAGTCAGTGCCGGTGCGCGGCGGCCGCCATGCGCGCCATGCTGCGCCGGTAGCCGGCCGGCGAGAACGCAGCGTTGAGCGCGGCCATCGCCGCGACCACGCCGACATGCATCCACCATGCGATCGCGAAGCCGCCGCCCGCGTCGCGCAGCCAGCCGATCAGCCAGGGGCTCGCCGCGACGGTCAGAAAGCCGACGCCCTGCACGAAGGCGGCGAGCGCGCCCGCGAACCGCGCATCGGGCAAATGGTCGAGCGTGACGATCAGGCTCATCGAGAAGAAACCGCCCAGTCCCAGGCCGACGCTCGCGACCCAGAGCCACGGCGCGAACGCGGGCATCGTTGCGAACCCGGCGAAGCCTGCGGCCTGCAATGCGAGCGTGAGCCACAGCATGGGGCGGCGATCGGACGAACGTTTCGCGAGCAGCGGCATCGCGAGCGCGCCAGCCGCCTGGAGCAGCGCCATTCCTGCGAGCAGATTGCCGCTTGCCTGCGCGCTCATGCCGACGCTCTGATAGAACGCGGGCAGCCACGCGACGAGACTCGCGTAACCGCTATTGCTCAAGCCGAAGAACAGCGCGAGCTGCCACGCACGCGGAATGCGGACGAACGCGCTCACGCGCGCCGCTGCCGGCAGCGCATTCACCGCATCGGACGGCGCCTTCGCGCGCCACAGTGCGAGCGTGACGAGCGCGGGCAGCGCCCATACGGCGAGCGACAGGCGCCAGCCGCCGTGCGTGGCGAGCCACGGGCTCGCGACCGCGCCGAATGCGCCGCCGCCGACGAGCGCCGCCGAATAGAGGCCCATCGCGAGCGGCAGCCGGTCGACGAACCAGCGTTTCGCGAGGCCCGGCGCGAGCGACTGGATTACCGCGACGCCCGCGCCCGCGACGATCGCCGTCACGACGAGGTCCGCGCTGCTGCCGGCCCACAGGCGTGCGCTGCAGCCGGCTGCAATCAGTGCGAGCGCGGCGAGCATCGCGCGCGGTTCGCCGACGCGCCGCGCGAGCCGCACGCCGATGCCGGCGACGACGCCCATCAGCACGAACGGCAGCGTAGTCAGCAGCGCGGCCGCGCGAAAGCCGAGGCCGGTGTCGGCGCGCACGACATCGAGCACCGGGCCGAACGCGGTCAGGAACGGGCGCAGGTTGAGACCGGCCAGCACCAGCAGTAAGAGCGCGCTGCGGGACGCGGAAGCCGCGCGCGTGCGGGAAACGGCTTGCGCGGTGCCGGATTCGGTCATCGGAATGCTCCAGAGGACGGGCCGTGGCCCTGTGATGCGATGCCGAAAGGGTAAAGGCGCGCCCGTCCAGAGGAAAATTAAATATTCGACTGGTAATCAGTGCGGATTGCGATGGCGCCGCGCGCGCCTAGGCAGCCGGCGCGTGCGGTTGCCGTGCCGCGTCACGTGTTGCGACCAGCATCCGGATCCGTGCACGATCGGCCGGCGTCGCAGGCGTGAACACCACGAGCGTCAGATCGGGATGGCTGATCGCCGAGAACGCCGAGTATTCGAGCGCGATCCGGCCGGCCTGCGCATGGCGGATTTCCTTCGTTCCTTCGTGCTGGGAATGGATGTCGTGGCTGCGCCACATCGCGTCGAATTCGGCGCTCGTCGTACGCATCTCGTCGACGAATGCCTGCACTGCCTGCGTCGCACCGCAGCGCGCGACGTCGGCGCGAAACGCGCCTACCGCGAATCGCGCGACGCGTTCCCAGTTCGGTTGCGCATGGCGCACGCCGGCATCGCCGAAGATCAGCCGCAGGATATTGCGCGCGGGCGGCGGCAGCGTCGCGTAGTCGGTGAGCGTCGCGGCGGCCGCGTCGTTCCACGCGACGACGACCCACGTCGCCGTGCGCACGATCGCGGGGCTCGACTCGAGCGAATCGAGCACGTGCTGCAAACCGGGCGTCACGCCGTTGCTCGCGCGATACCGGACTTCCGGCGGATGGCCGACGCCGATCAGGAACAGGTGCTCGCGTTCGGCGTCGTTGAGCAGCAGCGCGCGAGCGAGCCGGTCGAGCACGTCGGCCGACGGTGCGCCGCCGCGCCCCTGTTCGAGCCACGTGTACCAAGCCGCGCTCACGTTCGCGCGTTGCGCGACTTCCTCGCGCCGCAGGCCCGGCGTGCGGCGGCGCGCGACGGGCAGCCCCAGCGCGGCCGGGTCGAGTTTCTCGCGGCGATCCCGCAGGTATGCGCCGAGCAGGTTGTCGGATGCGTCTGCCATAGCCTGTTAGTTCGTTTACCGGTAAACCGTCACGTCTTCACGGCGCACGACGGTCGACAGATAGTAAGCCTCCAATTCATCCGGAGGTATCGAACATGCGTGTCTTCGTTACGGGAGCGTCGGGTTTCGTCGGCTCCGCGGTGGTCGCCGAACTCGTCGCGGCCGGGCATTCGGTGCTGGGCCTCGCGCGTTCCGACGTGGCCGCGGCGGCAGTTGCGGCAGCGGGCGCCGACGTCCATCGCGGGTCGCTCGAGGATTTGCAGAGTCTTGCGCGGGGCGCCGAGGCCGCCGACGCGGTCATCCACACGGGATTCAACCACGACTTCTCGCGCTTCGCGGAAAATTGCGAACTCGATCGCCGCGCGATCGACACGATCGGCGCGGTACTCGCCGGGTCGGCGCGGCCGCTGCTGGTCACGTCGGGCCTCGCGCTCGTCGCGCCCGGTCGTGCGGCGACCGAGGACGATCCGCACGTGCCGGTGTCGCCTGCCTATCCGCGCGCGTCCGAAGCGGCCGCCGTCGCGCTGGAAGCGCGCGGCGTGTGCGCGTCCGTCGTGCGCCTGCCGCCGTCCGTGCACGGCGACGGCGACCACGCGTTCGTGCCGCGGCTGATCGCGTTCGCGCGAGAAAAGCGCGAGTCGGCTTATCTCGGCGACGGCGGCAATCGCTGGCCGGCCGTGCACCGGCTCGATGCGGCGCGCGTATACCGGCTCGCGGTCGAGCGCGGTGTCGCAGGCGAGCGCTATCACGCGGTCGACGATACCGGCGTGCCGTTTCGCGAGATCGCGGCGGTGATCGGCCGCCGCTTGAACGTGCCGGTCGTGTCGAAATCGGCTGAGCAGGCCGGCGAACACTTCGGCTGGTTCGCGAGGTTCGCCGGAATGGATGCGCCCGCAACGAGCGAGCGTACGCGTGCACTGCTCGGCTGGGCGCCGACGCAGCCCGGATTGCTGGCCGATATCGACCGGCCGCGATACTTCGAAGCGTGACGAACGCGTGCGTGCGGCCAGCGAGCAGGACGTCGCCGGCCCGCGATCGGTCATTGCACCGGATGCAGATCCTGCAACAGCGTGGGCAGCAGTTCCGACACGGTCGGGTGAATGTGCATCGCGCGGCTGATCGTCGTGTAAGGCGCGCCGGCGGCCATCACGTCGAGCAGCCCGTGCACCACTTCGTCGCCCGTCACGCCGAGGATCGACGCGCCCAGAATCGCATGGGTGTCTGCGTCGACGATCACCTTCATGAAGCCCTGGCTCTCGCCTTTCTCGACCGCGCGGCCGACGCGCGTCATCGGGCGCGTGCCGACCAGCAGCCGGCGGCCGGTCTGCTTCGCTTCGGCGAGCGTCATGCCGACCCGGCCGAGCGGCGGATCGATGTACATCGCATACGCGGGAATGCGGTCGGACACCTTGCGCGGATCGCCGTCGAGCAGGTTCGCCGCGACGATCTCGTAGTCGTTGTACGCGGTGTGCGTGAACGCGCCGCGCCCGTTGCAGTCGCCCAGCGCCCAGATGCCCGGCACGTTGGTGCGCAGTTGATCGTCGACCGTGATGTAGCCGCGCGCGTCGGTCGCGACGCCTGCGAGTTCCAGGCCCAGATCGTCGGTGTTCGGCACGCGGCCGACCGCGAGCAGCAAATGCGAGCCCGCGACTTCGCGGCCGCCGCCGGTGCAGTCGAGGCCGACCACGACACCGTCGCCGTCGCGCCGCGCGTTCAGGCAGTTCGCGTCGAGCTGCACGTCGATGCCTTCGTTCGCGAGAATGTCGCGCACGGCTTGCGACACGTCCTCGTCTTCGCGATGGATCAGGCGCGAGCCTTTCTCGACGATCGTGACCTTCGAGCCGAAGCGCCGGTACATCTGACCGAATTCGAGGCCGACGTAGCTGCCGCCGACGATCACGAGATGCCCGGGCAGAAAGTCGACGTCCATCATCGTCGAGTTGGTCAGGTACGGCACCGAGTCGAGGCCCGGCATCTTCGGAATCTGCGCGCGTCCGCCGACGTTGATGAAGACGCGCTCGGCCTCGAGCAGTTCATCGCCGACGCGCACGGCATTCGGGCGCTCGAAGCGGGCATGACCCTGAAACACGGACGTGTTGTCGAGGCCGCGCACCCATTGCTCGACACCGTGGTTCGAGCGGCCGGACACCCGGTCCTTGCGCGCCTTCACCGCTTTCATGTCGACGCTGACCGGGCCGACCGACACGCCGTACTCTTGCGCGCGCCGAGCGAGCTGCGCCGCGTAGGCGCTCGCGATCAGCGTCTTGGTCGGGATGCATCCGGTGTTCACGCAGGTGCCGCCGAAGCGGCCGCGCTCGATGATCGCGACTTTCATGCCGGCGCCCGCGAGCCGCGCCGCAAGCGGCGGCCCGGCTTGGCCGGTGCCGATGACGATCGCGTCGAAGTGTTGCGTCATGACGTCCTCCTGCGCTGGTTCAACGTGGGAACGGGAACGCGCAAGCCGCGTGCCGCAGCGGCGCGCGCCGGAACGGCGACGAGCGACTATGGTAGACCCGTTGGCCGGTGCGTGCGAGTGCCGGACGCGCGGCTTCGCGCGATGCTGCGTGGCTGACGCCCGGGCTCGCGAAGTACTCGCGGAAGATCGCTTCGACCGCGGCGGCGGCCCCGGATAGCGGGCGGCTCGGATATCGATCGCGGCTGGCTGGGCGAACGGGCGGGGCGGCGGCCGGCATGGCAGAACCCGGCTGCTTTCGGCCGCCCGCGAAGCGTGCCAGAATCAATGGCTTCATCGTCGGAAATCGACGCAACGCGACGCGACAATGTTGCGATCCGCCCCGCAGGCGCCGGCGCTTCGGCGTCGCTGATCAAGGAGACTTCGATGACTGCATCGGCTGCCGTACTCGCCATCCTGGCTGCGCTGTGGCTCGGCGCGATGATTCCGGGCCCGAGCTTCGTGCTGGTTGCCCGCAACGCGATCGGGTTGTCGCGCCGCGACGGGCTCGCGACCGCGCTCGGCATGGGCGTCGGCGGAATCGCGTTCGGCGGCGTCGCGCTGGCCGGGCTGTACACGCTGTTGCAGGCGGTCGAATGGCTGTACGTCGCGCTCAAGCTCGCGGGCGGCGCGTACCTGATCTACATGGCGTCGAAGATCTGGCGCGGCGCCGACCGGCCGATCGCGATGGACGATCCGCAGGCGGCCGTCGGCGGCAGCGCACGCAAGTCGTTCTGGACCGGCCTCACGACGCAGCTGAGCAACCCGAAGACGGCGATCTGGTACGGCAGCATCTTCGCGGCGCTGTTGCCGCAGCATCCGCCGCTGTGGTGCTACCTGGCGCTGCCGCCGCTCGTGTTCGGCGTCGAATTCGGCTGGTACACGATCGTCGCGCTGTGTTTCTCCACCCGCCGGCCGCGCGAGCTCTACCTGCGTGCGAAGAAGTGGGTCGACCGCGTCGCGGCGGGCGCGATCGCGCTGCTCGGGTTGCGGCTGATCCTGAACGCGCCGAAAGCTGGCATCTGACGGCGGGCGGGGCGCCGCGAACCCGATACTCGGTTTCATTCGTCAACGGCATGCCGCCACGGCCGATCGGTCTGGCCGATGGCGGCCGCGCGCGTCTGCGGCCGCTCCATCCGGTGCGCGCGCCGCGCAAGCTTGCGTCGCGTCAGGTTGCCGGAAACCGCGCGAGCAGCGCCGCGAACCGCGCTTCGTCCGGAAATGCCGTCACTTCATACCGCACCGGCTGATGCGCGGTGGCCGTCATCAGGTCGCCGCACGCGTGCCGCAGTTCCGCCATCGGCACGTGGGCCGACTGCCGCGTCGCTTCCCGGTAAAGCACGACGATGTCCGTATCGGGCAGTAGCGTCGGCACCCCTTCGCTCCACACGCCGACGCTGAACAGCTCGCCGTTCTGCCGCCGGTACACGGTGTAGCTCGCGACGAAGATGTCGACGCCGTTGCGCTTGTTCAGATCGTCCAGCAGCGTTCGTTGATCCTGGTAGTCGCCGGCGAGTTCGTCCACGCGCAGCGCGTGCAGCTTCGCTTCGAGCCCCGCCGGCACGAAGTTGCGCCACGCGGCACCGTCCCAGCGCAGCATCAGCGGCGGCAGCGGGCGCGGCTGCGCGCGTGCCTGTTCGGCCAGTTCTGCCATCGTCGCGAGGCCGGCTGCGTTGCGGTCGCCGGTGAGCAGCAGCACCGCGCGGTTCGGCGCCATCACGACCGGCGCGCCGGAAATCGGCTGGCGGTGCAGCAGATCGGTCAGCAGCAGCCGCGCGGCGTCGTAGTAATCGCCGAACTGCGACAGGAACACGCCGTCGCGCAGCGCCGCCCATGGCGCAGACGACACGCCGCGCAGGTTGTCGATCGCGATGTCGCACGCTTCGTCGAAGCTCACGCCCCATTCGGCGAGCCGGGCAGTGGTTAGCCGCGCGACGCTGAATTCGCCGTCGTACGCGATGCCGATCTCCAGGTTCTCGCACAGCGGCCGGAACGCGACTTCGGACGCGGCGGGCTGCCCGGCGAGTTGCAACGCGACGACGCCTCGCTCGGTCGCGCTGCGTATCACCGGGCGCAGACGCGTACGGACCTCGGCGAAGTCCGACGGAATCTCGTGCTGCATCATCGCGCTCGCCTGGCGCTTGAGCGTCGCTTCGCGTTCGGCCGGCGTCGCGCCCGCGTAGTCGCGGAACAGGTTGTGCAGGTTGATGATGTTCGATGGCGCGTCGGCCTGTACGAGACGGCCCTTGTCGTCGTCGTGAAGCCACTCCCGCGTGTCGCCGGTCGCCCGCAATGCGGCGATCAGGCGCTCGGCGAAGTCCTGCTGGGTCGGCGGTTTGCTGAAGCGCTCGCGCAGGCGCGCGACGAAGTCGGAGAGCATCGTGTGCGTTCGGGCAGGCCCGTCTCTTGTTGGTCTTTCGTTGTCATGGGCGGCGGCACCCGTTCGCGGGACGCTGCCTGCCACCCGCGGATATCGGCCGGATATCCGCGATGCGTCCGGCGGCCCGTCCGCCGGCAGCCGGGCGGCGCGGGCCCGCATCGGGGGCGCGATCGCGCGGCGGGTGTCGCGATGGTACCGCAGGTCCGCGACGGAATCGCGGTTTATCGAGCATGGCCGGATGGCTGCGTGCCGAAGCGCGACGCGGCCGCTTCGGTGCAGCCGGCGGTGCTGCGGGCGTTCGAGCCGCCGCCGGCTGTGCCGCGG
This sequence comes from Burkholderia sp. AU19243, assembly GCF_018148075.1. NCBI lineage: Bacteria > Pseudomonadati > Pseudomonadota > Betaproteobacteria > Burkholderiales > Burkholderiaceae > Burkholderia > Burkholderia sp. AU19243. Next base: position 140,129 of record NZ_JAGSTV010000015.1, read on the forward strand.
CCTCGGCACGCGGCCGTGCAAGCCTTGTGCGGCGGGCGTTCGCGCCGGTTGCGCGGCGGGCGACGCCCAGCCGCTTCGCCGATTCTGAGGCCGACCGCCCGGCGACGTGTAAACTGCTGCCTTTTTTGACGGTTTGCAGCATGGTGCAAGCACCTCCGCGCCCTGCGCTGAGCGGGCCGACGCTCGTCCGGCTGCTCGCGCGCCTGACCGACGCCGACGTCGCCGAATCCCCGCAAACGCTGTCGGACCGCCTGAGCCAGTGGCTTGGCTGGACCGACGCGATCACGCTGTCGTCTGCGCTGAGCGCTAGCCCGCCCGGCGTCGCGGCCGGCGTGCGCGGTTACGATGCCGAGCGCGATTGCGCACGCGTGCGCCACGATCTCGCCCAGGCGATCACGGCCGCCCACCGGCCGCGCACGCGGCGGCGTCCCGGCGAGCTGCCGCCGCCGCCTGCCGATATGGCCGACTTCGCGGAGTTCCGGCAGAGCTGTCTGTCCCTGCAGCAGGAGATGGAGACCGCGATCGGCCAGTTGCGCGGCCGTCTGCGGGTCGCGCTCGCCGCGCGTTCGTCCGGGATGGCTCGGCTCGCGACGCTCGACGCGATCATGGAGCGCGTGCTCGGCGCGCGCGAGCGCAGCCTGCTGTCCGCGGTGCCCGCACTGCTCGGCGCGCGTTTCGAGCGGCTGCGCGACGCGGAGCGGCAGGCGCTCGTCGCTGCGCAAGCGGCGGCTGGCGCCGATGGCGACGCCGCCGCACCGCCGGCCGCGGCGATCGTGCCCGGCACGTGGCTCGACACGTTTCGCGACGAGATGCAAAGCATCCTGCTCGCCGAACTCGAAGTCCGGTTCCAAACGGTAGACGGGCTGCTCGCGGCCCTTCGCACCTGTTAATCGATACGCTATGTCCAGAATTCGTCTTGATCTCGTTGTCTTCATCGCCGGTTTGCTCGCAGTGGGCTGGATCGGCGCCGGTTATGTCGCGACGAACCCGCTCGCGACGGCCGTCACGCTGCTGATCGGCGCGTGCTACGTCGCCGGTGCATGGGAGCTGCTGCGCTACCGGCAGGCCACCGCCACGCTGTCGCGCGCGGTGGCTGGCCTGACCGAGCCGCCGGCGAAGCTCGACGCGTGGCTCGATACGCTGCACCCGGGGCTGCGCGGCGCCGTGCGTGCGCGCATCGACGGCGCGCGCGTCGCGCTGCCGGGCCCGTCGCTGACGCCATACCTCGTCGGCCTGCTCGTCCTGCTCGGGATGCTCGGCACGCTGCTCGGGATGGTCGTGACGCTGAAGGGCACCGGCGCCGCGCTCGAAAGTGCGACCGATCTCGATGCGATCCGCGCTTCGTTGATCGCACCGGTGAAGGGGCTCGGCTTCGCGTTTGGCACGTCGATCGCGGGTGTCGCGACGTCCGCGATGCTTGGCCTGCTGTCCGCGCTCGTGCGCCGCGAGCGGCTCGACGCGGGCCAGCAGCTCGACGCGAAGCTCGCGACGACGCTGCGCGTGCATTCGTCCGCGCATCAGCGCGACGAATCGTTCCGGCTGCTGCAGCGCCAGGCCGACGTGATGCCCGCACTGGTCGATCGGCTGCAGACGATGATGACGACGCTCGAGGCGCGCAGCATCGCGCTGCACGAGCGCCAGATCGAGAGCCAGCAGGCGTTCTTCGATCGCACGGAGCGCGCTTATGCGGGGCTCGCGTCGAACGTCGGCGACGCGCTGAAGGAGAGCGCGGCCGAAAGCGCGCGCGTCGCCGGCGCCGCGCTGCAGCCGGTCGTCGCGGCGACGATGGCCGGGCTGACGCAGGAAATGGCCGCGCTGCGCGACACCGTGACGGGCGCCGTTCAGCGACAGCTCGACGGCCTGACCGACGGCTTCGAGAAAACGACCGCGAACGTGACGACCGTCTGGCACCGTGCGCTCGATGAGCAGCGCCACGCGAACGAAGCCGCCGCGCACCAGCTGAAAACGACGCTTGGCCAGTTCACCGACACGTTCGCGCAGCGTTCGACGGACCTGCTCGACGGCGTCGCGACACGCCTCGAATCGACCGAAAGCCGCCTGTCCGATACGTGGCGCGACGCGCTGGCGCGCCAGGAGCAGGTCGGCGAGACGCTGGCCGGCCAGCATGCGAAGGCGCTGGGCGAAGCCGCCGCGACCTTCGAGCGGCATTCGGGCGCGGCGCTTGCCGAGATGCGCGAGTCGCACGCGCAGTTGCAGACGCAACTGGCCGCGCGCGACGACGAACGTCTGGCCGCGTGGCATGCGTCGCTGGCCGCGATCGCCGCGAAGCTCGGCGACGAATGGCAGCGTGCGGGTGCACACAACGCGGACCGTCAGCAGGCGATCTGCGACGCGCTTGCACAAACGACGCGCGATCTCGCTGCACAAGCGTCGGCGTTCGAACAACGCTCGAACGAGCTGCTGTCGACGATCCGCGATTCGCACGCGGGGCTGCAAACGCAACTCGCCGCACGCGACGAAGCACGCCTGTCCGCGTGGAACGAATCGCTTGCGGCGATGGCGGCGAAGCTCGGGGACGAATGGCAGCGCGCAGGCGCGCACAGCGCCGGCCGTCAGCAGCAGATCTGCGACGCGCTTGCACAAACGACGCGCGA